>NYVP01000064.1 GCA_002684575.1 Verrucomicrobiales bacterium
AAAGCTTTAATGATACCAACATAGGATATAATAAAAATATCATGTTGGTATTNATAAATTCAATTAGTAATCAAAAATNACTATATNAATAGTGTNAATTGCTCGNNAGNTTAATGNATATACCTTCGGTGNAATTTNGTTTTCAAAAAGNAGGTAGCTGTTGCTTCATAAAATCATTTAATAGATTCAAATTCTATGAACTTATCTTCCAGCAAACAATTTCGTTATCGGTCCGAGCAAATATTCGTCCATTGCTGTATGCAGGATGAGACCATGTTTTACCCGTGATTTGTGTCCTTGAATGAATTATGAAACCCTTTTCATTAAGTGTAACGGAAAGTAATTCTCCGTTTGCGTTAAATATAAGTGCTCTATTTTCATGTTTTCCATCTCGAGCCCAAACAAGTGTGGCCTGAGGGTTTCTGCCTGGAGGCGTAATTGAGTGGTCCTTAGAATCATCCCATAATGTTTTGCCTGTTTTTATTTCGAAGCATGTAAGTCCATTTGTTCTATCCAACAAGTATACTAGACCATCCTTTTGCAGAGGTTGAGCCATGAGTCCGCGAATGTTTTCTTCGTCTTCCCATAATAACTTGGCTGACCTTAAACCTTTGCCTAGTTTAATGGCTTTGGAACCGTGCCAATAACCGCAAACCAGAACAATGTTCTCATAATAAATTGGGAGTGCTATGGAAACGCCGTATTTGATCTTATAGGGAATGGACCACAGAACTTCACCTGTTTTAGGTATCATTCCTCTAATGTTTTCTGGTGTCCAGGCCAGCATTAATTCTTCTCCAGCATGTTCCACAAATACAGGCATTGCATATCCTGCTGGGTCATCTGAAGACGACCAAATTCTTTGCCCTGTATTTGGGTTAATTGCCATATAACCTCCACTGGAACCTCCAATCTGATAAATAATTAAATCCTTCCAAATTGCTGGAGAAGAGGCAAAACCCCAGGTTGGTCTTTTTGCTCCAAAGGATTCTCTGCTGTCATGCTTCCAAATGACTCTACCATCGTTTTCATCAAGGCAGAACATATGTCCTATTGAGCCGAATGAGAAAACTTTACCATCTTTAATAGTTACCGAGGCCCTGGGTCCACTATCATAACTGAGACCCGAGTAGTTTGCATNGTATTCATGGATCCAAATAAGTTTGCCGTCCTCAGCGTTGTAACATAGAACTCGTTCTTTATTTTTTTTGGATGGCCGATCCATCGTAAAGACCTTATTTCCGCTGNTGGTTATTCCACTGTAACCTCCTCCAATTTCTTTTTTCCAGATTTTCTCGGCTTGATCTAACTTAATAGGAAGGTTTGGACACTCCCATATGCCTTCGCCTGAAGGGCCTCGAAATTTAGGCCAGTCTGCCTCAACTAGTATGGTTAAGGCAAAAAAAGTAAGAACTAGATATTTTAGGAATAACTGCATTTCTTTGGAATTTTTATTATTTTAAATGATAATCTGCAAAGTCTAGAAAACGTTTCCAGTCAAAGCTCTCTATTGAATGGCCTCCCTCTCTGATGTGGTATCCAACATGACTTTCTATGATAGCTTTTCCAACTGGAGGCGAATCTTGGGACTCTAGAGCCTTTTCACCGTAAAGTTTGTATACCTCGCTAGCATAAAACGCGGATAGGTATTCTCCTCTACCGTCTGCCCATGTGTCTTTGACTCCGCTATGTACATAAATTGGCCGCGGAGCAATACAAGCTAGTAGCATGTGTTGATCGATAGGAAGATCATCCTCTTGATCAATAAATTTCCATGCATTNCTACATAACCAATATGGAAACCGGGTAACCATTTTCTTCAGAGTTTCTCCGGATTTTCTTCTCCACAGAGCTGCCCCCGCACAACCCGACTGGGCCGCGATGGCTAATGCAAATCTCTCATCTTGTGCAGCAGTCCAAAGGGTTGTTTTTCCCATCTTTGAGTGTCCCATAATGGCTACTTTTTCATGATCAATATCATTGTCTGTCTCCAAATAGTCCATTGCTCTCATGGCTCCCCACGCACAGGCTGAAATAACTCCCCACTCACTTGCTTTTGGAAAACTTTGTCCCTTTGGAAAGAAAAGTTTGTGAATGCTATTATTGAAGCCTACTTCATTGTGTCCAACTAGGTCCTCATGATAGACGGCACAAAAGCCATATCCGCGATCAAAAAACTCTCCTAATGGCCATCCATTTTTAAGTTTTCCTGGTCTGAATTTTGAAGCATCAAAATCATCCGATTTTGTATTGTTAAAACTGTGCTTTAGAAATGCTGGTGCAGGACCATCCACTTCGTTTGGAGAAAAAACGAGAAAGCGCATTTTTTTGGAACCTTTTGAATTACTGATGACGATATCAATGTCTTTCCTTGTGGCCTTTCCTTTCATAAAATCCCTGTCNTCTTTNATCAATTTAAAAGAAATCTTTAANGGAGTGACAGGTTCAGGAACTCGCCCATATATGAGATTACTGTATAACGATAATATTTGAGGTCTTCTTATCTCTTCCCACTCACTGGTTGATGAAATTTTTTTGCCGTCCGGACCAATTAGGAGTTGTGGAAGGTCATAGTGAGGAATCTTGGTTTCCTCATAATTAACGTCATTATCATATTCCTTAGCTTCTCTAGCGTCCGAATTGCCATGCAGGATAAAAATTAGAGTAATTATATGAATAGTATGATTCNTTAGGAATTTCATAGTTTTATTGTAATTGTATTGTATTGGGCAGCAAGTTTATCAGACTAAGCCAAAGAAGTTATTCCTCGGTTAAATCTGTAGGCCCCTAAACAACGTTTGTTATGCTGAAATAAAATTATCGCCAATACTCAATTTACCTTTTACTAATAGAGTAACCATTGGTAATTAACATATTCCCAAATCTAAAATACATTGTCTAGCATTAAGAAAATAAACGTCGTCGGAGCCGGACCTGGTGGCCTCACAGCGGCTATGCTATTAGCAAAGAGAGGATTTAAAGTTACACTATTNGAAAAGGAAGATAGCGTTGGGGGAAGAAATGCAGCTATCATCAAAAACGGATACAAATTTGACGTAGGTCCAACTTTCTTGATGATGAAATTTATTCTCGATGAGGTTTTTGAGGAAGCCGGGAGAAATGTAGATGATTACATGGAGTTCAAAAGACTCGAACCAATGTACAGGCTACAATTCGATGATGTGCGCTTGGAGCCTACGACTGTCAAGGAAGCTATGATGCAGCAACTCGAAACAAGTTTCCCTGGGAGTTCTAAAGGATACGAAAAATTTATGAAAACCGAAAGTGTTCGGTTTGATCGNATGTATCCATGTTTGCAAAAAGACTATTCCTCTTACAAAAAATTTCTCTCTTTTGATCTCCTAAAAGCCTTACCNAAGCTCTCATTAGGAAGATCTCTAATCGGTGTTCTTGGAGATTATTTTAAAAGTGAAAAATTAAAATTATCTTTCACTTTTCAGTCTAAATATTTAGGTATGTCTGCTTGGGACTGTCCTGGAGCGTTCGGAATTTTGCCTTATGTCGAGCATGCCTATGGTGTTTACCACGTCACNGGTGGTCTCAGTGAAATATCTCAAGGAATGGCTAAGGTGTGTAAAGAGCATGGTGTTGATATTCGTCTCAGTTCTCCTGTTAAACAATTGACCCTTGACGGTAGAAATGTAACTGGCGTTGAACTCGAAGACGGTGANAAAGTTTATGCTGATGAAACAGTTTTAAATGCAGATTTTGGATATGCCATGAAAAATCTTGTACCCCCAGGTGTCCTNAAAAAATACACCCCTGAGACAGTTGATTCTAAAGAATATTCATGTTCCACATTTATGCTCTATCTCGGAATTGACAAAATCTATGATCTTCCCCACCACACGATATTTTTTGCAGGTGATTATAAAAAGAACATTGAAGATGTTTTTAACAACAAGGTCCTTTCAGANGACATNTCTTTTTATGTTCGTAATGCAAGCATAAACGATCCCACACTTGCTCCTGAGGGTCATTCAGCATTATACGTTTTAGTTCCAGTACCAAATTGTACAGCTGATGTTGATTGGCATGCAAACACCGATCAATTTAAAGAGAGGGTCATCAGTGCTATGGAGAGTAGAGCGGAAATGTCTGATATAAGAGAGCANATCAAGGAGGAGGTTGTGTATACTCCGAAAACTTGGATGGATACTAATATACAGTTCGGAGCTACTTTTAATTTAGCTCACTCCCTTAACCAAATGATGCATCTTAGGCCTNGAAATAAATTCGAGGATCTGGGTAATTGCTATCTCGTTGGAGGTGGTACTCACCCAGGTAGTGGTCTTCCAACCATCTACGAATCTGGCAGAATAGCCGCCAACATGATATCGAAGAGGCACGGTGCGGTTTTCGTATCCAAGAATACTCAAATATAAGTTCCCAATATGAACTGGATCCAATTCGGGCGACTCATNCACTCCATTTATTCTCATAATGGTAAACTTCCTGATCTTGACTGGATTCAACGTCTAGGTTTACTGGCGGTAAAATTAGGTCAGGTGCATGCTCTTCGGTCTGATTTTTTGGAACCGGCTAAATGTGAGCACCTNTCAAAACTTTTTAGAAACAACCATTCAATGGGAGCTGAGGACTTTATGAAGCTGGTTGAGTCCACAGCAGTGCCAGGTTTTATAAGTCACTTTGAAGATATTGAAAATAATGCATTGGCTTCTGCCTCTGTGGGACAGGTGCACATTGGCACGTTAAAAGATGGTAAAAAAGTAGTCATTAAGGCCGTCAAAAAAGATGTTAGAAAAAATTTCAAGAGAGATGTATCAAGCGTTAGAGGGCTCTTTAAATTTATATCGTTTTTTTACAGAAAGCTCAAAAGGGTAGGTAACCCGGAAGCCATACTTAACGATATTGAGGAATACACCCTCAGTGAACTCGATCTAAATAAAGAAGTAGATGGTGTGAAAGTGCTTTCCTCAATTAAGGATGAAGACAAAGACAAATATGATTTCTCAAAGATTGAATTTGCGAATGTCCATGAGTCTCTCTGCAATGAGAATGTAATGGTTAGTGATTTTATATCGGGTCCTAGTCTTGATGAGCTTATCGAGGAGGGAAGGCTTGAATATGATACCTTATTAGAACTCTTTAAAGTGCACGGTTATTATATGTTCTGTAAGGGAATTTTTCATGGAGATCTCCACCCTGGAAATGTTTTAGTTGATGAAAAACAGAGTCAATTTTATTTCATTGATACGGGTTACATTGGTCGGGTTAACTCGAAAATAAGAAAGGGTCTTTTTTATTTTTTTAAAGCACTCACTGAAAACGATTTCAATGAGGCGGCAAACTCACTCAGTGAAATGGCAGAAGTCCCTCTGACAGGTAATGCTATGGAAAAGTTTAAATTAGACTTAGTTGAGCTTTACAAAGATTTCCCTGGAAAAACCGTTTCTGAAATTAGCCTTACTCGGCAAATGATGGAAACAATCAAGCTCGGTGTTCAGACGGGTATGTCCTTTCATCAAGGGATCTTCGCCATTGTCCGTAGTTTGATGTATCTAGATGGAATGGTTCTAAGATGCAACCCTGACGCCGTTCTTATGGAGGATATTAAGCCTTTTATAGATGACTTTGATAAATATCTCTAATTAATCAAATACCGTAAGGGTTTTTCTTTCCTTCAATGGATACCATGAATTAATGTCCTTTACCAGTTCTGCAACTTTGCTTGGGTGTTCTTTAGCCTGATTTATTTTTTCGTCAGGATCCTTGCTTAAATCAAAAAGTTGAGGCCTTTTTTCATTTCTTGGATGGGTTGTTTTGTAGCGGTTTACCTCACCATCATAAGTGAGAAGAAGTTTCCATTTATCTTTAATAGCCCATCTAAATAATAAGGAGGCTTCGGGCTTATTGATATCAGCAATGTCATGAGCGAAGCTTTCACCAAAAATGACATCTCTCTTGATGGGAATTTGCTTTTCAAGATGTGGTAAGAGGTTGATACCGGGTAATTTGTCGGGAGCTTTTACTCCTGAAGCTGCCAGTATAGTCGGAACTATATCAATACTACTGACTAATTCTTTACGCTCTTCAGGTTTAATTTTTGCGGGCCATCTGAACATAATTGGGGTCCTTATACCGCCCTCGTAGGGTGTTTGCTTTGATCTTGCGTCATATCCTCCTCTGTTCGGATTTTGAATCCATCCATTATCGGTTACATAAATCACTAAGGTGTTATCGCGGTCACCGTTTTCATCAACAATATCAAGCAAGTCTCCACAAGTCTCATCGAACCAATCACACATGGCGTAATATTTGGCTATATGGATGGATCTACCTTCTTTGGTATACTTTTTTAGAAGTCTTTGTGGAGGATTGTGGGGAGTATGTGGAAGGAAAGGAGCGTACCAAAGGAAGTAAGGTTTTTTATTTCTTTTGGCAATTTTGATGAAATTCTTAATGGGTTTCATCCCTGTACGACCGATCTTTAATCCATCGTCTCCATGTCGACCTCCTGGCTGGGGAAAGCCTCGAGTCATTCCATGTGTGAATCCTGCTCTTTTATAATTACCTTCCCAGTACTTTCCACTTTGGTGGCTCAAGTAATTTTTACTGGAAAGTAGTTCTGGAAGTGTCTCAAAATTATC
The DNA here is from genome assembly GCA_002684575.1 of Verrucomicrobiales bacterium. GTDB lineage: Bacteria > Verrucomicrobiota > Verrucomicrobiia > Verrucomicrobiales > DEV007 > EC70. The sequence continues at coordinate 6,633 of NYVP01000064.1, forward strand.
AATGAAGGATATAATTTTGGATCGTCTTTCGTTATAAATTTTTGAATTGCGTTCAGCGTATTTGGGAGATGGGTCATTACCAGTTATTTTGTGGGTTGAGGCATAGTGTCCTGTGAGAAGCGTCGCAAGGGAAGGGCGGCATAATGCAGTGGGTACATAACCTCTTTTGAAAAGAACACTTTCTTTCGCAAGCTTATCAATGTGTGGTGTTTTTATATCAGTGTGCCCCATAAAACTATAATCAGTCCATGCCTGGTCATCTGAAATGATAAGAACAATATTTGGACTTGAGGCCGCTGCTATGGAAAGCATGGCGATATAGATGAGGACTAAAATACGCATGTTTTATTTATGACATACCGCGGTTAAGGAATCGAGTCTTTTCCAAATGTCTACAATTCTGGAAATAATAAACAGTTAACCTTCATTTCGTGAGAAGAGAAAATTTCCAATCCAAGCTCCGGTTAAAGCGCCTCCGCAAGGAGCAAGTACATAAACAGTTAGCCAGCCAATTCCGTTATGAGTAAAGGGAAGGCTGCCCCAACCCGAAATTGCCGAGAAAAATCGAGGAGCAAGGTCTCTTGCGGGATTAAACCCTGCTTGTGTTAATGGAGCAAAAACGCATATCAGTGTTGTAAGCGCTATCCCTATAGCGATTGGTGTCATTGGACCAGGACCTGATTTATTTTCTTTTGCAGTAAAACCAAAAATAACCAGCGCTAATAAGAGTGTGCCTAGGAATTCAGCACATATAGCGGTTACTTGAGAGACTGGCTTTGAGTAGTATTCTCCAAATATTCTCGCGGTAACAACACTTTCGGAGGCNCCTCTGGTGATGTGGTTTGATTCTTCAAATTGACTTATATTACTTTCAAAAAGAAAAAATACTGCCGCTGCAGCGATGAATGCTCCTAAAAGTTGTGCCGCAAAGTAGGCTGGGATTCTACGTTTTGGAAAATCTGCTTGAAAAGCAAATGCGAGTGTTATGGCGGGATTGAAGTGGGCTCCACTATGATGCGCTGTGATAAAAATTGCACAGGCAAGGCCTAAGCCCCAGACTGCTGCAATCTGAAAAATACCTGTCGNTGCGTCACTTGTTGTTGAGGCAGCAACAATACCTAAACCAAGGAATACCATGATAAAGGTTCCAATAACTTCACAGGCAAACCACTTAGGCATTTTTTATTAGTGAGGGTGTTAATTTGCCGNCTTGATTCCTGCCGCGTATGCTTCGAATACAAGTTTGATTTCGTTTCTTACTTTTCTGAAGACTTCCATGACTTCATCTTCANTTCCCTCGGCATGTGCAGGATCTTCAAATCCCCAATGATGACGGTGAAATTGACCAGGATAAGTTGGACACTCCTGATCCGCATTGCCGCATACTGTAATGACTGTATGAATATCTTGGTCCAGAAAATCATTCATATGTTTAGAAGTGTGAGATGAAATATCGATACCAATTTCATCAAGTACTGTGATAGCTTTTGGGTGAACATAACCTGAGGGATTTGAACCGGCGCTAGCCACCTCGATTAATTCCGATGCAGCATTACGAAGAATGCCTTCCGCCATATGACTGCGGCAAGAATTTCCAGTGCAAAGAATAAGAACTTTTGGTTTAGACATGTANTTAATCTGTTAAGATGGGCAACACGCAGCTGAGGTATCCATGGCGTGTAATCTTTTTANATCATTTTTAAATGTCGGATCTTCACTNACTAGGTCCTGTAGACATTTGAGATTTTTTTCGAGAATTGGATTGGTCTTATTTGAGATTTGATAAATCATCCAGTTGGCTCGTCTTTCAGATTCTACCAGGCCATGGGCTTTTAAGTAGGCCAGATGCTTAGATATCTTAACTTGAGTTTCATTTAATATTTCCTGCANATGACAGACGCAAAGAGCGCCATCACTCAGAAGGTTTAGTATTCTGAGCCGAGTTTTATCACATAGACATCGATATATCTGACAAAGTTCTTCGGAGTTCACGATAACATATTCCTTTAAAAGTATATACCTGTAAAGGTATATCATTATTNAAGGTGTGATTTTTGGCCTAATTATGTCTTTAGTAACCAANCATGAAAAAAGTTTTCCATCTTTTCCTCATCACTTTTGGGGTAAGTATTTCTTTATCTGAAGAAAATCAATTGCCTAATATATTGTTCATACTGGCTGATGACCTTGGTTACGGTGATGTGAGATGCTATAACAGTGAATCCAAAGTTCCAACACCTCATCTCGATCAATTAGCCGAAGAGGGTATTCTTTTTACGGATGCTCATAGCCCATCAACGGTGTGTACNCCAACACGCTATTCAATTTTAACCGGACGCATGGCATTTAGAACAGGAATGCGAGGTGTGTTTACTGGGGTTGGAGGCCCGTGCATGATTGAAAAAGACAGAATGACCATAGGGGGGATGCTTCAGAACAAAGGGTACACTACTTCATTGTATGGCAAATGGCATGTTGGAATGACGTTTTTTGATAAAGATGGCAAGCCAATTAATAAAAATGGATTAGAAGCAGTGCAGAGGATTGATTATTCTAGAGCAATTCCAGATGCACCAATACATCGTGGATTTGATTATTTCTTTGGTAGTGTTTGTTGTCCCACTACTGACTGGCTTTATGCTTTTATTGACGGAGATAGGATTCCGGTTCCTCCTACCAAAATCATAGATCGTAGCCCTCTACCAAAGCACCCCTACTCACAGGATAATAGACCAGGGATGATTGCACCGGGTTATTCAATGGAAGAAATTGATCTTCAGTTTATGGAGAAAAGTTTGTCCTTTCTTGAAGAGCATTCTAAAAAAAGAAAGGGATCTCCTTTTTTTCTTTTTCACTCCGCACAAGCCGTTCACCTGCCTTCATTTCCTGCGGATCAATTTAAAGGTAAAACAAAGGCCGGGCCTCATGGGGACTTTATATTTGAACTCGATTATATTGCTGGGGAACTCATGGCTGCTCTGGATAAGTACGGCTTCGCCGATAACACCTTAGTTATTTTTTCCAGTGACAATGGTCCAGAAGTCCCAACGGTACTTTCAATGAGGCAAGATTATAAGCATGATGGAGCAAGGCCTTGGAGGGGAGTCAAAAGAGATAATTGGGAAGGAGGTCACCGTGTGCCTTTTATTGCACGTTGGCCAGNAAAAATTAAGCCTGGCACNAGGAGCTCACAGATTCTTTCACTGACTGATCTGATGGCGACTTTTGCGGCGATCACAAATGTAAAATTACCTCAAGGNGCGGGTGAAGATAGTGTTAATATGCTTCCTGCTTTTATTGGAAGTNATGAAGGNAAATCTATAAGAAAATATACATTGCACCAGACAATTAGTTTAGCATTGGCTATTCGTCGTGGTCCATGGAAATACCTCGATCATAGGGGTTCAGGAGGGAATAATTATGATCGAGCCGGTCGATGGGGAATGAAAAAATACATAGTCCCAGAGAAGGAGCCTGAGGCTCCTGGGCAATTATATAATTTAGATACTGATCCCGGAGAAACGAATAATTTATATTTTAAGAGATCTGAGATTGTAAAAGAGCTCAAGAATAAGCTTGAGGAGTTTAAGAAAAGCGGTCGGAGTGTGCCTCTCTCATAAAAACTAAATTCCTAAATATAAATCACGGCCCTTTGCCAAGGCCCTGATTTTTCTATCTGCAACGCTTCGTTTTAACATCCAAAAGCCACAATCAGGGTGAATGTACTTTACTCGTCCTTGACCGAGTTCGGACTCCGCNTTTTCAATTGATTTTGCAATTTCATCTGCGGTTTCAATATGGTTGACCTTGATGTCTACAACACCAATTCCAATCCCAATCTCTGGCCTTATATCTTTTAAGGCTTGTAGGTCATCGTCAGGCCTATGAGCAAGTTCAAGAACCAAATGATCACAATGTAGGCTATTAAGAAAATCAATNAGTGGCTTCCATTTACCAGATTGAATTGTTTGACCTCCATAATTTCCAAAACAAAAATGTACCGCAGTTTGTCCATCAAAAGTATCAAGTACTCGGTTAATAGCTTCAGCTGCCAAGGGAGCGTGTTCTGGGCTTCCGGGAATATTTGCCTCATCAACTTGCAAGCAAGAACACGGACAATCTTTTACTTGTTCAGCCAATACATCAGCGACGGCTAAGGTGAGTGTATCAAAATCACCATAATNATTATCGAGCAAAGTTCTTGAAAGCATGTAAGGACTGGTGACGGTGAATTTAAAGTCCCCATTAGCAACTGATTTCGCACGAATGCAGTCTTCAATAAGATTAAGAGAACCGCTGTGTAAAGATGATCGAACTACTGCAGCTGGTTTCGCCCTAAAACCCATTTCTTGTTTTGCTCTGAACGCTTCAGTGTCCGTTCTTCCAATTGAGCTGTCGCACCCGCCCATTGGTTTTAAAAAATACTCTATCATACCATTTGTATCAGGATGGTTAATATCAAAACGATAAAGTTCACCATCGGTNGGCACATCTATTCCCATAGATCTTTGAGTATCAAAAATGACTCTTGTTGCATCAATNACAGCTTGTTCTGACGGAAAAGCGGCAAGCCATTCCGGTACAGGGTAAGATCCAACGGTTGTGGTAAGTATACTTGGTTTACTCATGGGATAAAATTTAGCCTAAATCGCGTTTAAAACTTTCAATGTGTGAGGTTTCAACCTTTTTGGTTATTTTACTCACAATTATAAAGACTATCACGTTAAAAATAATAGCAAGACAACCGAGGTCGATGATTCTTTTAAGGTATTTGATTNCCTCTTTGTCTGAAAATATATAAGTAGCAAGAACTACTATTCCTCCTGTGCACATGCCTGCGATGGCTCCGTATCGAGTTCCTTTCCGAATGTAAAGAATATCTATTGCAGGTGGAACTAACTGACAGGAAAAAGCCATAGCCAGAAAAAAGAATTGCATAATGGTTTCAAGTAAACCTTTACCAAATGGAGTATTTTCTCCTAATGAGACGACTAAAAGGGCTAGACATGTGGCGANAATAATGACTATTCTTCCCACTAGTGTACGTTTTTTTTCTGATGCATTAGGATTAATAAATCTGTCATAAATGTCTCTTGTCATGACGCCGCCTAAAGCATGAAGATTGCTATCAGCAGTACTCATAGAAGCAGCCATAATTGCCACCATGATGACTGAGATTAGAATAATCCCTAAGCCTCCAAGCATTTTCGGTAATTGCTCACTAAGCATGAAAACCGCTATTTGAGAAGGTTTATTAAGCCCTTCCGGTAAATTGCTTGCGATTAATTCCAAATTTGGATCGATGGGAGGATGAACAGCCCGGCCAACTAAACCAACAAGCATAACTCCAAAGAGAAAGCATGAAGGAAGAATGATGGCAAATATCATGGCGCTTTGTCTTAAAGTCCTTGATGATTTAGCAGCATAAAATCGCATCCACTGTGCAGGTTGAACAATACTTGCAAGGGAAGCAAAGACACAAAAAGTAAGAATCCACCAGGGGTTCCATTTGGATTCCTTGGGATCATGCATGGTTAATTGCTTAGCATCAAGGTCTGCGACTTTACTAAAAAAAGGTTCAATTCCTCCAAGACTTATGATTACAGCAATGCCGGCCAATAATGCTCCAGAAAGTAAAAGAATTCCTTGAAGAACATCTGTCCATGCCACTGATCGCATGCCGCCTACAAGTACATAAATCAGAGTAACTACTGAAAGTGCTGCCGCTCCAAGATTGAACATGTCTTCTCCAAAGAGTTGTTGAGCGAGTCCACCCCCTGCTTTGATTTGAATAATGATGTAAGGGAGTACATAGAGCATACCTAAAACTGCTACTATGATTCGTATTCCGGAACCTCCATAGTATCCCGCTATCATGTCACCGGGTGTTACGTAACCTCTGGATTGTCCTAATTTTCTTATTCCATTCCCCAATAAGTAAATAGCGGCCCCAGCGACAGGAAGATTAAGTGCGATAAACATTGCGGAAACACCATGTTCGTAAACCATTCCTGGAAAACCNAATAGAGCGACCCCTGAAAAGAAGGTAGCCATTATAGTTAGAGATGTGACCAAGACTCCTTGTCCGCGGCCGGCTAAGTAATAATCTTCTTCAGTNCCCTTGCTTTTTATATATCCAAATACACCAAGTCCAAAAAGAATAATGAGATAAATGATAAGAACTACAGTTGGAGTATTTCCGAGATCTGCATNGGAAAGTAATAATCTAATACTATCCATTNGGGTCCTCCNTTCTCCATATCAACATAGCCGCGATAAGAATGACGCCAGCTTCGACCAAAAACCAGAANACTGCCCAAACATAGAGTGCTGGCATACCAAACCAAAAATTAGGTTCAGAACCATGTGGATTGATNAGCAAAGATCCTGGNCCTGGTCCCATTACCAAGGCAGATAGAAAAATAACAATCAGCANAGTTGCTAATTTTCCTCTTTTACTTTCTTTTTTCATTGGCTAGTTATTCCAATCTATCATGAAGCAATTGTCCATTCTCTATTTGCGCCTNACNCTTATTATTTCTAAATAATGTCTATTTCCCTTAACNCCGCGCAATTCCGGCATCTTTCAATGAATACACGATTCCNGTTTAAATACGGGATTGCTTCTATGACCAGTCTTCCTCATGTATTTTTATGCGTGGAGGTGGATTTTGGCGGAAAAATAGTCAAAGGAATCTCTTCTGAGGGGTTACCTCCAAAATGGTTTACTAAAAATCCTGACACCACTTTTGAAGAGGATTTACCTGAAATGATTACCGTGTTGAGTACAGCTCTGGATTTTTCAAAGAAGATTAAAGCTGATACTATTTTTGAATTTTGGGTTGAGTTATATGAAGTTCAGGAACGTTGGGCTAAAGAGGAGAATATTCCACCTTTGCTGGCTCACCTTGGAAGTTCTCTAGTTGAAAGAGCTCTAATTGATGCGTTTTGTCGAGCTTCAAAAAAATCTTTCCATGAAGTTCTACGCAAAAATGATTTAGGTGTTCGTTTAGGATATTTTTACGATGAACTGAAGGGTGGTCAGCCTGCCGATTGGTTGCCTGATAAACCTTTGAATCAAATTATTGCACGACATACTGTTGGCCTTGGAGATCCTTTACTTGGATCTGAAATTACCGAAAAGGATTGTTGTCAAGACGGCTTACCGCAGGCACTCGACGAAGTTATTGATGAATATAATATTACTCATTTTAAAATTAAAATTTGTGGCGAAATTGAAATTGATCTTCCTAGGTTAGAATCAATCGCGACACTCCTTAAATCAAAAATAAAAGGTTTTAAATTTACTCTTGATGGAAATGAGCAATTCTCATCGATTTCAGAATTTCGATCGCATTGGGAAAAGCTCAAAGAGAACGCTTTGTTAAATTCATTTTTAAATGAGGAGCATTTACTTTTTGTAGAGCAACCTCTTCATCGTGATTTTGCATTAAACGATGATGTTGTTTATGAAATAAATAATTGGGATGAATGTCCAGCTATGATAATTGACGAATCTGATGGTGAGCTTATATCTCTTAATCGCGCTTTAGAATTAGGCTATCGAGGAACGAGTCACAAAAACTGTAAGGGTGTTTTTAAGGGTATTGCTAATGCCTGTAAGATTCAGTTCAATAGGGAAAATAAAGAAGGAAAATGGATAATGAGTGGTGAGGATCTTGCTAACGTTGGTCCTTTTGCGCTTCTGAATGATTTAACTGTAATGTCCTCCCTTGGTGTTAGTCATGTTGAAAGAAACGGACATCACTATTTTTCAGGTCTTTCAATGTATGACAAAGATCTCCAAAAAAAGATTTGTTTGGCGCACCCTGATCTCTATTCGTTTGGACAATTAGATTTTCCATCTCTAATCATAAAAAACGGCTTAATTTCTGTAGACTCTCTAACTAAAAGTGCTTTTGGATGTGGATTAGAGCTTGATGAAGAAAACATCAAAAAGTTTGGTGATTCAGGAATGGTTCCTGAGAATTGGAAATCATAGATTTATCATTTCTGAAATTTTTCTGGCGCATTTATTTGCGAGTTGTCCGTGAAAAATTTAATCACTTCTAAAAGGCTGAAATTTGATAGTTGGCTAATTTGACTATTCTGTGCTCGCCTCATTTTCGCCTTTAAGTGCGGCTTCCAATGCATGCCATGCCAATGTGGCACACTTGATTCTTGCGGGAAATTTACGGACCCCTACTAAAGCTGCCATATCACCGTGCTCAACAAGATCAACTTCTGGTTCTTCATCTCCTGTCAAGAGAGTCTTTGTTTCCTCGATTAATGTTTCCACTTCGTTGGTTTTTTTACCACTTACCATTGTAGTCATTATTGATCCTGAGGCCCGTGAAATAGCACAACCATCCGTTTCACATGCCACTTCATCTAACGTATCTTCAGATTTTCTAACATAAACTGTGAGTTTATCTCCGCAGAGTGGATTCGACCCCTCAGCACTGCATGTACAAGGATCCAAGGGCTCACTATTTCTAGGCCTTTTGTTATGAGCCAAAATAATTTCCTGATAGAGGTCGCTTAAATCATCCATCCAGTTTTCCTCAGTTTGCGAAAATATCGCTTACTTTTTTAAGAGCATCACCTAATTGGTTAATTTCATCAATAGTGTTATAAAAAGACATTGAAGCTCTCGTAGTCGCACTGACACCTAATCTTTTCATAAGAGGCTGAGCGCAGTGATGACCTGCTCTTACGGCTATTGCATTTGTATCAAGTATTGTCGCAATATCATGCGGGTGAGCAGACTCCATGGTAAATGATATGACCGGCACTTTATTATTTGCTGTCCCTGTAATCTTTAAAGAAGGAATAGAACTCAGTGTTTCTGTAGCATGTTCTAGCAGAGATGATTCAATTTTATGAATATTATCCCAACCTAATTCTGTTATGTATTCGATGGCTTTTTTTAGGCCAATTGCTCCGCTGATGTTTGGTGTTCCTGCCTCGAAACGTTCTGGGGGTGCTCTGAAGGTAGTTCCCTCAAAGCTCACAATATTGATCATGTCTCCACCACCTTGGTAAGGTGGCATTTCTTTGAGTAGTTCGTTTCGTCCGTAGAGAACTCCGATTCCATCAGGCCCAAAGAGTTTATGAGATGAGAAAACGTAAAAATCACAATCAAGATCTTGAACATCGACTGCTTGGTGTGCCACTGCCTGCGCACCATCAAGCAGAACAGGTATGTTTTTAGACTTGAGAGTAGCTATCATTTCTTTGGCAGGATTTATAGTTCCTAGCGCATTTGAGACGTGAACAAAAGCAGCCATCTTTGTGCGATCGTTAATCTTTGATTCGAAGTCTTCGAGGTCTATTTCACCTTCATCAGTTATCGCTATAGGAATGACTTTTGCACCGGTGCTTTTGGCAATTATTTGCCAAGGAATAATGTTGGCGTGGTGTTCCATTTCGGTGACGATTATCTCGTCATCTTTTTGTAATCGGTTTTTACAAAAACTATTAGCAACAAGGTTTACTGCTTCAGTCGCACCTCTTACAAAAATTATTTCTTTAGCTGAACCAGCGTTAATAAATTTAGCAACAGTCAACCTCGCGTCATCGTAAGCAACGGTAGCATTCATGCTGAGGTGATGTACGCCGCGATGAATGTTAGCATTTTCCTCAGAAAGAAAGTTCGTCACGCGGTCAATTACAGCTTGGGGTTTCTGAGTTGTGGCGGCATTATCAAGATAAACTAAGGGCTTCCCATTTACTTCTTGATTAAGTATTGGGAAATCATCTCTTATTGTTGATGCCTCTTTCATATTTGTTATCTATTTAATCAACCTGACTCTGTATGTATTCAAACGGATTTCTTTGTTTTGCGGTTTTCTATTGTTTGTGATTATTATATTAGAGACTCTAAATTAATATCATGTCAGATTCAAAAGTTCTAATTATAGTTGGTGATGCTAGCGAGACACTAGACACTTTATATCCCTTTTATAGGTTACAAGAGGATAATTTTCAGCCTGTTGTGGCGGGCCCGGAAAAGAAAAAGTATCAAATGGTTATGCATGAAGTTAAACCAGGATGGACAATTACCAAGGAGTGGGAGGGATACACCATTGATGCTAGCATTTCTTTTAAAGACATTAATCCTGAAGATTATTTGGGTATTTTCTTTAGTGGTGGAAGAGCACCCGAATATATTAGGGATAACCCTGATCTTATTAAAATAACACAATGGTTTTTTGATAATAATAAACCGATTGCAAGTGTCTGTCATGGCGTGGAAATTCCAGCCAGAGCTGATAGGGTGCGTGGTCGAAGAATGGCAACAGTGCCAAAGTGTCAATTTGACTTAGAAGTTTGTGGTGGTGTTTTTGTTGATGAACCTAGTGTAGTCGATGGAAATCTAGTTTCAGGTAGAACATTTCACGACAATGGACAGTACTTGAGGCCATGGATTAAACTTTTAAAAGATGAAAGAAAAGCACGGGTCTAGATAACTTATTATGACTAATCATTCTAGACGATCTTTTTTTAAATTGCCATTACCCCTAGTTTGTGGGTTTTCCGCCATCTCCTCATTGAGAGCTGAGCTTGAGCAATTGAAAATACGTTATGTTCTTTCATCCGCAATGTATGGTGAGATGAAGCTTGACGATATTTTACCTGAAGTCTCTAAAGCTGGGTGTGAGGCGATTGATATTTGGTGTAAAGTTCATGGTAACCAAAGAGAACAGATTTCAGAAATGGGCTACGCACCTGCAAAAGATCTCTTTGATAAATATAAAGTTAAGCCCGCGGTTTTTACTAGATATCCACTCGGGCCTTTTGGTCTTCAGAACGAGATTAAAACTATTAGTCAATTTTTTGATTCAGAAATTATTGTTTGTGGTACTACTGGATCGCCTGAGCTAAAAGGTGAAGAAGCAAAAAAAGCTGTCCAAAGTTTTCTGGAAAAAATGAAGCCACATCTGGCTACTGCTGAGGAACGAGGAGTAAAAATTGCTGTAGAAAACCACAGCAGTCAGTTCTTATATCACCCTGATGCTTTAAGATACTTTGCAGAATTCAACAAGAGTGCGCATCTAGGAGTGGCTTTTGCTCCTCACCATTTACACAAGTTTGCTGAAGATATTCCTAATTTGATTAGAGATCTTGGAAGTCAAAATATTCCATTTATGTATTTTCAAGAGCACTCTGTAGGTATGCATAAGAAGTCCCCCAAGAAAATTGAAATGCAACAAATGCCTGGTTTTGGAGGTGCCTTGAACTACAAGAATATTTTAACTGCTTTGAAAGAAATAAAATATGAAGGATACTGTGAAATATTTATGCATCCTGTTCCTAGAGGAATTCCAATATTACCTGAAAAGTCACAGGTAACTAATGCAATAATCAAAAGTAAAAATTATATTGATTCTTTGATGGATTAATTTTTGGCAGTCTGATCGTCCTGTTTCGATTTTCTTGGAAGAACAGTCACAATCTTTCCTGAATCAGGACTCCATATTTCCATGCCCTCTGGAGTTTTAAATGGTTGTTCATCGTTAATAACTTTTGAATTTTTGATGTTATCAACTTTCACGCTTCTGACCGTAATTTTTTCTTCACTTACTACCATCCAGTTAACCTGATTAAAGCTACCAGATGCTCTGGTCCATTGCTTGTCATCGTCATTTTTCCTGAGAGGCGCTCCCCAGCAGCCTTCTCCTATAAAGGTAATGCCATTCTCATCGTCTCTGATAAACCCTTGATCGCTGCCCTCCTCTTTGGAAGGACGCACTGGCCATGTCCTTTTGACAACGTGGCTATCACATTCAATGACAAGATTCATTCCATTATCATAAAATGCTTTTGCCCAGGCGTCATATTGTGAATTCTGTTCTGCCTTTCCTTTGTGGTGTGGTCTGAAAGGATGATGGTAGTGTGCGATTTTCCATTTGTAACCTTTATTAATTTTAAGATCATTTTTGAGCCATTTCCCTTGGTCTCCAGCCCTCACAATACAACTGTTAAGCGTGTAAACTCTTAGGAAATTATCACCAATACCAAATGCGTAGTAATCTCCAGGGTGGGGGGTATCAAATAATTGATGGATGTCGGATGCACCCTCGTGGTTTCCACGAGCTGCGACGATTGGTATCATTCGGCCATCCTTTCCAGTCGTAAGTTGCCAGTCATCAAGCCAGTTAGACCAGTTTTTATTTGTTGGTGTAGATATCATATCTCCACCGAAGCATACAAATAGGGGCCTTATTTTTGCTACTGCTCTGTTGGCATTTTGTGTGGCTGCTTGATTGTTTCTACTGTCACCTCCCGCCAAAAAAGAAAAATTTTCATTACCTTTGCTAGCAGTCTTGAAGGTGAATTGTCTACTCTCAGAATTGTCATCTCTAATTACAAATGCGTATTCCGTATTAGGTTTAAGTCCGGTTAGTCTGGCAAACCTACTTTTGAGATCGAGGAATAATGTTTTCCTATGAACTTCTTGTTGTAATGGATAGTCTACTCCATCTTTAAGTTGGGATACTTCTCCATAGTGAACTTTAGCTCCTAAGCCATCAATTTTACACCAGGCTATTGTAATGGAAGAGTGTGGGTTTGAATTCCAAATAAGTCGGTATTTATCTGTTTTTGCAAATGCTTTAAAGCTAAAGATAAGAACAAAAATAATGAGGTAGAGGGATTTCATGTATGATTTTTTTTCAGGGGTAATTTATCATGCTCGCTTTTTACCTTAAGTGCAAGCAATAGACACACAGGAATCATAAAATGAGGCGCTCTATAAAGCATTTCAGGAATCCAAATGTTCAAACTTTCAACAATTTCGTAACTATCAAATCGAGACCATGGGCGAGCCATTGCGGTCAATGAGCCCCAAATTAACATGTATAAAAGTCCAATATTTCTTGGAGTTCCTTTAGAAAAAATGAGAGCTGCTGATATGAAATCAAGGATTCCTGCAATTACAAGAATTGAATTGGCAAGAGATTCCTGATTAATGCCCAACGAAAGCATAACCATTTCCGTAAAATGACCAGGTCGAGCATGGTCAAAAATTATCATTTCATGTCTGAAATTAATTGCAAATAAACCATGAAATATAAATGCGAAAGCAATACTAACCTTGGCAATAATTAACGACATACCCTTTATGCTTTTGTCTCTAGCAATGAAAAATATGATCAGAGGCATGCAAAATTGGGAAGCATGTTCAAGAAGGTTTCCTATTCCAACTCTGCTGTCGAGATATTTCAATACCGCCAGAAATAAAAGGTTAATTGAAATGATAATGTATATATAATTAAACCATTTTTTTTGTGATTTGATTAGGATAGTCACTGCGAAAAAAATAAATAAAATTCCCTGGGCCTTGATCAGGTTACTGATAGCATCGCCCACTTCCAAAGAAGTAACCCAACTGTTCCAATCTTCTCCTGTGATTGACGTGATCAATCCTGACATTAAATCTTCATCCCACAAAAGTGCAGTCAAAGGCATTTTTCCATTGAGGCATACCCAACCATGACCGATCAACATTATAGCGCAGGAAATTCTGAATACTATTTCGATAGTATTAATTGTAGGGGTGATCTGACTTAAAATTTTTTGCACGGTATTGATTTTTGACCTGTCTCGTAAATGGATGTAATAATTGATTGTGTCAAATGCTAGACACCTGCTTTTTTTCGATAGTGATTGTCCATTTTGTCAATTACAGATAAGGCTTTTATCTAAATTAGATTGGTTTAATAAAGTAGAATTCACTCCATTAAAGGAATTCAGTGAAAGTCTTTCAGGTGTTCATATCGAGGAAAATGAACTAAATCAAGCAATTCACTGCGTTACCCCTGAAAAAACTATTTTTAAAGGGCCTCAAGCTATAAGGTTTTTGGGAATGAGAATGCCGTTATTAATACCAATGTCTTTATTGATGTGGCTACCAGGCATGATGTTTTTTGCAGAAAAAATCTACAACGCTATCAGTAAAAATCGGTATTTCTTAAGTAAGTTTATTGGGTGCAAAGATTCTTGTGTCGTGGATGATTCGAAAAATAAAAATATAAAAAGATAAAGGTCTCATTGACGTTAGATCGTAAAATATCCATGCTTTAGTTACCAATGAGATTTAGATCTATTATAATTCTTACGTATTTCTTTTTTGTTAATCCTTTATGTGCACATGAAGTCATTGATGAAAATGCTACTAAAAAGACATCTAATGTTCTTAAAGAGTCTTTGACGATTTCTGGGGATAACTCTAAAGAGTTGCTCAAAGCTATTTCACAGCTGCATGGAGAAAGGGCAGAGAGTTTAGTTTTTTTAATCAAGCATATGCCTGAAAGAGACCTTAAGAATCTTAGTTCAGAATATCTAATTGAAAATGTGAATTATGCTTTTAAGGCTCGTGAAGAATCAGAATGGGCGAAATCAGTCCCAAAAGACATTTTTTTAAATGACGTGCTTCCCTATGCNAGTATCAATGAAAGAAGGGATCGATGGAGAAAAGATTTTCATANTCGGTTTTCTCCTCTTGTNAAGAAATGTAAAANTTTAGAGGAAGCAGCGCAGGTTCTTAACAAGGAAATGTGGAAAATGATAAATGTTAAGTATCATGCTCGTAAACGTCCTAAACCTGATCAAAGTCCTTACGAGTCTATTGATGCAGGTTTTGCATCATGTACTGGTTTGTCAGTTTTACTAATTGACGCATGTCGATCGGTTGGGGTTCCTGCACGTTTTGTGGGAACACCGATGTGGTCCAATAAACGCGGTAATCATAGTTGGGTGGAAGTTTGGGATGGTAAAAAATGGAAGTTTACTGGTGCTTGTGAGTATAGTGCTGCTGGTTTGGGGCATGCTTGGTTTAAAGGGGATGCATCTAAAGCAATTAAGGATGATCCTCGGCATGCTATATACGCTTCTAGCTGGAAAAAAACTGACACAAATTTCCCCCTCATTTGGGATTTGGGAATTGATTATGTTTCCGCCGAAAACGTTACTGATAATTATANAATCAAGACTAGTAGGAGAGTATTCATTCAGCTATATAACAAAAAAGGAGGTGATCGAGTTGCTGCTCGCGTGGAGGTGTGGAAAAATGGANTNAAGGTAGGGGGTGGAGAAACTCGGGATGAAAATAATGATACTAACGACATGTTAGCTTTATCCCTCAAAAAAGGAAATGATTATAAACTAAGGATTATCTCTGAAAAATCTGGCTTATTACTTCGACCTTTTGTGGTGAGTGGAAAAGATGATGAACAAATATTCTTTTATATTAAAGAGTGAAGCGGATTCTCGAAATATGTTGCACTTCATTGGAAGACGCTAAAATTGCATCTGATAACGGAGCGGATAGAATTGAGTTATGNGAGGATCTTGAAGTTGGCGGAGTTACACCAAATTTAAAATTGTTAGAATCTGTTCTAAACAATATAACTTTGCCTGTTTTTGTTTTAGTTCGTCCCAGAGGTGGACATTTTTTTTATAATTATGATGAATTAGATATAATGCTTGCTTCCATAAATAATGTAAAAAATATGGGAGCCAAAGGAATTGTTTCTGGAGCCTTAAATTCAGATAAAACTATTGATTCTGAAGCTACTTTAAAATTAATTAATTTTTCNGAAAAACTTCCCTTTACNTTTCACCGAGCCTTTGATGAATGCGANAAAGTGGAGAGCTCAATGAAGTTGTTACGATCTTTAGGAGTTAACCGTATTTTAAGTTCTGCAGGATTAACCAAAGCGAGTGATGATCCCGAAAAGATTTCAAAAATCGTGAAATTATCACAATCAAAACCACGTATAATTTGTTGTGGAGGAATCCGTTCTTCAAACATTAANTATCTTTTAAATATTCCTGACTTAGTTGAGTTTCATTCTGCTGCTTCATCGAACATTAAGGGTGTAGATCCAAAGGAAGTACATTCAATTCGTAGTCAGATAGATAATGAGATAGAATTGTGAAGATTATATTTTTAAAAATAGAAAATAAGATAAAATAAAATATATGAATCGGCGTCGACTTGGGAAAAGTGGTATAACAGTTTCAGAGATATGTTTAGGCACCATGACATTTGGTCTACAGTCTGATGAGAAAGAGTCATTCGCTATAATGGATAAAGCTTTTGAAGCTGGGGTGAATTTTATGGATACCGCGGAAATATATCCGGTCCCTCCCTCAGTTGATCATTTTGGAATTACCGAAGAGATTGTTGGGAAATGGATCAAACATAAGCCTAGGGAATCTTTAATTATTGCGACAAAAGTGACTGGCCCTGGNCATGGATGGTTTACTCCTCCTGTTAGAAGTGGAATGACTTCAATTGATCGTCATCACATTCGTATGGCTGTTGAGGGAAGTCTCAAAAGGCTGCGGACCGATTATATTGATCTTTATCAAACTCACTGGCCTGATCATGGAATGCATCCTGAGGAAACTCTTACAGCTTTGACTGAATTAGTCGATGAAGGAAAAATAAGGACTTTTGGATGTTCAAATGAGACTAGTTGGGGGTTGATGAAAGGTCTATGGACCTCTGATAAGGGTAGTCTAAATAGATTCGAAACTGTGCAGAATAATTTTTCGATTCTAAATCGTCGTTGTGAAAGCGAGTTGGCTCAGGTTTGTAGAAAAGAAAACGTTAGCCTTCTTCCTTACTCGCCCTTAGCCGGTGGAGTGCTTTGTGGCAAATATCAGTCCGGCGCNTTGCCAAAAGGCGCTAGATTTACTGATTACCTCTCCAATGGTGGTGATCGGCAAAAGAAAATGGCAGCTAGGTTTATTAATCCAAGAACTATTGAAGTGACTGGGAAACTTATAGAAATTGCTGAAGAATTAGGGATGAGCGTTGCGACCCTTGCCACTATTTGGAGTAAACAACATGATTTTGTAGCATCAACTATTATTGGAGCATCTAAAGCTTCTCAGCTTAATGACACATTGGCTGCTGCGGGTAATGATCTTGAAACTGAAATAATTGATCAAATCGATTTATTAGAGGAAAAGTATCCTAGGAGCTTTGGTGAAGATGGCTTACGCAATCTTTAGAAAAGATGTTGATGGAAATAAAATAAATCCGCTATTTTATGCGGCATCTTTTTTAGTTTTCTTTCGAATTACGGGTCCTTTTTTGCCCTCAACGACAGCCTGGTTGATNGTGATTTTCTTGATGTCTTTATTGCTTGGTAGTTCATACATGATATCAAGCATGAGCTTTTCAAAAATTGATCGAAGTGCCCTTGCTCCCGTCCCTCTTTTAACCGCCAATTCGGCGAGTGCTTCCAAAGCATCCTTGGTCAAACTAAGTTCAGCGCCTTCCAGTGCGATAAGCTTTTGATACTGCTTGACCATTGCATTTTTGGGTTCAGTAAGAATTTTAACTAACTGTTCAGTACTCAATTCTTCTAAACTTGAGATAATTGGCAAACGGCCTACGAATTCAGGTATGAGACCAAATCCTAATAGGTCTTCTGGCTCTGAAAGTTTTAAGATTTCATTTTTGGTCTGCTTCTCTTCGTTTATTTCGTTCTCACTTGTTTTAAATCCCATTACACCTTTGCCTAGGCGTCTTCTTATCATGTCTTCGAGACCAACGAATGCTCCACCACAAATGAAAAGTATTTTTTCTGTATTTACNTGAATATAATCTTGCTGTGGATGTTTTCTTCCTCCCTGGGGAGGTACGTTGCAGACTGTGCCCTCAAGAATTTTTAATAGAGCTTGTTGTACTCCTTCACCAGAAACATCACGAGTAATACTGACATTTTCAGTTTTACGACCAATTTTATCAATCTCATCGATATAGATTATGCCGAGTTCAGCTTTACTGACATCGTTCTCTGCTGTTTGAAGGAGTCTTAGAATAATATTCTCAACATCCTCTCCAACATAGCCAGCTTCAGTAAGCGTCGTTGCATCTGCTATGCAAAAAGGAACATTAAGGATTTTGGCAAGAGTCCTTGCAAGTAAAGTTTTTCCGGAACCGGTAGGACCTAGAAGAAGTACATTGCTTTTCTCAAGTTCTACCTTGGACAGTTTTGAGAATTGATTGTTTTTTANGGCTTTTGATCTTGATTTATCAAGTTCCCCTCGGTCATGAAGGATTCGTTTATAATGGTTATGAACCGCAACAGAAAGAACTTTTTTTGCATGATCTTGCCCGATCACATNTTCGTCTAGTTGTTCGCAGATCGTTACGGGATCCGGTACTTTCAGTCTGGAGTCTTGTTGTGAAACATCCTTAATTTCTCCATCAAGTCCCTCAGTGAGTTCTTTGTCCAGAATGTTTTTACAAACAACAATACAACTATCACAAATATAAACTCCAGGTCCTGCAATTAGCTTNCGNACTTCAGAATGGCTCTTTCCACAAAAAGAGCACATTGTTAGATTTGAAGCCCTGGCCATGATTATATATATTGCCTATTAATTTAGTAATTAATTATTCTTTAGATTTCCCGCTGTCTGGTAAATCTTTTTTGTTTTCAAGAACGTGATCAACTAGACCATAAGCCGCGGCCTCTTTAGCGGTCATCCAGTGATCCCTGTCAGCATCTTTTTCAACCTGTTTTTCTGTTTTTCCCGTGTGCTTTGCTAAAATTTTGTTGAGTCTCTTTTTTAGGGAGTACATATGTTCAACAGTTCGCTCAACATCAGAAGCCGTTCCACTTGCTCCACCTGATACTTGATGAATCATGATGTCTGAATTTGGTAAGGCGTATCTCTTACCAGCAGTCCCTGCACTCAGAAGAACAGCCCCCATGCTGGCACACATTCCAATGCAGTANGTGTTAATGTCACAAGTTACAAATTGCATAGTATCATAAATTGCTAAGCCAGCAGACACAGAGCCCCCTGGTGAATTAATGTACATGTTGATGTCTTTCTGAGGATCCTGCATTTGCAGGAACAGTAGCTGAGCAATTACTGAATTTGAAATTTGATTGTAAGGATCAATTTCACTTCCAATAAAAACTATTCTGTCCTTTAGCAGGCGAGAGTAAATATCGTAAGCTCTTTCAACTCTGCCTTCTGATTCTATGACTGTTGGTATAACCATATTGCGAATTGCTTTAGGGCTGTTTGAATTGATCGATGATGTAGGAAAATCTGACATATAATTTTANGGGNAATCTTTATTTTTTTGATTAAACCTCAATCACTGGGATAAACAGGATTGNATTAATAGTACAACGTACCTCAAGTTTTGTGGTTTTACAGTTATGTGTTAATTTATTTCTGCTCAAATTCCTCCGGCTCAACCTCTTTGATTACTGCAGATTCACGGAGAAATTCTAGTGTTTTTTGAATTTTTAATCCATTAATGATTCTCCCGAATCCATTTTTCTTTTGCAGTTGTTTGGTTAGATTTTTGACTGAAGTATTTTGTCTTGCTGCTATTTGATCAACACGATTAAGAACCTCTTCTTGGCTTACCTCAATTTTTTCTTTGTCTGCAATCTGCTCAAGGATAAAGCTTGTTTTGACACTGTTGTTGGCTTGCTCACCAGCTGATTCAATAATTTGATCCTGATGTTCAACAAGTTCTTCTTCTGAAACCCCACGTTCAGTATTTGAAGTGAATATATCATTTACCCTACTTTGGGTCTCTCGCATTACAATTTCTTGAGGTAATTCAAATTCTAATTCGGAATTTATTTTCGATAGTATTTGGTTGGTTACCATTTCNTGCCTGTACCCTTTGCGTTGTTCTAGCATTTGTTCTTTTAGGGTCTCTTTTAATTGATCTAGAGATTTTCCAGGTTCAATTTTTTCTGCAA
This sequence comes from Verrucomicrobiales bacterium, assembly GCA_002684575.1. Classification (GTDB taxonomy): domain Bacteria; phylum Verrucomicrobiota; class Verrucomicrobiia; order Verrucomicrobiales; family DEV007; genus EC70. Next base: position 26,393 of record NYVP01000064.1, read on the forward strand.
AATCATCATCNAGTTCCGGTAATTTCTGCTCTTTGATACCGACAATTTCAACCTCATAATCAAGGCTCTGTCCTCTAAGTTCTTCAGCATCGTAATCATCAGGAATAGTAACGTTGATGCTCTTCGTATCTTTCTCTTTGAGGTCTANTAGAGGTTCACAAAAACCGGGTAGAAAAGATTTGTCATCCATCTTTAACCAAAAACCTGTATTTTGAGCCAAAGTTGCTGGGGCTAATGGTAAAACCTCGCCCACTGGTTTGCCTTCGACAGAACCTTTATAATTTATTACTACGAAGTCTCCCATCTTGATCCCACGGCTTTCAACGTCTTCATAATCGGCAAATCGTTCTCTAATTTGATTAAGAGACTCCTCTAGTTGATCATNAGTAACATCNATTTTTGGGACGGTTACTTCAATGCCTTTGTAGTCGGTCAGTTCAAAATCAGGAGCTACCACAAGTTCTATAGTTGCCGAATATGTCCCATCACTATTGTGGGATTGATCTCGAATTTCTTTGATGCTTAGGATATCAATATCATTCTCATCATTATTTTTTTGGATCGCTTTTCTAACTATNCGATCTTCAAACTCACTTTCTATTTCCGACTTGAATCTTTTTTCAATTACATTTGCAGGAGTTTTGCCTGGTCTGAAGCCTGGTATTTTAGCCTGTTTTGAAAATAGTTTAATGATCTGCTTACGTTCCACTTGAGTGTCATCAGAAGNAATTTCAATTCTGAGTAACGCTTTGCAGTCTGGTAATTTTTCGAGGTTAATAATCATCGGGCGGGAAGTCTAAGGAGAATTTAGAAAATCGCAATAAACAAAGGCTTTTTTACATAAAAATTATTACTCAATAATNTGCCATTTTAAAGTAATGGGATGCACTAGTTTTAGTAAATAAAGGTAAATTTAAACCTAAATGTTTAAATTGAAGTAAACAAATGATTATTTATTTGGATATTGGCAATTATTCAGAATTGGTAATGTCATACAATTTCTCGTCGATCACAATTTGAAGATTTGTTCCAACTGAGAGCCATTTGGCATTTTCTGGCCGCTGATATAAAAGTTTAAAATATAAATTTGATGCGAATTTTATTTTTATTTCTTCTTTATACGACTCATCAGATGCCAATGAATCTATCCAACCAGAGGCATTCTGAAAAAAGGTTTTTCCGGCAATTCTTCTAGTTGNTTGTTGTTTGAAATTATGATTNGTGTTGCCGTATTGAGATTCTTTGTAAGCATCTCTGAATGCCCCTGACTGATTTGCTGACTTAAGTTCATTGCTTGCTCTTGATGCAGCAACAGCAGAGTCACCAGTTTCATTTTTGCTAAATCCTAAAAAACTTTCGGCTTCGATTTTTCTTCTAATTAATCTGGCTTCCTGAATTGTTATGTTATTATTTTTAGGTATGACTTTTCGGTNTCCAATCGATTGGCGTGCAATTGGAACACCTCTTGATTCTTCATCCTCAAGTATAAGGTAGCTAGTATATGGCGTGACTATTCCCCACTTCCTAGCAAGCTTGACCACTGTATCTTTTAGTTCTTCAATTTCTCCGTGCAATCGTATCTCTTCTAACAAGTAACCAACTTTACGGGTAGCCCATAACCGGGCTATGAATGCATTATCTATATTTGGATTAATTTTCTCGTTAAGATTAAATTTAACTTGTTTGNCTGCTATGCTACCCTGCATGAAGGCCCTAAAATTTTCTTCATTCTCTTGATTAATTTTATAGCGCCCTAATGTAACAAGTTGATCTCCTTTAAATAGGTCTGGTAAATCTTTTGGATATTCTTCTGAAAGGCGAACAGATGACTCATTCTTAATAGAAATATTTGTCATAACTGGTTGAGCTACCTTTGAGTAAAAACCAGATATTTTTAATTCTATGCTTTCCCCTGGTAGAACGTATTCTGTTGATGCTTTTGTTTTTTGAGATATTAAATCAAGAAGCTTGGTGTTTATGTCCGTTCCAATGCCGAAAGAAAAAATCCTCGTATTTTTTTTGATTGNATGNTGTNNTTTGATGATTCGATCAATAATTTTATCAGTTCTTGTTTCACCTATTGTAGGGCGTCCATCAGTAATAAAGATTATTTGTCTGGGTCTCTTTGTGTCTTTTAATTTTTTAGGTGTTGAAGTTTTAATGGCCTCTAGTAAAGCTTCCTCGATTGCCGTTCCGCCCCCTGCTTCTATGTTTTGGATGAAATCCTTGGCTAGATTAAGATTTTTTTTATTCGCAGATTTTAGGTTGCCGAACAGTGATTCGGTTTCGGTTGAGTATCTTATGATTTCAAATTGATCAGTCTTATTAAGACTTTTTAGACAGAAGTTGATTGCTGATTTTGCCTGATCGAGTTTTTTAACTCTCATGGATCCAGAGCTATCCAAAACAAAGATGACATCNTTTGAAATTAAGGTATCGGGCCTCCAATTTCCTGGAGAAATTAACATGGCATAATACCCTGTCTCGTTTCCTTTTTCTTTGTAGGTGATAAAATCAAATCCTATTGATAATTCATCATCTTGATGTGTCGAGAAGAGTATTTCAAAATTATTCTCAGGCAATATATCCTTTTCTTTATATGATAATAACGCGCTTTTTTTTCCTTCACGTTCGATGTCAATCTTATGACTTGGTGAATAGATAGATTTAAGTTCATTTTCAGAGTTGATTGAAATTTTTAATGAGATTTGATTAACTGGCTTAGTTAGAAATTTTTCCGCTCTCAAAGGAAACTTATAGGCATTCATGCGCCCATCCTTTTTTAGTAATTCTTTATATTTAATTTTAATTTTCTTTTCTTTTTTGGGTTCAATAGGGAATATACGAATTTTAAAAATTGCCTTATCTGAATATTCCATCAGTGCTGGGTCCTTTGATTCTCTAACTATTTTCTCATAAATTTCTTTGGCCTTTTTAGCGTTGAGTATTTCACCTTTTGTCATGTTGCCATTGATTTCCATTTTAAAGGATTCTATTTCGGCATTTTCAGGAATTGGAAATATATAAGTTCCTTCAACTCTTCTACTTGAAGGATTATAAAAAGTCTGCTCTAGAGTGGTTTGGGCAACTTGGTCCCTAATTTTTGCAGCAATCTTAACTTCCTTCAATTCCAACGGTAAAAATCTATGTATTGGCCTNGGAGGAATTGGGTGAGGAGGAAATGGAGGATGCGGCGGTCTTGGTGGGTGTATATGGGATTTTTCAACTATGTAAAACCCGTGTGAATGAACGTCTTCTTTGATAGTAAATAGAACCGTTGTTATGCAAATTATGAAGAGTAAAGCCTTTATAAAATGATTAGTGATCATGCTAATAATGGAACGTGTCAGTCTTCCAGTTTATTAGATTTTTTGTTCNATTTTAGTTAATCGTAGTATGAGGGAGGTCTGATTTTTAGATCCTCAGGAAAAGTAACTTTCGGATTTGCCCATTCATTATGTACAATTTTAATTGGTTTTCCATAATGCATTACGGCAGAAACTTCATCCGTCACATCAATGCCTTCATTGAGAATTTCTGAGTAGGCTTTGNTTATAATATCTCGACTAAAGATTTGAGGTGTCTCCATTGCCCAGAGTTCTTCACGTGAAATGCTTTCGGTAACAATTGCGTTGTTGTCACATTTTTTGATTGTATCAGTTACTGGTCTTCCGCTTGCAGCTGCTCCAAACTTTTCAGCTTGCTCTAGAACTTTAATTATTTGTAGAGGATTTATCCATGGTCTTGCACCATCGTGTATGGCAACAAAATCACAATTTTGGTTTATCTCATTTAATCCATTGGCAACAGAGTTCTTTCTAGTTGTGCCACCGGATACAATTCTTATTTCTGTATTGGTTTTAATTTTGTTAACTATATCTCTTAATTGCGATGCTGTATTTTCATTGATAACAATTATTAAATTCTTAATGAAGTGGCACCTTAAAAATGCTTGGATCGAATATTCAATGACAGATCTCTCTCCGAGTTTAGCGAAAGTCTTATCAAATCCCATTCTAATGCTTGAACCTCCAGCAACTAAGATGGCTGAGACATTTATGTCTGTTTCTTGTTTCANTCAAGTTAGGCGGTCCATAACTCCGGATGAGAGTGTTTTATTGTCTACGCGTCCTTGAGTTTTGTTTTGGAGTAATTTCATAACTTGCCCCATGTCTTTTCTTGAGCTGGCTCCTACTTCTTGGATGGTATCTTCAATTAATTTTGAGATTTCATCCTCACTCATTGCAGTGGGTAGATATTCTTCCAAGATGTCTGCTTCCAGTTTTTCCTGTTCTGCGAGTTCGTTTCTTCCGGCTGCTTCAAATTTTTCTATGGAATCTTGTCTCTGTTTAATGGCGGTACGCACTACTCCGATGTCCTCGCTGGCTTCGAGTTCACCGTCAGCTCCATATTTTTCAATAGTATAATTCGTGAGTGCGGTTTTAAGAGACCTGAGAACGGCAAGCTTTNTGGAGTCTTTAGCCCTCATGGCATCTTTTATGTCGGAAGTAATTTTTTCAGATAATGACATTAGTTAAGTTTCTTCTTAATTATTTGATGTCTATTAATAATTAATAATTAACGTGATAGCAAATAAGTCTTTTTTTATAAGACATTCGTTGATTGTTTGTTTAATTGCATTTTGAATCAATGAGTAAAAGTGAATCCCACAGTCCAGCCACATTGTTTGGAACTGTATTCTTTGGGCTTTCTATTGTTTTTCTCGGCTTAATTTTCGTTTATGTTCTTTTAGTTGCTTATTCTAGAGCTAAAGAGACAAGATCTTGGGACAAAGTGCCTGCTAAGATTCTAAAGGTAGAAATTTTTGAGTCTAGGCCTACGCCAAATAGTCCAGTTCAATTCACTCCTGTGGTGGAATATGAGTACCGCTACAAAAATACAAACTATCTAGGTACATCGATCAAAAGAGTAAACGGACCAAGTTCTGATAGAGGTAGGGCAGAAAAAAAAATTAAACCATATTCGAAAAATGAAGAAGTTAATTGTTGGGTCAATCCCGATAATCCTAATCAGGTTTTACTAAAACATGGAACGTTAGCACCTCTTTATACTATTTGGTTTCCTGGCCTTTTTGTTATAGCTGGACTTGGTATTATTGTTAATGGAGTAAACCGTTTTACTGCTTCTCGGAAGGCACAATAAGCAAGTTCTTTACATTTGGTGGTTTAGAAGTGTTATTCTATCAACAAATATGAAGGTTTGTTATTTAAGATCAGCCTACGAGATTTTTTATTCCCACTTTTTTGTAATTTTATTAATTACATCTACGGCGTATTTACTGGGTTGTTCAGATCAGAAAAAACCCTCTGTATCAGGTGAACAAAAGAATAACAGTGTCACCAGAGGTATGATCGTTGCTCCTGGGCTCAAAGATCCTAAGGTGATAGCTCCCCTTGAAGATGCCTGGAAAAGAATTGACCCAAAAGAAGATGGTTGGGATTCTGAAGTGCTCAATGAGGTAGCTACCAAAAAATTAAAGGCACTATCAGAAATTATTCTGAGTAAAACTTTAATTAAGGAAAAGGAACTAGAGGAAATAGAAAGCTATGAATATAGGGGAAGTAAATTAAGACCCAATCTCCTAAATGAAATCTATAAAAATGAAGAATTTATTGTTAAGCGAGGTATGCCTGATAAGAGCTCCAGATTATCATTGAGAGAAACGATTAATGAATTGTTATCGTTTTTTGCTGAGGGGCCAGAAAAGATTGCTCTTAAGTTATACAAGATAGATCCATTGGATTCCTCAGGGAAAAAATCTGATAGTGTATTTAAAGGAAGAGTTTTAGTTAATATCTCTGGTAATCTAAATGGGAAATATTGCCAGATTAATTCTGAATGGGAGACTCTATGGTCTCTTTCATATGACTCTCCAAAACTAAAAGGGATCGATGTTTTATTTTATGAAGAAGTGATTCGAAGGCCTTCTGATAGTCAAAAATTATTCATCGATGTCACTCGTTCTGTTTTTCGAGACGATGTTGCCTACACAAATCAATTATTAAAGTCCACTGACCATTGGAGATCTCGTATTGCCCGTGATTTTGGTCTGGATGTGGTCGCTAATCATGGCATTGCTCTAGGGGATGTTAATGGAGATGGCCTCGATGACTTATATGTTTGTCAGCAGGGTGGATTGCCAAACAGACTCTTTCTAAGACAAAAAGATGGATCGCTCAAAGATATTACAAAATTAAGTAATACTGGTTGGTTGGACTATTGCGCCAGCGCCCTGATTCTTGATTTTGACAATGATGGAGACAAAGACATAGCGATCTCACAAAACTTTAAAATATTATTCATGGATAACATTGGAGATCTAAAGTTTGAGCTTGCATTGGGTCTAGGAACGCATGCACAAACATTCTCTATTAGTTCGGCTGATTACGATAATGATGGTGATCTCGATCTTTTTCTTTGTGGATACAATCCTCCCTCGGGTCCTGAAAGTGAATCAGGTGTCATGGGTGAGCCAATGCCTTATCATGATGCAAAAAATGGGGGGAAGAACAAATTGCTGCGTAACGATGGGAACTGGAATTTTACTGAAGTGACTGAAGAGTCTGGACTAAATAAAAATAATGACCGTTTCAGCTTTGCCTCAAGTTGGCATGATTATGATGGAGATGGTGACTTGGATCTATATGTAGCTAATGATTATGGAAGAAATAATCTGTATCAAAATGATGATGGTCGATTTGTGGATGTTGCAAAAGAGTATGGTGTTGAAGATATGTCGGCTGGAATGTCGGTAAGCTGGGGTGATTATGATAGGGATGGAGTTTCGGATTTATATGTTAGTAATATGTTCTCTTCAGCCGGGAATAGAATAACCTATCAGAGACAATTTAAATCAGAGGCTAATCCGGATTTGATTAATAATTTTCGCAGGCATGCTCGTGGTAATTCTTTATTTAAGGGTTTTTTAGGTAAACCTTTTAAGGATGTTAGTGAAACAGTAAATGTCACTATGGGGCGCTGGGCTTGGGGGTCTCGATTTGCCGACATTGATAATGATGGATGGCTTGATATTTTAGTTGCTAATGGTTTCATTACGGCTCCTGATACTGGAGACCTATGAAGTGTTTACTGGCGACAGGTCGTGTCGCAATCCCCCCTTGATGTTAATGTAAGCGACCAAAGTCTCTTGAAGTATAGACAAGGATGGAGAGCGCTTAATCGCCTTTTGCACCAAGATAGATCTTTTAGCGGAAGAGAGAGGAATTGTGTGTTTATTAATTGCGAAGGCAAGGGCTTTGCAGATAATTCTGCAATTTCTGGATTTGATTTCCCTGATGATGCTAGGGCAGTGGTTGCTACAGACTGGGACTTTGATGGAGATTTAGACGTTTGGGTGAGTTGTCGTAATGCTCCTAGAATAAGATTATTAGAAAACCTCTCGCTCAATAAATCTGATTGGTTAGGAATTAAATTAGAGGGTGACGGTTCACTCGTGAATAAGGATGCTATTGGAGCAAAAGTTCACGTCTTAACTGATCAATCAGATAAGCCGATTATTCGAACCGTTTATGCTGGTGATGGTTTTTTATCACAGTCAGGAACTTTCTTGCATTTTGGTTTAGGGAAAATTGGAAAACTAGACAAAGTCTTGGTCTTCTGGCCAGATGGAACAAGTTATGAAGTTAAAGGTATAAATAAGTCTGCTTATTATAGCATTAAATATGGGGATGATATTGCTCAATCAATAAAGATTCCTGAGCTTGAACCTACAACCGAATCTCCGCAAAATATCTCTCCTGATGAAGACGAAGCGAGAATCGTTCTTCCTGCTAGGCTTCCCTTACCGGATATTGAAGAATTGCCAAAAATACAAAAGCCGATGCTTGTTAATTTGTGGTCGGCTTCATGTCAGCCGTGTATTGAAGAGCTTCAAGAGTGGTCTGACAATATTAAAATAATAAAAGAGGAAGGTCTTCATATTCAACTTTTAAATGTCGATATTGAAGCTCCAAAAAGTTCTCAATTTCCTTTTGCAAATTCTTCTATATCTTTGAAGGGAATTCGAGCCCTAGATCTTTTTCAAAAAGGTGTTCTAGATCGTTGGGTTGATTTGCCAGTGCCTTCAAGTTTTTTGATGGATCAATATGGGGACGTGGCGGTTATTTATAAGGGTAAAGTTTCAGCTAATCAGGTTATATCTGATTTTAAATTACTTAATGCTAATCATGAACAAAGAAGGTCCATGGCCCTTCCCTTTCAAGGTTTGTTTATTAGTCCATTGCCTAAGCCTGATCCTAGGAGGATTAGTTCTCAATTTCTTGATGCCGATCAACCAAAAGAAGCTTTGTTATATCTTGAAAAATTTGATGATAGATATCCAAATGATTCAGATGTCTTGCGAATGATCAAAATCCTCAGAGGAGGACTTGGTATTCCAACAGATGAAGCTGCAGAAATGATGGCAGCAGCTAATAAATTTCGAGAAGCCGGTGATAAGGAGCGCGCTATTGAGATTTACAAAAAGACACTTAGCCGTTTTCCTAAAACATTAAAAGCCGCNTATAATCTTGCGTATATATTNGCTACAGATAAGGACATAAAAGTCAGAAGACCTNAAGAATCTCGGGNCCTAGCTTTAAGNTTGTGTAAGATGACAAACAACAAAAATCCGAATTATTTAGATCTTTTATCCATGGCGGAGGCGAGTTGTGGGAATTTTGAATCGGCAATATCAGCAGTTACAGAAGCTATTAAATTTTATGAAAACCAGTTGGATGTTTCATCGGCGAAATTAAGGCTCGAATTGTACCAATCGAAAAAAACTTTTATAAAATAAAAAGGTAATCTTTATATTTGGTTTTGGGCTTTTGCTTGTTAATATTAACGAACCAATTAATTTAATGAGGCTACTGATTTTACTTTTTTTATTGTTTAATTTGGGAGGTAATGTCGCTTTAGATGCATCTGAAAATTCAATCAACGTTGAGAGCTCTGATAAACTTTGGTCATTTGTAAATCCTAAAAAGAGTTCTCCTCCTGATGTCGGCGACTCTAATTGGGCAAGAGGAAATATTGATCGTTTTATTTTTGATAAATTAAAAGAAAATGGGCTTGAGCCAGAAAAAGAAGCGATGCCTGAAGTCCTTGTTAGAAGATTATTTTTTGATTTGCTTGGAATGCCTCCATCATTCGATGAAATTGAGAAATATAAAAAAGCTGACGACCCAAATAACTATACAAGGCTAATTGATCAACTTCTTGAACGTCCCGAATTTGGCGAAAGATTAGCAAGCTCTTGGATGAATGTTGCCCGCTATGCAGAAGACCAAGCTCATCAAGTTGGTAATGATAAGAAATTTTTCTACCCTCATGCACATAAGTATAGGCAATGGGTGATTGAAGCTTTTAATCGCGATTTGCCATATGATGATTTTATTCGCTTGCAGCTTGCTGCTGATAAGATTGATGGTATAAACGAGAAAGATTTTGCTGCCCTTGGTTTTCTTGGATTAGGCCCCCAATACTATAACCGTGGTCGACTGGAGGTGAAGGCTGAAGAATGGGAAGATAGTGTTGATGTAGTTAGTCGTGGCTTTATGGCTCTAACGGTTGCCTGTGCTCGCTGTCATGATCATAAGTATGATCCCATCAGTACAGCTGACTATCATGCTTTCGCAGGTGTATTTGCCAGCACAGAAATCCATAAACGTGAAATTATAGGAAATAATGGTGATAAGTCCTATATTCATATCGTTAAGGATGGGAAGGTTCAAGATTTGCCAATTTTTAAGCGAGGTGACGTCACTGATAAAGGAGAAGTAATACCAAGAGGGTTTCTGGAAATTATGTCTGATAGAGGTTCCAAGAAATATACTAATGGTAGTGGTAGGCTAGAGCTCGCTAATGAAATAGCTAGCTCACAAAATCCTTTAACTGCCAGAGTAGCTGTAAACCGGATTTGGCAATTATTATTTGGTCAAGGTCTTGTAAAAACAACTAGCAATTTTGGTAGTCTGGGAGCATCGCCATCTCATCCAGAATTACTTGATTATTTGGCTATTACTTTTATGGAAAACGGCTGGTCCATAAAAGATCTAATTAAGCGGATTCTGTTATCATCAACTTACAGACAAAGTTCTTTTGTTGTTTCTTTAAAGCGTCAAAAAGATGAGGAAAATAAATATTATTCTTATTTTCCCAGGAGAAGACTTTCTGCGGAAATGCTTCGAGATTCAATGTTATTAGTTTCTGGCGAGATGGAGAGCGGAGACAGGGGAGATGAATCTCTAAAAGTGTCTGACAAAAAGAATTTGAGACGAACTATTTACTCAAGAATTAGTCGGAAAGAATTAGATCATTATCTTGCTCTTTTTGATTATCCAGATCCTAATATTCATAGTTCTTCTCGTGATGAAACTATTACGCCTGCGCAAAAACTTTATTTCATTAATAGCGAATTTGTTATTGAAAGATCGAAAAAAATATCACTAGCAATTACCTCCGATAATATCAATGAATCGGTAATTAAAATGTATCAAAAAATCTTATCTCGATCTCCCTCTAATGAGGAATTATTAAGGTCTGTTGATTACATCGGAGTGGTTGAAGAAAAGAAACAAGAACGCTTGCAGCGATTTGCTCAGAATTTACTCATCTCTAACGAATTTATTTTCCGTGATTAAACTTAAAGATCAGAATTCAATAAAACGACGGGCAATTTTGCATCAATCTGCAATGGGTTTTGGGGCTATTGGCTTGGCGAATCTTCTTGGAACAAAACTATTAGCTAAAGGAAATGAACTTAGCTCTTTAAATAGGAGTGTCACTCCTAGGGCAAAACGTGTCATTTTTTTATTTCTTAATGGAGCCCCATCGCATGTTGATACTTTCGATCCGAAGCCAGACTTATTAAAGCATGAAGGAAAAAAACCAGAAGGAAAATTATATAAATCCACAAATGCTGGATTCTTACCATCTCCCCTAAAATTTCATAAATGCGGCAAATCTGGCCTTCAAATTAGTGAGTCTTTACCCAATTTATCAAAGCTTGCAGATGATTTATGTGTCATAAGGTCGATGCATTGTGATGTTCCAAACCATGAGCCGGCTTTGTTGCAAATGCATACGGGAGTCATACAGCCAACAAGACCATCAATCGGAGCTTGGACCATTTATGGATTGGGTTCAGAAAATGAAAATTTACCGGGCTATGTGGTTCTTCGACCGAGTCCTAAAACGGTTGTAGGTCCAGCTCTTTGGAGTGCTGGGTTTTTACCAGCTCAATTTCAAGCCTCAAGTGTTATCACTAAAGATATGTCATTGGAAAAGCTACTCGCAAATATTCAAAGCCCAGGCTCAGCAAAGAGCGAGCAAAGAAGACAGTTAGATTTGCTCTCAAAGATGAATGAGTTTCATAATCATTCACGTAAAGATGATTCTATCCTAGAGTCACATATTTCTACTTTGGAGACCGCATATCGAATGCAGATAGAGGCTACAGATGCATTTGATATTTCAAAAGAGACTACTAAAACAAAAGAAACATACGGCAATTCCAAATTTGCTCAATCATGCTTGCTTGCCAGAAGGTTAGCCGAAAGGGGAGTAAGATTTACCACGGTGTATTATACAAAAGATTCAAGTAATCAACCATGGGATACACATGAAAATCATTACCATTCTCACGAAAAACTTTGCGCTGATGCAGACAAAGCTACTGCAGCTTTGATTAATGATTTAAAATCTAGGGGCCTTCTTGAGGATACTTTGGTGATATTTGGCGGGGAATTCGGAAGGACTCCATATGCGCAGAACCACCAAAAAAAGAAGCCCGGGCGAGATCATCATCATACTGCGTTTTCAATGATGTTAGCGGGAGCGGGACTGAAGGGAGGCTTTGCATACGGAAAATCAGATGAGTTTGGCATGAATGCTATTGAAAATCCTGTTCATGTGCATGATTTACATGCCACGATTCTCTATCTTCTCGGTATTGATCATGAAAAACTTACTTATCGATACGCCGGCAGGGATTTTCGTCTTACTGATGTTTATGGACGGGTTGTACACGAATTAATGTCATAGATTTTATTCTTGTTCCTTCGCCAAGGAGGTGTTTGTTATTCCTCTTATGTCAGATGAGGAAAATAAGAGTACTGAAGAGGAACTTATCGCTGTTAGGCGTGAAAAGTTAAATAGGCTTAGAGAACTAGGAGTTAATCCTTATGGTGAGAGGTTTTTAATTGATAAGGAAATTGATGAATTGAGTGAATCTTTTAACGAAGGTTCTAAAGTTGTAGTTGCCGGAAGGATAACTGCCCACAGAGACATGGGGAAAAGTCATTTTTTCGATATATCTGATTTTAAGGGTCGAATACAATGCTACCTGAATGCTAAGGCGGTTGGTGAAGAGAGCTTTGAAATATTCAAACAATTAGATCTTGGTGACTGGATAGGTATTGAAGGTGAAACTTTTAAAACCAAAGTAGGTGAACCAACCATAAAGGTTGAATCTTTCAAAGTGCTTTCTAAGTCTCTTAGACCATTACCTGATAAATATCATGGTCTCTCAGATAAAGAAACCCGCTACAGACAAAGGTATTTAGATTTGGTCTCTAATGAAGTAAGTAGGAATGTTTTTCTGAAGAGATCATTGATAGTTAGAGAAATTAGAGACTTCCTCCAAGACCGTGGTTTCATCGAGGTAGAAACACCAATGCTACAGGATGTCCCTGGTGGGGCTGCAGCTAGACCATTTGAGACTCATCACAATGCCTTGAATATGCCTCTTTATATGAGAATTGCTCCAGAGCTTTTTTTGAAGAGGTTGTTAGTTGGTGGGATGACTAAAGTTTTCGAACTGAATCGCAATTTCAGAAATGAAGGTATCAGTAGAAGGCACAATCCTGAATTTACAATGTTAGAGGCCTATTGGGCATATGCTGATTTTGAAGCTATGGCCGATCTTGTTGAGGAAATGGTATGTTCGGTTGCAGAAAAATATTGTGGAGGTTTGAATATTGAGACAAAAGATGAAGTTGGAAACGTTACCAAAAATATCAATCTAACCAGGCCTTGGAAAAGAGCTCCTTACAAAGAGCTCATTAAAGATGTTGCTGGTCAAGATTGGTTTGAATTTACCTCAGATCAGAGACGTGAAAAATGCGCTGAACTAGGGGTTGAGATATCCGAACAAATGGAAGATTACGAAGTCACTCAGCAGGTTTTTGAAAAGCTAGTTGAAGAAAAAACTTTTGATCCTCTTTATGTTACTCATGTGCCTAAAGAACTAGTTCCTTTAGCGAAACAAAATACTGATGATGATTCTTTAGTTGATGTTTATGAGCTGATTATAAATGGGCAGGAAATTTCACCTGGCTATTCTGAACTTAATGACCCTGATATTCAAAGACAAAGGCTTATGGATCAGGCAGGTGAGGAGACTCAAAAAGTTGACGAAGAGTTTTTAACCGCTCTGGAGCATGGAATGCCTCCTGCTGGCGGTATTGGAATTGGGATTGACAGATTGGTCATCATGCTGACTAGCGCTGAATCGATTAGAGATGTTGTGCTTTTTCCACAGTTGAAAAAAAGTGGAGACGAAGAGAATTCCTGATTAAGAGATGTATTGAGCCTAGAGATAAATTCAATGGTTAGTTGTAGTGATTAAAAATTTTAGCCTCTTTTTGGCTTTAAGATACTTAAAGCCAAAGCGTACCTACGTATCTATAATAACTCTAATATCGATAATTGGAGTTGCATTGGGAGTTGGAGTTTTAATTGTCGTCATTGCAGTGATGACAGGTTTTGAAAAGCGACTTGAGGACTTGATATTAGGTTTCGAACCTCATTTGAGGGTAGAACAATATGGCTTTGCTGATGTTTCAGATCAAAATTCAGATGCAGCTCGGTGGGATGTATTAATGAAAAAAATTGAGGAAGTTGAGGAGGTAAAATCTGTCGCTCCTTATGTAATGGGTCAGGTGCTTCTTCAATTTGGTAGTGATACGTCGCGACGCCAATCTGCTTTGATGATGATGGGTATTGATTCATCGGAAAGCAGTTTAAGCGAAAGAATTAAAGAAATTGTTGATCAGGGTAATCTGGATTTATCCTATCAACCAGAAGAGGGTAAGTATGGATGCCTAGTTTCCTTACAATTTGCCGAAAGGAATGGGTTACAGCTTGGTGAGCATATTGAGGCATTTTCAACTGCTGACATTGAACCTATTGTTACTGATCTTTTCGAGGCTGCTGATAATAATGAACTTGATGATGATGAGCTTAGACAAAGGGTAAGAGAATTAACTGAAAGTATCAAAACTCCTAAAGACTTGGTAGTTACAGGTATATTTGATTCCGTCAGATACGGGGAAATGATTTTGATTCCATTAGAAATTGGACAGGATTTGTATGAATTGGGTTCAAATATTCATGGTTTGTCTATTGAATTGGATGATCCTTTTTTGGCGGATCTAACTAAAGAAAAATCTTTTAATCAAATTATCCCAATAGGATGGCAGTCTCAAACATGGATAGAACGCAATAAACAGTTATTTGCTACAATCAGAAACGAGAGAGGGATGATGTATTTTGTTCTTTTCTTTATAATTCTTGTAGCCGCATTTAGTACAATGAACACAATGATTACAGTTACAGTCCAAAAGCGTCATGAAATTGGTGTTATGAAAGCTTTGGGAGCAAAAATCTCACAGATTGTTGGTGTCTTTATAGGACAAGGATTAATCGTTGGATTTATTGGTTCAATTTCAGGATTAGCCGGAGGATCTCTGGTCCTTTATTATCGAAATGGAATAAGAGAAATTCTTTCTAGAAATTTGGGCGTCGAGGTTTTTCCAGAAGAAATGTATGGAGTTGCGGAGATACCCGCACAAATAATTCCAAGTGACATCGCAATTATTTGTATGGGAGCATTCATATTATGTACTTTGGCGGCTTTGCCACCCGCATATATGGTAGCAAGACTTGACCCTGCCAAGGCGCTCAGAGATTAGTTTATAATATTTAATTTTAATCTTAAATATTTCATTGATGAGGAATCGTTTTCATTCCCCTTATCAATCTTCAATGAGATCTTAGAGGTGTTTTTGTCTATTTTTATCTGAGAAATTATCTCAAAGGTCTCAACGTTGTACCAATTCTGAAGGTCATTAGATTTTTGAGGGATAACAGTAATATCATCAGCTATTAGATTTTTTTGGTAATTGAAAATTAGATATTCATTTTGAACATCAATTTCTTGGGTGGCAAAATCAGTGAACACATATTTTATCAGCTCTTCACCCTCAAAATATGTATTATCAAAAGTGCCAGGATTTCCTCCGTCATCAGCGCTTGATCTCCAGCTGGTATTAAGGTTTGGATCAGAAATTGATTTTGGATTTATTCTTACAAGACTAGGTCCGTCACCATCAGATGATTCGTACCAGGGCTCCTTGTCATCATATTTGAAACTCTCAATTATTTCCCCTTGAGCATCAACGAGTGTTATTCTTTCGCCTCCGTTATCTAGTTGTCCTTCATATTTGTCAGGAGTGATTACTAGTCTTTCTTCCGGTTTTAAAGTCTCACTAAGATTGAACATATAGCGTATACCTTCTGTAAATGTTACCCCGGTAAGCTCAATGATTTCATTAGAAATATTCATTAGCTCAACAAATTCATTTTCTTCGGAATTTCCGGCCGGGTTATAATGAATTTCTGAAATTACCAGATTGCCAGCTTTTGCAGGGGTGCCTACTATGAATGTGGCCTCATTCAGGGCTGACCAAATATTATCTCTAAGGATTCTGGATTTAACTGTCCCACTTGATGATAGACTTATTGCACCGGAGTATTCTTTCGCATTAGTCGAAATTTCATTAGAAGGTCTTGTTTCAAAAGAAAGTTTTGGAAGTATAAGAAAGTCACTTCCTCCTCTTGAAGTATTCATTCCCTGAATGGCGAGTATGTTTTTTCCTACCTGGAGTTCAGAAATTGACTCTGAAACATCAACTGGCTCAAATTCCACGGCAAGTGAATCAGGATGGGATTTCGTAGCCCTTGAATTCCAAGTTAGGGTTTGAGGATTGTTTTTTCCTGCTACAAATTTACCATTAATGAAGGCTGCATAACCGTCATCATATTTCATATTCAAAATTAATTTTGAAATTTGATTTAAAATTTGCTGATCCGATATCGTGAACTCAATACGCATCAAGCATGAGGCGTTTTTTCCTAACATTGATATAATTGGGAATTTAATGTATTCATCATATTCTCCAGGAGTTCTCTCAAATCCGATGCCAGTTTTACCAGGCTGCCAAAAGGAGTCGTCATAATTAAGTTGTGTCCATTTTTGATTGAGGCCTGAATATTCTGATTCAATGAGGATTCGTGTTATATGATTATCTCCGATAAGTATTGTTTCATTTGTTTGGACTGGCGAAAGGTGAGGATCTGAGCCATCTAAAGTGTAAAATATAATGCCGCCATCATTTGGGTTTTCTATCTCAAGAGAATAGTTTTTGCTTACTTGGCCTCCATGTTCAGGGAAGTTTGGAGCCTTTGTAGTTGGATATAGATTACGTGCAATCAATTGATTTAGAAGAATCTCAGTTCTGTTTGGGAGGAAAGATTCAAAAATCCAATTCTGCGTTGTCCTGTAATGCTCATTTCTTGTGTAGAGATCAAATTGTGATCGATTCCACCTTCCGGAATCTACATCTCTTCTATAATCACCCCAGCGTGCTGATTCCGCGATAATCGGTAGTTCTAATTTCAATGACCTTTTTTCCCATATTTGTTTCGCTCCTTCAGGACTTAATGGACCTGAATTGAACATATGTTTTCTTATACGATCGGCGAATCTTAGTTTATACCAGTCGTTCTTAATTAAGTTTTGGTGAATACCTGTAGGCCTTTTATTTCCATTTTTGTTTGTTACATCGGTTAATAAGGCATTGCTAATAGGTTTAGGGCTTTGAATTGCCCCCGCATTGTTGGGGGATAATGCAAATTCACTGTCCCAAGGAAAAAAACGAAATGGTTCACCATCAGGACCATTTCCTGCTGCTCTCCAATTATGACCATCCCAGTCACGATTGCCGATATAAAAATTAAGAAGGATATAATCNATGAAAGAGTTAATGTGAAGGTGTTTCTCCAATGTTTTATAGTCTTGTGGAGAATTAATTATTTTTGATGTGAGGTTTGCCATCACATTGTAGTTCGTCATTGATCCATTCGTCGCTGCACTAGAATTTATGGCGTCGTAACTGGATTCTTTTTCTCCAAAATATGCTTCCATGTAATCGGCATCAGGCCTCTCGTGTATGTGATAAATACCCCAGTAGAGTCCATTTATGTATAAATGAACCCAACGTCCATGTATGCCTGTATTACCCATTGCAAGGAAGAGGTCATTAGCGAATTGATCACGGTTATATTGTGCATATTTNGATTGATAATAGTGTCGATGTGTCCAACCAAAATTGAATCCACCCCTAAGTTGAAGGTAATCAAATTCCTGCACTGAGCTTTTACCGAATGGTGCGTTTTTGAAAAGTGGATATTTTAACTTTCCTTCGCCGTATTGTTTTCGAAATCGTAAACTAAAGCTATGTTTAGGAATGTCTGGATTTCTGCTGCTACCTCCTTGTACTCTCATTCCAGAGTCAATCTGAAATTTTTTTTCATCATCATTTTGCGATAAAAATTCCATCGAGACTGGTCTTTCCCATGTTTCACCCTGACTTTGAGGGTTCTGATAGATGCCTGAACGGTTATTATAAAAATCATTTGGATTAATGGCGACAGATAAACTAGGTAATGCCTGTAGTGAAGGGATGATAAGATCATTATATTCAGGAGAATTGACTATTTCTGGATCCATTTCATAGTCAGCTAGTTTTCCCGCCCAATACTTAGGTAGATTNGGTCCTGTATTCNTTTGTTTAATAACACTTTCTGGGAATATNTATGTGTGAGTGTCTACATTTGTTGGAACGAAACCATCTTTGAATGCTGCGGCTCTTATAACTTTCGTTTCGTCTATTAATATTGGCTTTAAATATTTTATTCCATTATCTACTGTTGGAGCACTTCCATCTTCAGTATAAACAATAGAGCAGTCTTTGGTTTTGCTGCTGATTTCAAGACTAAAGGGCTCGAAGTAAAGGCCTCGATCTTTGCTGAATTTTGTGTCATTCACAAAACCACTGACAATTGGACCATTATTCTGTTCTCCGGGTGAAGGTTCTAAAAAATAACCAAAACTCCACAGATTAGCATCGACAGTTTTAATCCCATAAGAAATATTTTTTGGAGTTGAAGCGAGTATTGGTTCAAACTCTTGTATAATTTTAAGACCGTCAGTTCCAATCAGTGCTAGATATTCTCCGTTATCATCGATTGAAAAATTAGTATGAAGGTTACCCTCTGGATCTTTAGGGCTATTTCTAAATTTGCCTGATGCAAAAATAACTAAATAAGCGCCAGAGTTAATTGTAGCTTCTTCAGGAAATGACCATTTTCTTAAATTATTTCGGTCGTCTGTTAAAAATAGCCCCGCAAGATTGACCTCTGAAGAACTAGGATTATGTAACTCAATCCAGTCTGAATTTTCTCCGTATCCATCCTTTATAGTGTCTTTGTTGTTAGCCATAAATTCGGTTATGACTAAGTTTTCAGCTCGTGTCTGCGAGGANAAAAAGAGCGGCCAGAAGCTAATTAATGAAAGTATAAAAAAAATACGTTTTGTTATATTTTTTTTTATCACGTTTGTCTTATCTTAAAAATGTTACTAAGAAACCTATAAATTTTAATAGATTACTATTCAGGTAAATCCCATTCGACCTCGGCAGTCTGAATATTTCCAAATTTATCATCATACTTAATATAACCTTCCTTAGCGCCAAATTCGTGTACAAGTTTTGTTACTTTGACATCATAACAGCAATACTCCGCTACTTCTCTATATTTGCCTTCACGCCACCATCTGATGGCATCTAGACCTTGAGCCGTTTTGCCAGTTCCTAAAGTCGCTGATGCAACAGATTCAAGTTTGATTCGGTGACCAATTTTTTCTTCTATGCTAACCATTAGATCGAGACTAATGCATTGGTCAGCCAATGAAAACGGATGGTAACCTTCTAGAACAGGGTAATCGAAATTAATGTGATTAAAACCAATAACGAGATCAGCAGAAGTCAATTCCTTGATCAAGTCTTCAACTTTATGTTCAGGATAAGCAATATATCCATTAGATTTTGAACTGTACGTAACACCAACAGACATTCTCATATCGCCCTTGTTATTCCATCCTCCAACATCATTAGCTGAATGAATAGTCTCTAGATCAAAATAAACGTAATTTTTCGTCATTTTATTTCTATGGTATTATTGGTTCTGGAGACAACAATAAGAGTCCAACTAAATTGTTAATTATAAAGATTGAAAAAATTCCAGCAAAAATTCTCAGTGCGCTTAGTTCGTTATGCGTCACCTCTATTTTCAACCATCGGTCCCACTGGGTTATTCTTTTATTTAATAAATATATATATGAAATAATGGGGCAGATAATTAGGAAAGGAAAAACCCAAAACCCAAGGCCAAAAAATAGAACAAAAAATGATCTTGTTAAGGCAGACAAGGGATCAACTCTTTTCCCATCAATCATGGATGTTTTTATGTTTAATATCCATTTTCCAAGTGTTGTAGAAAAAATCGATATTAGTAATGACTCAGTAATTATCCAAGAAATGCAAATTGATAAAGTTATCAATACTAAGACACCAATTTCAGGTTGAGCAGTTGATTCACTGCTCAACATTTTTTGCAGAGCATCAGGTCCCATTAGCTCATTAAGTTTTGACCTTCCTAGGTAATTATTTAGAAATAAAATTCCCAAAAAAATATTAATTGGAAAGTCAATTAATTTGGCCCATAACCTAATCCAAGGTTTTGCTTTTGAGAGATTTGGAGAAGGTTCTAGAAAAGATTTTCTTTCTTCGCTATTAACAATTATTGAATTACGGTCAGCTTCGGCAATTTCGATATCAATGCTATTTTTAAAAGGTGGACACTCTTTCAATGGCTCCCATTTCGTCATCCCTTTGACCCATGCTAAAGTGCTTGTGTTAATTTTATCCTTACGAAGTAATTCTCTTACCTCGTAAATGCTCATCGGCCCGGTATTTTTGCCGTCAATTACAACGAATATTTCCATGTATCTCTATCTGATGGTTAATATGGATATTAAAGCCTATCATTCAAAACGTTTAATTAATGCTGTATTTCATATATGTTAATAAAATACTAATGAAAAAACATTTTGATTTTTTTAACTCTTTCATTTATTGAGAATAATTCTCAATAAATGAAAACATTATCAAAAATTCTCAATTTCGTACCCGTTCACCTCTTTATATCCTTGGTAGTCTTTAACGTTTTGCCGGTTGGAGCCCAAGAAGTTACTCTCTACTCTCATAGGCACTATGAGGCTGATGAAAAACTCTATGAGAAATTTACCAAAGATACTGGAATAAAAGTAAATGTCGTCAAGGCTTCAGCTGACGCACTTATTGAAAGAATTAAAGCTGAGGGAAAGGAATCACCCGCAGATTTACTTATTGCTGCAGATGCTGGGCGACTCGTCAGAGCTCAAGATGCGGGTGTTTTACAAGCTGCAACCAGTTCTAAGCTCGATAAACAAGTTCCAAAAAACATGAGAGATGCAGCTGGTCATTGGTATGGTTTTACCGTGAGGTCTCGCGTACTCATATACTCAAAAGACCGCGTCAAACCATCACAGTTGAGTACTTATGAGGACTTGGCTGATCCGAAATGGAAGGGAAAACTTTTGGCACGCTCTTCTTCCAATATTTATAACCAATCTCTTTTGGCATCTATTATTGCCAATAATGGCAAGTCAGGTGCTGCTAAGTGGGCTTCTGCAGTACGTAAGAATATGGCAAGGCCCCCAGAAGGCAGTGACCGTGATCAGATGAGAGCAGTTGCCGCAGGCATTGGTGATGTTGCTATTGCAAACACATATTACGTCGGACTATTGGTGAACTCGTCTAATCCTAAGGATCGTGAAGTTGCAGAAAAAGTTGGAGTGTTTTTTCCTAATCAAAAAGGAAGGGGAGCGCATATAAATATTAGTGGTGGGGGAGTAGTAAAGTGGTCAAAAAACAAAGCCAATGCTATCAAGCTACTTGAATTTTTGACTGGTCCAGAAGCCCAGAGCACATTTCCTGTGACAACATATGAATTTCCCCTAGAAGTTTCTTCTACAGATTCTCCATTGCTGAAATCTTGGGGTAAATTTAAAGCTGATGCATTATCCATTTCAGAATTAGGGACTTTAAATTCCGAAGCTGTTAAGATTTTTGCCTTAGCTAATTGGAAATAATTATAATCATTCTTAATTAAATCCCCCTCGTTGCTTGGTTAAGTTTTATGCCTTAGGCTAATGACCTTTTCTTGGTTATGCCTGTAGGTTTAAAGGATATAAAGACTCAAAGAATCTCATCTTTTTGGTGGTGGCTTGCTGCAGCAGTCATCACGATAGTGCTTTTTTCTCCTCTTACTGTAGTACTTTCCTCATTTTTTGAAGCACCTGGAGAGGGATGGGAGCTTATATCAGAGCATCTGCTCTTCGAATATATTCTAGGCACGCTAATTATGATTATTGGTGTTGGGATTACTGTTCTTCTTTTTGGAGTTGGTTCTGCATGGATAATTACTGTTTGGGACTTTCCTTTTAAGAGATTTTTTTCTTTAGCGTTGATGCTCCCAATGGCGATACCGACTTACGTCATGGCTTTTGCATACTCGTTTGTTAAATATGATATACGAGACCCATTAATGCTTTTGATTAAAGAAAGATGGGGAGCTTCAGTAATGTCGTCTTCGACTGAAGTATTTAATCATGGTTTGGCTATTTTAGTTCTTTCTTTTGCTCTCTATCCCTATGTTTATGTAGCAGCCAGAGTGGGGTTCTCGGAAATTTCTGGAACCTATATTGAAAATTCAAGGCTACTAGGTCGTGGTTTATTTCGTAGTGTCTTTAGTGTTGGTTTACCATTAGCCCGACCAGCAATCATTGGTGGGCTTTTGTTGGCGCTTCTTGAAGTGATGAATGAGTATGGAGCAATGACTTTTTATGGTATTGAAACTTTAACAACAGGCATCTTTGTGAGTTGGACTGATCTGGGTGATAAAGATTCCGCTATACGCTTAGCTGCAGTTGCTATGGTTTTTGTTCTTCTTATTATCGTTTTAGAAAGATTATTGAGAGGACGAGCCAAGTTTCATGCTCATAGGTCTTCAAAAAATAATTTTTCGACACCAACGCAAACTAACTTCGGCTCATTTATGGCGTTCGTATGTTGTTTGATGATTTTCCTATTATCATTTGTATTCCCCATTTCTAATTTAATCATGAATACATTTAGAGGTTGGGGTAAAAGTAATATTTCTAGTTTGGTCCAGGGTCCTTTAGTTGATAGTTTTATTGTTTCCTCAGTTGGATGCGTTGGAATAGTTGTTGCAGCATTGATTGTATCGTATGCATCAAGATTATTTCCCTCTTTTATCATGAAAACTTTAACTAAGCTATGTATGCTGGGTTATGCTGTTCCTGGAGCTGTCGTTGCAATTTCGATACTAATATAT
Organism: Verrucomicrobiales bacterium; assembly: GCA_002684575.1. GTDB lineage: Bacteria > Verrucomicrobiota > Verrucomicrobiia > Verrucomicrobiales > DEV007 > EC70. Next base: position 49,055 of record NYVP01000064.1, read on the forward strand.
TTTTCAGGTATGGGAAAATTTATCAGTGAGTACTTTGGGATTAGCTCCCTTACATCTTTGATGTTCACTTTGACTCCTGCAGGATTAATAGTTGCCTATTTTGTTAGATTTATGACGCCTGCTTTGGCACCGATTGAAGCTGGCATGACAAGAATAAATGTTAATATGGATGAGGCTTCTTCTATGCTTGGAAGATCGAGTTGGGGTAGTTTCTTCAATATTCACCTACCACTTCTTCGGTTTCCTCTCCTTGGAGCAATGATAGTGTTATTTGTTGATATCTTAAAAGAATTGCCGCTAACTCTAGTGCTTAGACCTCCGAATATTGAGACGCTTGCAACTACTTCATATGGCTTAATTCAAAAAGAAGAAAGGATAGTTGATGGTTCTATTCCTGCCCTAGTGCTAGTTATAACCGGAACATTGGGTGTCTTAGCTTTACATCTTTTAATTCGTAAACGAATAGTTCAAGAATAATCGGATGTCGAAATCACTTCGAGTACAGGAAATTACTAAATGCTTTCCAAGATCGGATAAGCCCGCGCTTGAAAGAGTTTCTATTTCCCTTTCTGATGGTGACATCATGGCTCTAGTCGGCGAAAGTGGAAGCGGAAAGACTACTCTTTTGAGAATCATTGCCGGTTTAGAAAACCCCGATAGTGGTTTGGTCGAAATTAATGGTGAGATTGCCTGGAGCTCTGAAACAAAAACTTTATTACCTGAGGAACGTAACATAGGATTTGTATTTCAGGATTATGCTCTTTTTCCTCACTTAACCATAAAAAATAATATTCTTTACGGATTGCATAAGCTAAGCCCGAAAAATGAGAGATTCAAACGGTTCAATGAAATTCTTTCTTTGACTGGTCTTGAGAATCTTGAGAATAGGTTTCCTCATGAGCTTTCTGGTGGTCAACAGCAGCGAGTCGCTTTAGCTAGAGCGCTTGCTCCAAAGCCAAATTTTATATTACTTGATGAGCCATTTAGTAATCTTGATCCTGTTAGAAAAGATTCTTTGCGAGACGAGCTTAGATCAGTGGTCAAAGAAAGTGGTGTCTCGGCTTTAATTGTAACTCATGATACCCGTGACGCTCTATCTGTTGCAGATACTTTGGCAGTTTTAAAAGAAGGTAAGTTAGAGCAAGTNGGAAGTCCAGAAAGAGTNTATTTTCACTCNACGAGTGAATATACTGCTAGTCTNTTTGGAAAAGTGAACCGTATTCCTTGTCAATTGTTTAAGGGTGAGGGTGCACCTAATGAGTCNACAGATATTTTAGTAAGGCCTGCCGATTTNGANATAACTAAAGATCCNTCTGGTGATGTGCATATTGTTGGAAAAGTGATAGCGAATAATTTTCGGGGTGATTTTCATGAAGTGACTTTAGAATGTAAAGAATCGCTACCTGATTCTGAAAACGTAACTAATGTGAGTATTTATGTTGGGCCAGAACGTAAATTACGGTTAGGTGACACTGTAACAGTNAGAAGATTNAAGAGATAGAGCGATATATAGACCTATTTTTATTAAAATTAGTTAAAATTGGATCACTATATGGCATTACGGCGGTAGCCGGCATTGAGTATTAGTCTAATATAAAAATACTCTTGATTGACTAATTCCTAATGGGAAATGGGAAGAATTAAACAAGTGTAAATCTTATGCCCTAAGTTTAAAGTAGCGGTTATTCTTCGGGTTTCTGGGGAAGTGGCTATTAGTTAGTGCAAAATGGCCACTTCCCTNTTNAGATTCAATTGTCTTAATTGTAAAAATTAGTTAAGTCGATCATAGAGTTGTCGAATTCTTTCAATCCGGACCCCTTCGGGTTCCATTTCTAAGAGCCATTCNAAATCNTTTTTAGCNTCATCATTTTGATCTAATTGAATAAAAAGTATAGATCGACTTAATCTTTCTTGAGGGTCTTTTGGGTCGATTGCAATCAGAAGATCAACATAATTAAGAGCATCTTGATATTCCCTCTTGTCTATAGAAATTCCTTTTAAATTATAGAGCATTCTCTGAATAATCGATTTGTTGTCAGCTGCTTTATAATCATTGGCATTCATAGTGCTATCATATTCTTTAACTATAGCATCAGCATCAGCTTCGCTGATAGATTTTCCATTATCAAAGGGATCAATTATTTTTCGATTGCCATTATTATTGTAAAAGACGACAAAATGACCAGGGAGTCCAAGTCCTTGCATTTTTAATCCTATTCGTTTGGCTAATTCTATATAAATAATTGATAGGGTTATTGGTATTCCTTCTCTATCATCTAAAACCTCATTCAGATANCTGTTAGATTGATTGTAATAATCAGTACGACTTCCGTGATAGCCATTATCTTTAAATAGATATTTACTTATCAAAGCCACTTTGGCTTCTATGTCAGTGTTGTTTTTAATCTTGGGCATGAGGTCCTCTCCCATTCTTTCTATTTCACTATAATAANCATCAATATCAATTTCTTGATTGTCATATTTTGCAAGAAGTAGAGCACATTGAGAAAGATCGGAATCGTTTCCTTTGTTTAACTCTTCAAGAATTTCATTTGTAATTTTTTCTCTATGAACTTTGTCCTTTAATTTTTCTAAAGAAGTAATGGAGTCTTCTAGAGTCTTGATTTTCTTATTAATAAGTGATTGGGTTGTTAGAGCCTCTTTGTTTAGATTTTTGATGGCTGATTCATCTTTATTATTATCTAAAAAAAGACTAATATTTTTATTTATATCTTTAATGATTTCAGGAGAGGGTTTTTTTATCGAAAGATCTGTACCTAATTTAAAATTCTTAAAGGTCGCTTCGGTATCTCTAAATTTAGCAAGCCCTACTTTTCCATTGCGAAGAATATTGTCTTTAATTTCGAATAGTTTTTGGTTGTTTAGGAAAGTTAATATTGATTCCTCCTCGACTCTAATTCTGATAGTATTCCATTCTCCATCTTCATATAATTCCGAGTCAGTTTCATTTAAAATTGACCAAGAAAGGACATNAGGGCCCTCAAATCGGGTGAGTCTTAATTTTCCTCCACTTGGATAAAATCCATAATGTTTGTCATTTTCATTTGCCTCAAATATTAAACCTGCTGCGCCGCTCTCGTTATTTAATTTTACATCAACCTTAACTTCATAGGGAATTTNAGGTATTTCTTTCTCGTATACACATAGTGAGCGCCCTCCAAAACCAGAACCTTTTTCTTTTACGCTAATTCTACCTGCTCTTTGGCGCCAATCGGCTCCCATTTTAGTTTTCCAAATAGCAGAATTTAATTTTCCAATAGTAAGCCAATTATCCATTGTTACTGGGTTAGGGGCATTCTTTATTCTGATTAAATTTTCTATTGGAATGGCAAATCCAAGATTTTCGGTTATTGCTGATTTCATATTAAGAATGCCACACACATTTCCTTTATCATTCAGCAGTGGGCCGCCACTATTTCCTGGCTCTATTGGAATAGCTANTTGGATAAGTGATTGGTTGTCAATTTCTCTTATGCCAGAAATTATTCCTCGAACGATGCTGAACTCAAGGCCTTGTGGATTGCCCATGGCAATGACCTCTGATCCTTGTTNAGAAATTTGCGTGCTTTCAACTTGTAATGGCTTCAGGTCTTTTGCGTTTATTTTTAGAATGGCTAGATCTAACTTGCGNTCTGATGCGAAAATCTGCTCAACCTTATATTCATTTCCATCATCAAAACGAACTTTTATTAATCTTGATTCTCCAATAACATGAGCACATGTAGCAATTAGCCCGTTTTCACTAATGACGAAACCGGTACCTGTGCCAACTGTTTTTCCTTCTCTTCCTTCTTGTGTAACTACCACTATTGAAGGACGAATTTTTTTAGCCACTAAGGCTATGTTCTTAGGTGATTTATTATTTGGATTTACCAAATCTATTCTAGAAGGATCTTTTTCCTCACCTCCAACGCGAAAAAGTAACAATACAGATACAAAGANAATACCTTTTAAGTAAGCCGTCATTTTATCCATAAATGGATGTTAAACCACCTAATTATGTTGTGCGAGAAGATAACTCAGAGCTTTTCGGCCGCTCCAAAAATTAATTTTTCAGTTGTTTCCCAATCAATACATTTATCTGTGATGGATTGACCATAAATTATAGAATCTAGTTCTTGGGGAATTTTTTGATTTCCTGCAACAAGATTAGATTCGAGCATAGCTCCGATGATTGTTGAGTCGCCGTCCAAACGTTGATCTACAATGTTCCTGAAAACAGCTGGTTGATTATTATGNTCCTTTTGGGAATTGTCGTGGCTGNCATCTATCATTANTGCAGGGTGAAGACNATTGTTNTTAAGTTTTGCAATAGCCTCATTGACATGGTTTTTTTCGTAGTTGGGTCCATGTTCGCCGCCTCGTAAAATAACATGGCANTGAGGATTGCCATTAGTAGACACTGCAGAAGCGATNCCCTCAGGGCTAATACCTAAAAATGTTTGAGGACTCATTGCGGCTTTTATCGCGTTTATGGCTGGAATTACAGATCCATTANTTGCATTTTTGAAACCCAATGGCATAGAGAGTCCAGAAGCCATTTGACGATGTGTTTGAGATTCAGTGGTCCTAGCGCCAATAGCTGACCAGCTTATTAAATCAGCAATATATTGGGGAGTAATAGGATCCAATAACTCAGTTGCTGTAGGGATGCCAAGCTTGATTAAATCACTCAAAATTGTTCGGGCTACTCTTAGACCTTCTGCAATATTATCCGAGCCATCAAGTTTTGGATCCATAATTAATCCTTTCCAACCAACAGTGGTTCTGGGCTTCTCAAAATAAACTCTCACTACTAGTAGTAGTTTGTCAGATACCTTAGCTGAGAGATTAATTAATTTTTCCGCATATTTTTGCCTGCTTCAGTACAATGAATTGAGCAAGGTCCAAGAATAATTAACAATCGAGAGTCTTCACCGAAAATAATATCATTGATTTACTTTCTGGAATCAGCAATGAAGTTTTCTTGTTCTTCTCTTCTTTCTATTTCGTGGCAAAGAAGAGCTGGAGCCGGAAGTGGAAGATTTGATGCAACGTTTGAATCTGAAACTCTTGTGGTTTGTAATGAATTCATCATTGTTAATAATTCAGTCTTTTGAAGACTGAAAATTATCCAAATGTAGAAAAGGCAACGGGTTGTTCCGTCGAAGGACTCTTTTCAATAGGAATTGCTTTGGGGGCTGGTTTTATACTATTTTGATCCTCTGCTTTTTCCAGAAGAGTTTCATCTGATGAACTTTTATCAGTTTTAATTTTAGAGCTCTGTTCTAGAATTAAACTTTCGGCAATTGATTTGATTTCGTTNTTTTTCTCAGATTTAGGAGTATAGAGTTCCGGGGTAATGTTAACTTTTTTTTCTGACTTATAATTATTGAGAACAATTATTGATGGTACACCTATAATTAAGATTGTAACCGCAGCTGCAAGAGTAATGGGTGATGCATTTTTTGATTCATCTTTCTTCAGATTAGTAAATTCATTATTTGCTGCTGCACCACGTAAATAGGCAACTTCATGATCATTCTCATTAAAAAATGCCTTTATCTCGTTCAGAAAAATTTTTGGTTCGATATCAAGATGTTTGCAATAAAGCTTTAGGAAACTTTCTGCATAAATAGAGTTNGGAAAATCTGAAAAATTACTCGTCTCTAAACTTTCAATCGCTTNTGATGGTATCCTTGTAATAATAGACATTTCCTCGATACTTAGTTCGAGGCATTCGCGAGCTTCACTCAGCTTTTTGCCGATCGTATTATCCATGGTTCCTTTTCTCGGAGCCATTGGTCCACTTTAATGTGGGAGGGGTAAATAACTCCAGGGGGGAGCATTATAAACGATCTAGTTTGCCAAATCGACTAAAATTTCTCTTGGTTTTGCACCTTCACCAGGGCCAATAATTCCACGCATTTCAAGAATATCCATCATTCTGGCGGCTCGAGTGTAGCCTAAACGAAGCCTCCTTTGGAGTAATGAAGTGGATGCACGCCTTTCAACCTGAATGACTTCTAGGCATTTTTCGATGATTTCCTCGTCTTCNTCTGAGACTTCTTCACTTTCATCATTACTGCCATTGATTTTCTCTTCAATTTCTTGAGCAAATATTGGATTGGCTTGATTTGAGCAAAATTCAACGACCGACACACATTCCTCATCAGTAATTAAAGCTCCCTGAGCTCTGCTTAACTGTGCGCTGCCAGGGGGCAAATAAAGCATGTCTCCTTTTCCAACTAATTTTTCTGCGCCCTTATTATCGAGTATCACTCTACTATCTAAAGAAGATGAAACTTGNAATGCAACCCTNGANGGAATATTNGCTTTAATTATACCAGTGACGACATCTGCTCTAGGNGTTTGAGTTGCTATGATGAGATGGATTCCTGCAGCTCTTGCTTTTTGTGCAATTCTTGCTATTGCCTGTTCTACATCAGCTGGCGCAGTTTGCATTAAATCAGCTAACTCATCAATAATAACAACAATGTAGGGGAGTCTTTCAGGAATTTTTTCCTCATCAATATCAGATGTTTCTATTGAATCTTCGATCTCTTTATTTCTTTGAGCTTCTTCTTGGGTGGATTCTGAATCTAACAGGATGTCTTCGCTGTGAGTCGCAGGTTTAATATCAGAATTAACATCTGAGGAGTCTTGAACTTCATTCCATTCACCCTCNTTTTCACCTTCCTCATATTCAACTTCTACTTCGACCTCTTCATATTCGTATTCCCAAGAATCATCTTCAGCCACTTCATTTTCTTTTGCGCTAGTATTATCGAAGTCTAACTGAGCTTGACCCGATTTATCAAAGAATTCATCAGACTGGTTTTCTTCCTCATTAGCCTTCTGGCGTTCATTAAATGCATCAAAATTTCGAATATTTAGTTTCGCAAAGAGTTGATAGCGCCGCTCCATTTCATTGACTACCCACCTCAATGCTAAAATAACTTTTTTTGAATCCGTTACAACCGGCACAATTTGATGNGGAAGATCATTATAAACCTGCATNTCGACAACCTTCGGATCAATCATGATAAAGCGAAGTTCATCGGGAGTAAATCTGTATAGCATGCTTGCGATGATGCCATTAATACAAACGGATTTTCCTGCTCCTGTTGCGCCAGCAACTAATAAGTGTGGCATTTTGGCAAGATCACCGATCACCGTCTTACCGTAAACATCCTTACCAAGTGCGATCGGGATTTTGTGTTTTGGGTCCAAGAATTCTGGGTCTTCGAAGAGTTCTCGCAGTGGGACAATTATNTTCTCATTATTNGCTATTTCAATCCCTACAGTGTCTTTACCAGGTATTGGTGCCAAAATGTTTATTCTCTCAGCTTTGGTTGCTAAAGCTATGTTNTCTTCAAGTGCTGTGATTCTGTTTANTCTAAGACCATTACTCGGATAAATTTCATATCTTGTTATAGTTGGTCCCCTTGTAATATCACCTGCAGATACTTTAACTTTAAAATGCTCCAGTGTTTCGATTATGGTTTTTTGAGTTTGGATTAATAGATTTTTATCAGTTGGTTTACGATCGGTCTGTGCTTCATAATTTAATAAATCAATATCTGGTAATTGATAACCTGGGAATTGAATTTCCTTTGTAGCGCTAAAATCGTTTCCACTGTTATTACAGTTAATTGATTTGTTCGCTGCCAAAACTTCGGCAATCGAAGGTTTTTTTTGTGAGTTTTCTTCTGGCGATCGNAAAGAAGCATCAAAGATTTTCGGCTCTGCAATTACTGTTGGATCTTCTTTAGATTCCGGTTCAATAATTTCCTCAGCAATATCATCTATGTTAATTTTTGAATCAATTTCAAAATCATTCTCGATTGTATCATCAAGCTTTTTAGGNAAAGATTTTTTTTGGTTTTCATCAATTTCCGATTGACCAATTTTTTTCTCGATAAGGCGATGTTCTTTTTCAAGCTTCTTTTTTTGAATGAGTAACTTCTTAGTTTCATCAGCTTTTGAAAAAACTCTATTTTCTCGCCAATCGTTGAAAGATTTTAATGAACGTATTCCAGCTTTAACAATTTGCGCTGGGTGGACTTTGGTTATNAGCATGCCTCCCGAGCAGTATGCTGTTAGCATGATAATAGAGGAACCAACATTTCCAGTCATTCCAATTAGTTTTTCGCCCAAGAATTCACCAATGATTCCTCCGGTTCCTGAAATATTAAAATGACCTGATTGAAGAATCCAATTTTGATAATGAAGTAAACAAGATCCTGATATTAGAAANAGCGCAAATCCAATGATTTCAAATTTTGATAAATTTTCTAGTTTGAATAACCTTTTTGACCCTAACCAAATTAACATGACTGGAATTAGGTAACTTGTGATTCCAAATGTGTAGAATGATATACCTGCCCAAACCGCTCCTGGTGGTCCNATGAAATTGGTTGCCGGTCTAGTTGGATTTGTGGTGTGGCTGAATGGAACCCAAGTCGGTAAATCACTCAGAGAAAATGATATTAGGGATAATAAATAGATGACTCCAAAGCCAATAAGTCCAAAGCTAATTAAATGAGAATTAGAGATTTCGAACTCTTTTTTTTGCNTACGTCTATTTTTAGCCATAAAAATTATAAAAAATTTTACAAACTCACCGCGTGAGTATGAGTTTTTTTAAATTTTACTCGAAAAGTACTTAACAATCAAAAAATATCTTATATTAATAATAATTAACATCTTTAACATAATTGACTGATATATTTGTTATTTTTATCAAATGGCCAGAGCCTAGGATGGTTAAAACCCTTATTGGACAGGTTTTAGCACACATTAAGGCAGCAAACCTTTATCGTTACATGGTTTCAAGAATGATTGAGAATCTCTCTCCCTTACTCACGAAAGATATGAAGATTTGTTGGTACTTTGATTCTGTTTCAAAAACTATAGAAGTAAAAAATTGGATTAAACGGAGATATTTACCCTGAATNTTTATGATTTAAGTAATCAAATCTTTTGCCATCAAGTTGGCCGTGATTTGGAGAAAAGCTTCAATTCGTCTTTGATAAATATTTTTCAGAGGGTTTTGGCCATAGGTACGGATTGCATTACGATTAGTGACAAAATTATTTTCGAAGCCTTTGAATCCATCGGGGGGCGAAATGAACTTGTTTTTGGGCCTTGTTCAGATGGTGGATACTATCTTGTAGGAATGAATGATTTTAGAGCTTNTTTGATTTTTGATGGTGTTCCACGGAGTACGGATCGCGTTCTTGAAACAAGCTTAGTTATTGCGCAAAAGAATCAATTAGGTGTGACTTTGCTTGAAGAGCTCAATGATTTGGACACTCCTCAAGATTTAGAAAAGTCCTCTATTAATCTATGTGATTTTGAATGTTGAGATTATCATTAAGATATTGCATCATTATTCCTTAATAATTAATTTTTTAAATTCATGAAGAATTATTCTAGAAGAAAATTTATCAAATCTGCTTCAATTGGAGCGCTTGGTTTTCAGGTTGTNCCTAGTCGTGTTTTTGGTGCGAATGATCGGGTGGCTTTAGCTGGAATAGGGGCTGGAGGCAAAGGTTCTAGTGACATAGCAGGTGCACATGCTGCTGGAGCAGATNTTGTAGGACTGTGTGATGTTGATAAGGGTCGCTTGAATCAAGCTGTAAAAAAATATCCCGGCTCTAAAGGCTTTACTGATTACAGGAAGTTATTTGATGAACTTGGTAAGAGTATTGATGCTGTTACAGTTTCAACTCCAGATCATATGCACTTCCATGCAGCCTTGCGTGCTGTGCAGATGAGTAAGCATACATATGTTCAAAAACCATTGACTCACTCGATTTGGGAGGCNAGACAATTAGCTATAGAGGCAAAAAAGAATAAAGTCATAACTCAGATGGGTAATCAGGCTCACGCTGGTGAGCCGATTNGGCGCGCAGTTGAGTTGATTCGTTCTGGGGTTATTGGAAAAGTCAAAGAAGTCCATGCTTGGACCAATCGTCCTATATGGCCGCAGGGTTTAAAAGATAAGTTGCCCGCTCAGGAAATTCCTAAAAATATGAATTGGGATCAATGGATTGGTCCTGCTCCGATGAGAGCCTATAACGCTGGTTATGCACCATTCAAATGGAGGGGTTGGTGGGACTTTGGTACTGGAGCTTTAGGAGACATGGGTTGTCATATTATGGATATGCCTTTTTGGGCTTTAGACTTAAAGTATCCATCTGCCGTTGAAGCTAAACAGAATGGTAATTCGTTGGAGTGTGGCCCTAATAAATCGATAGTTACCTATACTTTTCCTGCAGGAAAATACAGCCATAAAATGCCATATGTTTGGTACGATGGTGGTTATATGCCTGAACAATCAGTTTTTGAGGGAACCATAGTGAATTCTCAAAACGCTAAGAAGTTTGATCTAATTTTAATTGGTGAAAAGGGTAAATTTCTTTTCAACAGAAATAGTACCAAATGGAAAACAACTCCTGAAGGATTATTGGATGATTTTAATCCGGATAAATCGATACCGAGAGTTAAAAATGAGGACCAAGAATGGATTGATGCTATTCGTGGAGTAGGTCCAGAGCCACTCTCTGGTTTTGCTTACTCTGGTCCATTTACTGAGACAGTATTACTCGGTAATCTCGCCGTCAGATTGGGCAAAAGAATTGATTGGGATGGAATTAATCTTAAAGCAACTAATGCTCCAGAGGCTGCTGAATTAATTAAGAGACCTTATCGTAAGGGTTGGGAGGTTTAAACAATCCTTATAATTTAATTTTTTTAAAATCGTGAAATTAATAATCAATTTCATTTTTATTATTACTCTCTTTATATTTTTCTCTAGCTGTAAGTCATCAAAATTGACTTATGATTTTCCAAGTNTTGGTGAGAAAAAAGGCCTCAAAGGCTTTTCGGATAATTTTTCTGAAAGTTGGACTCGAACNAGGCTCAAATGGGCTGAAAGAGAGGATGAGAAATTCAATCAAATGTTTGAAAGAATGAAAGGATCAAGGTAGGTCTTCAATTCTATTTTGATTACAAGATTTCCATTGCCTTATGGGCAACTCCAATAGCTGCTGCGTAATCTCCTCCAACAGCCCAGTCGAATCTCGTCGTTACNCCGTGCGGGGGTATGGGGGAATTAACGTAGAAGGCTGGTGCTCTTTCCTCGAATCCAGCACGTACATGATCCATGTACCAGTCTCTAAAACTTGTTTCCGCAAGGCCGCCACCGATCACGATTAATCCTGGATCTAATTCGCTAGCTTGATCGCCCATTGCCCATCCCAATATGTGTGCTTGTTGTTTAAAAATTGAGCGTGCNANGGGATCTTCTTTTTCNCAAAAATCTCTAAGTTGAAATGCTTTCTCTTGGATGGAGATGTCTGATTTAGAGAGAGGGTGTTCTTGATTTTCTTCTTTGGCCAACTCAAGCTTTAGTCTTCTCCTCAGTGCAACCAAAGAAACCCAAGCTTCTAAAGACCCAGGCCCTTTNCCTGCGCATTCGGGCAGACTCCCATCCTCTTCTCTGAAGGGCACTGAGATGGCTCCTAGCTCCATTGCTAATCCGTTACAGCCCTCATANAGTTGTCCCTTTCCTAATACAAAACCGCCACCCAAGCCAGTACCAGGNGCAACAAACAATAATGGGCCATCATGGCCTGGCCGAAGAATCCATTCTCCATAGGCTGCAGCATTTCCATCATTGGTCATATAGCAAGGTCTATGTATTTCTTTTGAGAACTCATCTCTTATATTAGTTCCTACCCAATCTTCATTGAGATTAGCTTGTCCCCAAATAACTCCATTTGAAGATGGTGCTGGAACATCAATACCAACTGCAGCAATAGTTGAAATATCTACTGAATTATCAGAGCAAATTGTTTCAAGTGCTAGATGCAGCTGCTTGAAAGTAGCTTTAAATCCATCACTTCCGTGTGAGCGAAGTTCAACACCTTGACCAATTTGTCTTCCGGTACTGTTAAGTAGAGCGGCCTTTACGGTAGTGCCACCAATATCTAGCCCGGCAAAATGAGCCGATTCATCCATTTCTTTTAGTTANTTCTATAAATNTTTATACTTGTGAAATGATAGTTTTATCNACTGATAAAAGATCGTCGCATGCTTTACCAACTCTCTCTGACATTGATTGCTCGCCTGCTTTTAAGTAAGAGCGGGGATCGTATACTTTCTTATTTCCTATTTCACCATCAACTTTTAAAACTCCTTCGTAGTTCTCTAACATATGACCTGCAATTGGTCTGGTGAATGAATATTGAGTGTCAGTATCAACATTCATTTTAACAACACCGTAGTCTAGAGTTTCTCTAATTTCAGAAAGTAAACTTCCAGAACCACCATGGAAAACCAGATCAAATTCTGAATCTTTACCATATTTTTCTTGGACCGCAGNTTGACCTTGTTTGAGAATTTCTGGTTCAAGTTTAACGGCTCCTGGTTTGTAATGACCATGAACGTTTCCAAAAGTTGCAGCAAAAGTAAATCTNCCTAGTTCTGCTAATGCCTCGTGTACTGCAACCATATCTTCAGGTGTTGTGTAAAGGTCCTCATCTGGAGTGTCCTCTGAGCCTGCTGCTCCATCTTCTTCTCCGCCCACAACACCNGCTTCTACTTCAAGTATAATTTCATTTTCAGCACACTTCTTTAGGTAAGTCTGAGAGATTGCCATATTTTCNTCTAATGGCAGGATCGAAGCGTCTAGCATATGATTTTGGAATAGATTATTTTCTCCCTTAGCTCTTCTGGCGGCAGTGGCTTCGATGAGTGGATCCAAAAATGATTCCGCGACTTGGGGCTGGCAATGGTCGGTGTTTAGACCAATTAAAATATCGTACTGTTCTGCAAGAGCATGGGCTGCCTCCGCTAATATAATGGTTCCCTTTGTTGCATTTTTGTGATTCAGACCTGATGCGAATTGACCAGCTCCAGTTGAGAATTGAATAATTCCATCAGATTTATTATCAGCAAATCCCTTCATAGCAGCATTCAAGGTGGTAATACTTGAACAATTTATGGCNGGATAAGCATANCCACCCTCCTGGGCGGCATCTAACATGGCGGCGAATTGTGATGGGGAAGCTATAGGCATANCGGCGCCGAACTTAGAGTTTGGATGCTCTTGAGTCAAGGGGCGGAAAATTGATATGCTTGCGAAGAGCAAAAAGAGCGCTAATCTGGACACATTTTCTNATATATTTANGGGAAAATTAATAAATTATAATCATGTCCAAAAAAATTGCNTTTTTAACTGCTGGGGGGATTGCTCCTTGCCTATCGTCATCGATTGGAGCTCTAATTGAACAATATAACCAGCTAATGCCCGATGCTGAACTCAGCGGATATTTGAATGGTTACCAAGGTCTACTTACTGGAAAATCTATACCAATTGGCGATGAGGTTAAAAAAAACTATCAAACACTTTTTGAATTTGGTGGTAGTGCCATTGGGAATAGTAGAGTCAAGTTAACTAATGTAGAAGATTGCACCAAACGAGGACTCGTTAAGGAGGGGGAGAATCCTCTCCATGTTGCTGCAGAGCAACTCAAATTAGATGACATTGATATACTTCACACAATTGGAGGTGATGATACTAACACAACGGCCGCCGACCTTGCTAAGTATCTTGAGGATAATGGTTATGGGTTAACAGTAGTTGGTCTTCCCAAGACNATTGATAATGATGTATTTCCAATATCCCAGACATTAGGAGCATGGACCGCAGCAGAGCAAAGTGCACTTTTTTTTGAAAATGTAGCTAATGAAAATACAACGAGTACGAGGCAGTTAATTATACACGAAGTTATGGGTAGACATTGTGGTTGGTTAACTGCAGCCGCTGCAAGTGATTATATGAAATCACTAGATGGTTATAATTGGCTCCCCGAAATTAATATTTGTCGTGAACGTTGGAATGTTCATGCGGTATGGGTTCCTGAAATGGAGTTAGATTTGAATTCTGAATTAAGCCGATTAAATGAACAGATGGATAAGCATGATAGCGTGAATCTTTTTCTTAGCGAAGGGGCTGGAACTGATGCAATAATTAAAGAAAAAGAAGCTGCAGGGGAAGAGCTTAGAAGAGATGCTTTTGGTCATGTTAGACTCGATGAATTGAATCCTGGTAAATGGTTTGCAGAAAAATTAAAAGTTTCACTATCTGCTGATAAGGTGCTTGTTCAAAAGAGTGGATATTTTGCCCGTTCTGCAAAGCCAAATGCCAAAGATTTAGAATTAATTAAAAAGAGTGCTGTTTGTGCAGCAGAAGCAGCTTTGAACAGTATCAGCGGTGTTGCCGGCATGGATGATAGCCTTGAAGGTAAAATGTCAGTTATTGATTTTTCCAGAATTGCTGGAGGGAAACCCTTTGATATCGATCAGAAATGGTTTGAAGATTTACTAATTAATATAGGTCAGCCAAAGGGTGCAAAAGCCTCTGGTCACTNATNATTCTATTNTTAGTCCAAGGATTTAAACCATTCCCAATGTGCNTCCTTAAGTTCCTCTAATGAGGGAATTGGGTAAAAAAGCATTTCCTTGTGATGTGCGATCCAGAATCCTGTTCGATGTTGAGTGAATGGTATTCTTCCGAAAGCAGCATCAAGACTGATGCCTTTTAATCCTTTCTCCGGCTTGGCCTTTGCTTCCAAGATTTGCTCTCTTAGTTTGTGAGCATGTACGTTTGGAATAGGGGATTTGTGAAATGGGTCGGATTCTAATTTTGTAAGAAAATCATCAATATCAAAATCAATTTGATTGAATAAAACCTTTGGTGCTGACTTTGGTTGTTCCGGATCGGTGATAAGTTCACCAAAGTCGGGCGGAGTCATCCAAGAAAGTACGATTGCTCTCATTGGTGCAAGTTCTTGGAAAGTTCTTAAGTATCCCTGATCGTGTTCTTTGTCGTATGGTGCGCTTTTGAGTGTTAGAACCTTACCCATGGTGGAAGTGATATGAAGTTCCCTGAAGGCTTNAAGGTCGATGTGTTCTAAAACACGATAGGTCGCAATGAATTTTGTTCTTTTNGGTGTGCCAGAGGCATCTGGTTTTACCTCATCTATATACTTATCAATTTTTAAAAAATCATTTCGATAGTTTGGATCGATTTCAGCAAACACAACTTGGCCATGAAAATACCGAGAACTTCCCAAGGTATAATGTTTTCCAAATTCATCAGGAGGCAGATTTGATGCAACCAATGCGTAGTTTGGCCACATTATTACATATAAGTGTACTTCTATATTGTCTCCCATTATGGTTATTGGTTTTTGTTTAATTATTATTCAGAATATAGCCAATATTAATTATTATTACAATAGGCGGCTATGCCTTCAGTAATTTCATGAGCCAGTATTTCTTTNTACCAGCTAGAAGAGCACCTATTACTCTCCCATCGATTGCTAATAAAGCCACATTCTACTAAAGCGGCTACCCCTTTTGTCTTCCTTAGTACTGCGTAATGGTATTTTTTACTTCCCCTATCCTTAGTGTTGATCCTTCGTGTTAATCGACTTTGGATGCTACCTGCTAGTTTTTTTCCTTTTGAGCTTATGTAAAAAGTTTCTATTCCCTTTACGGTTGAATTTNTATGTGCATTGAAATGAATGCTGACAAATATTGAATTAGAGTATTTATTCGCAATTGAAGCCCGATCNTCAATAGAAACGTATTGATCACTTTTTCTTGTCATTAGAACCTTTATGCCTTTTTGCTTAAGCAATAATTCCACTTTCTTGGCAACGTCTAATGTTAGCGTTTTCTCTGAAATGCCATACCAATGAGCACCTTTATCTTTACCTCCATGCCCAGGATCTATAATCACAGTTTTGGCGTCTACGATATTAAAAGCTACCAGTAAAATGCTAGCTANGAATGATAGGAAAAAATGTTCTTTGTTATTAAAGTGCAATATTAGTAATATTATGGGATAATTAAATATTAAGATAACCTAAATCTAAGAACCGGCAAGAATGTTTACCTGCCCCCAAAAAAAGTGTAAGCCTTTTTAAGTACATTATTGAAAAAGGTCGATGATAGGTTAATTAGAGATTAATCATTTTTATTTAAATGTTNACAAANTTTGCCAATTTTCTTAGTTCCTCAGGAATCACTTTGTCACTCCTCATGGGCGCTGTGGGTTTAGTCGTTGCTGTNTATTTAATTAAAATAGTGACCNAACATTCTATTGGTACGGAATTAATGATAAAGGTNTCTACCGCCATACAGGATGGAGCAAAAGCCTATCTCAATCGGCAGGTGAAAACAATTAGCCTCATTTCATTAGGTCTGACACTTGTACTTTTTCTTATGTCTCAGGCTGGAAAAGTTCATCCATCTATGCCAATTGGTTTTCTTATTGGTGCTGCATGTTCTCTAGCAGCTGGTTACATCGGGATGAAGATTGCTGTGATGGCAAACGTTCGGACGACGCAAGCTGCTGTCGATGATGAGCACAAGGCCCTTAACGTGGCTTTTAATGGAGGTGCTGTAACAGGCTTATTGGTTGTAGGCTTGGCACTTCTTTCAGTAGGAGGTTTTTATTTTGTAATGGGAACTGTTGTTNCTGAGGGTAATGCAGAGAGAGGTAAAGTTATCGTCGATAGCCTTGTAGGACTTGCTCTTGGCGCAAGTCTTATTAGTGTTTTTGCCCGTTTGGGTGGTGGTATATATACNAAGGCTGCTGACGTTGGAGCCGACCTTGTTGGTAAGATTGAGCAAGGTTTAG
Organism: Verrucomicrobiales bacterium; assembly: GCA_002684575.1. Taxonomy (GTDB): domain Bacteria; phylum Verrucomicrobiota; class Verrucomicrobiia; order Verrucomicrobiales; family DEV007; genus EC70. The sequence goes on from NYVP01000064.1 coordinate 65,778, forward strand.
ACGAGGATGATCCAAGAAATCCTGCAACTATTGCNGACAATGTTGGTGATAATGTGGGTGACTGTGCGGGTATGGCNGCTGACGTATTTGAAACTTATGCGGTTAGTCTTATAGGGGCTCTACTCTTGGGAACTCTTAGTACTAATAGTGATGACATGAGAGAAATCGCTCTGGCCTTACCATTCTTGTTGGGAGGAGTGGCCATAATTGGTTCTATTTTAGGGGTCTTTTGGGTTAATTTGCGTAAAGGTAGTGCCTCCCGATTATTAATGGAGGGAGTTTTCGTCGCTTCAATTTTTTCAGCTATTGTTTATTGGCCTCTCTGTGAATGGATTACACCATCAGATGGTCTAGTGATGAATAGTGGTACTTATTCAGGTAGCGATCTTTTCTGGTGCTCATTGGTAGGTATTGTGATGACTTTTGCAATTGTTCTTATAACTAACTATTATACGGCAACCAAATACCCCCCGGTTAACAAAATTGCCAAAGCATCTCAGACAGGTCATGCAACAAATATTATTGCAGGTCTTGGAGTTGGTAATATGGCAACTGGATTGCCAGTGGCCTTAATTTGTATCGCAATTTGGATTAGTCATTCTCTTGCNGGGCTCTATGGGATATCTATTGCTGTTATGGCCATGTTGGCCTTGGCAGGAATTATNGTTTCATTGGATGCCTTTGGGCCTATTACGGANAATGCTGGAGGTATAGCGGTTATGGCTGACTTGCCATCNATAGTACGCGAAAGGACTGATGCATTGGATGCGGTTGGTAATACCATGAAAGCNGTAACAAAAGGTTATGCTATTGCATCAGCTGGAGTTGCTGCCCTAGTGTTATTTGGCTCATATTTTCTCGAGCTTCAAGTACACNTAGGAGTGGATGACATTGCCTTTTCTTTGAAAGACCCCAAGGTCATCATTGGTATGTTCATAGGCGGGCTTTTACCATTTTTATTTACCGCTCTAAGTATGGATGCTGTTGGAAGGGCTGCTGGTGCTGTGGTATCTGAAGTTAGACGTCAGATTAGTGAACGTCCTGGCATCATGGATGGTAAAGATGAACCTGAATATGCTAGATGTGTTGACATTGTTACGAAATCAGCTCTTCGCGAAATGATTGTTCCTGCTATACTACCCGTTGTTATAGTTATTTTAGTTTCTGCGATACCTGCACTGGGTTATACCGCATTAGGTGGGGTTCTGGTCGGTACAATTGTTACAGGATTATTTATTGGCCTATCGATGACTGCTGCTGGTGGAGCTTGGGATAATGCCAAAAAAATGATTGAGGATGGTGCTTATGGTGGGAAAGGTTCTGAAGCTCATGCCGCATCAATTACTGGAGATACTGTTGGCGATCCCTACAAAGACACTTCCGGACCGGCAATTAACCCAATGATCAAAGTTACAAATATTGTCGCAATATTGGCAATAAAAGTATTCTTCTAATTACCCTCCAAATCCTCTTCTTCCCCAAGGCCCTCTCCCACGACCCCTTCCATATCCTCCGCTTTCTATCTTTTCATTGTACTTATCTAATTGATCAGGGTTCAAAATTGAACGGATAGCGTCTTCTTTGGATACATCTTGTGATCTTGCAGCTTCTGGCAGTTCAGCTGAGATCCCCTCAATTTCCATTGCTTCATCGAATTGAGAGGATTTCTGGACAAGTATTCCAAATATTTGATCCTCCTGCTCTTCGGAAAGATNTAATGAACCCATTCGCTCAAGTTCCCAGTTAGCTCTTTTNTGGATACTTTCGGTTTTTTCCATGAGTTCATTNCTTTCATANTGGGCATATTGTTCTTCATTCAGCTCCTCTTTTAATAAAGCATTGATTTTGGGTTCATTGTTTTCCCAAAAGTCACCTTGCGATTGCATGATTTCTCCAAAAGAACGATTCTTGTCGTCTAACTCGCTTTGAAATCTTTTCGTTTCGTCCTGAATCATCGCGACCATTTTTCCTTTTATAGATTCGACCTGAGCATCAGATAAGTTTAGTTTTTCTTTTTGACTTTCCATNTCAGCCGCGATCATTCTATCGGCTCCTCTGCTCATTGCACCGGCGAAGCCCTTCATTAAATTTCTTGCTTCTGGACTATTAAGAAGCTTAGCGAATGCTTCTTCTGGTCCTGCAGGTTCGTCTTCCTCAAGTTCATTATCCAGTTCAACAATTTTAGGTTTTGTTGTTTTTGGAGAATTCGAGAGATTTGAAGATAAGTTANTTAGAGAGTTGTTATTTTTATTACTCTCTTTTTGTGTGCCATCTTTATCANTGTTTTCANTNATGGCAGGCTTTNTGGATTCTTTATTGGATTGGAATATGGTCATCACTCCAATNCCTANAGCAAAAGATAATCCCATGAACAAAATTAATTGAGATAGTTTCATATTTTTAATTCCTTTATTGATTGTTTAAGAGTTTCCCTGAAGCTGACTGGACATCAAATTNTCATCGATATCATTTAATGATTTTTTCTTTATGTGTAAGGCAGAAAAGAAATCATCAATTATTGATAATCATAATAATAATTAAAGATATAGAAATAGTGTTGTACGCCTCAANTATAGTCAATTATTGTGTTATTTTAAAATNANTTNCTAAAAATGCNCAGTTAGGCTTGTATTANAGTAGTTTTTGGGGTAATTCTCGCGCCCATGAAACTCGATACTCTTTGTCTCCACGGTGGACATACGCCTGATCCATCAACTAAGGCCCGCGCTGTCTCTATCCATAGAACGTCTTCATTTGTTTTTGATTCGACAGAGCATGCCGCAAATTTATTCGCACTTAAAGAGCTTGGAAATATCTACACTCGCTTGATGAATCCAACGACTGATGTTCTAGAGAAGAGAGTTGCCTTGCTTGAGGGAGCTCACGAAATGGCAGGTCTTGGGTTAGCATCAGGAACTAGTGGAGTTTTCTACTCAATAATCAATCTAGCTTCGGCAGGTGATAATATAGTTTCCGCAAGAAACCTCTACGGTGGATCATATACTCAATTTAATGATATACTTCCNGCTCTCGGAATTGAGGTTCGATTTGTTGANTCTCAAGATCCAAGCAATTTCGCAGCGGCAGCTGATGAAANGACTCGTGCTTTTTTTACGGAGACTGTATCTAACCCAGCACTTGAAGTAGCTGATCTTGATGCTATTTCTNGTCATGCAAAAGAGTGTGGAGTTCCATTGATTGTCGACTCAACCTTTTCAACTCCATATTTGACTAATCCCTTGGCCCATGGTGCAGATATAGTTGTTCATTCTCTTACAAAATGGTTTGGAGGTCATGGAACAGGAATTGGAGGAATTGTTGTGGATAGTGGACGTTTTGATTGGTCTGCTGGTAAGCATCCATTATTTGATGAGCCAGATACATCATATCATGGTCTAAGATGGGGGCACGANTTACCAGATNTGCTTGCNCCATTAGCGTTTATTCTCAGAATGAGGACAGTTCCTTTAAGAAATCTTGGTGCCTGTATTGCTCCTGATAATTCATGGATGTTCTTGCAAGGTATAGAGACTTTACCATTGAGGATGGAACGTCATTGTAGCAATGCTAAGCAAGTTGCAGAGCATTTGTCTCAGCATGAATCTGTTGAGTGGGTTCGTTTTCCGGGTCTTGAATCGGACCCTGAATTTGAAAAGAACAATAAGTATCTNAAGGGTAAAGGTGGGTCCATGGTTGTTTTTGGAATTAAGGGAGGCGCAGAGGCTGGTCAAAAATTCATCGAAGCATGTGAGTTATTTTCACATCTTGCTAACGTTGGTGATGCAAAGAGCTTAGCTATCCACCCTGCAACTACGACTCANTCTCAATTGAATGAGGAGCAACAAGCTGCTGGTGGTATTACTCCCGAATTAATAAGGTTGTCAGTTGGTATCGAACATATTGATGATATTATTTCAGACCTTGATAAGGCCTTATCAAGTGCATCATCTTAATGCATTAGCTTCATTTATTTGATTGTTGATTTAATCTAGTCAGTATATATTTTGTTATTCGTGACTTGCGATTTGTGCATGTGAGTCATCATCATATTCAGGAACTTGATTTATGATTATTGACGCACACATGCACATATGGGACCAGATTCATGGACTGGTAAAGGGGGAATTACCCGTTCGTCCGCTAGGTTCTGGGATGATTAGTATTGGAGAAGAAAAGATGCTAGGAATGCCTGCAACGTTGAATGACTGTCAAGCTTTGGCAGAATATGTTATTGGAGANTTTGATGCTTCAGGAGTTCAAGCAGGAGTAGTTGTTCAAGAATATTTGGATGGCCCCCAAAATGATTACCTCCTATCTGTTCAAAGTAATTATCCNGACAGATTTTTTCTGCATGCATTGCCAAATTTTTTCGATCTTAATGGAGTTGTATCCGAGGCTGAAAAATTATTTAACCAAGGCTTTCGCGGTCTCAAGCTTTGTGGTGGTCACTTGTTAGGAAAAGTTGATTTAAATGATNAGGCNTTTTTCCCNATATGGGAAATGATGGAAAATGATGGTCATATTNTNGCAGTTGATTTTTCTGAGGGTGAAATACAAGTGCCTCAATTTGANATTATTATGTCAAATTTTCCATCATTAAAGGTTGCGATTGGACATTTCGGTATGCCCAACAGAGGAGGTTGGCCAGGTCAACTTAAATTATGTCATCATCAAAATGTTTATATAGAGTGTGGAGGAATTATTTGGTTGTATCGTTCGGAAGGATATCCTTTTACTCAGGCTCAAGAGGCAATAAGGAGAGCAGCAAATGAAGTTGGGTATGAGAAATTAATGTGGGGCTCAGATTGGCCAAGAACAATGGTTGATTTTACTTATCGTCAAAGTCTTGATTTCATAAGAGATGACGACTCTATAAATGACAACGATAAGCAGGCATTTTTAGGAAAAAATGCCGAGCGTCTGTATGGGTTTCAACTGGAGGAATCTAAATTTTCTGTACCCTTAATTACTGAGGGCTAATTGACTTATGATCCAAGTTCTTCTGATCTCTTGGTAGCAGCTTTTACAGCTTCGATAAGAGTTGATCTTAATTTTCCCGATTCAAGTGCAGCTAAACCCGCNATAGTTGTACCTCCAGGACTTGTAACTTGATCTCGTAATTTTGCTGGATGTTCATCTAACTTCGTTACCATCTTTGCAGCCCCAATTACGGTTTTAGCAGCTAATGTGAGTGCTTTTTCTTTTGGTAAGCCAACTAAAACTCCACCATCGGCTAACGCCTCTATTACTGTGTAAATATAAGCTGGCCCNCTACCNCTTAANCCAGTAACCGCATCAAGTTGCTTTTCAGGAACTTCAATGGAAATTCCCACAGCGTTTAATATTTTGCTCACAAATTTTGTATCAGATTCAGTNGCATTTTTTCCCTTTGATTGAGCTGAGGCACCCTGGCCAATCATTGCTGGAGTGTTCGGCATTACACGAATTACTCTGTCGTCATTCTTGAGAGAATTCTCAAGTTCATCAATCTTTATTCCTGCAGCTATTGAAATGAATAGCTTCGAACTTCTCTCTCTAGCAAATGAATCTGAGAGAGAGATCATGTCTTGAGGTTTAACGCACAAAAGAATAGCATCCGAATTTTTGATCAAATCGTCGTTTGTTTTGGCAATAGTAGCTCCTATGTCTTTAGAGAGTTTCCGAGCCAACTCTGGGATCAAATCGATTACCATGACGTTTTGTCCATCAATCGCATTTTCCTTAATTGCTCCTTTAATAAGTGCAGATCCCATTTTACCGCAGCCAATGATACCTAGATTCATAATATTAATATAGGGTATTTAAGTCCAGTGTCGAACTTACAGCGTAATATATGATATTATTTAGAATAATTCTTGATAAAAATAAGCTACGAGTTACTTGTCATCTGAGCATGTCTAAAAATCGTCTCAAAACCGTTAAAAGTATCAACCTTGGTGGTGGTCATAGAATGACCCCTCAAAGACGATTAGTTTATGAAGAGCTTATGAATAGTAATGATCATCCAACGGCGGCCGAGGTTTTCATCAGAGTTAAAAACAGCATGGACTCCATTTCCCTTGCCACTGTTTATAATTGTCTAGACACATTAGTGGGTGTGGGTGCAATTAAACAAGTTAACTTAGATAGAGAGCCCTCACGATATTGTGGCAACCTCAATCCCCATGCTCATTTTCATTGTGAATCGTGCGCATCAGTGCTTGATATTGAACTTCAAGAGGGAGCTGAGGCATCAAAATCCGTGAAGCTTCCTCGTGGAGCAAAAGCTGAGAAATTCGAGATTGCCGTCAGAGGAATTTGCCCTAAATGCGCACGCCAGAAAAAATAAAATCATTCATTTACCATCACTCCTAACAAAAAATAATGTCTAGTTTAGAAATAATTAATCTATCTGCTAGTATTAACGATACAGAAATTCTTAAAGGTCTTACACTGAGTGTTCCCAAAGGAGAAGTTCATGCAATAATGGGCCCAAATGGTTCAGGTAAAAGTACTCTAGCTAAGGTCATGGCAGGCCACGAAGATTATAATGTAACTTCTGGAGATGTGCTTCTGAACGGAACAAGTTTACTTGATATGGAAGTTGATGAGCGCTCAAGAGAAGGCTTGTTTTTGGCCTTTCAATATCCGGCTGAGATTCCAGGAGTCAGTAACGCTAATTTCTTGAGAGCGGCAAGACAGGCTCGATTGCCTGAAGGCGAAGAAATTGACGCTGTTGCATTTTATAAAGAATTGTACTCAAAGATGGATCAACTTGGCATGGATCGTAAGTTTACAGGAAGATCAGTCAATGAGGGTTTTTCAGGTGGTGAGAAAAAGAGAAATGAGGTTCTTCAAATGATGATTCTTGAACCCAGTTATGCTGTTTTAGATGAAACTGATAGTGGACTAGACATTGATGCTTTAAAAATTGTTGCTGAAGGGGTTAATGCTATGAGATCTCCTGATCGAGGATTTTTGGTAATTACTCATTATCAGAGACTCTTGGATTACATTGTACCCGATTACGTTCATGTTTTAAGCGATGGCCAGATTATTCGAAGCGGGTCTAAAGAACTTGCTTTGGAATTAGAGGAAAAAGGCTATGACTGGCTGACTGAAAAGCAATTGAATAAAAATTGATTTAATAAATGAAAACTGAAACTGATACAGAAAAAAGTATCGAAATCGACAGGGAGAAAGCAAATTTCCACTATGATGTTGACTATAAGCACGACGCCGGCCGTGGGTTAACTGAAGATACTATTGATTACATCTCAAATATAAAAAAAGAGGACATTTGGGTAAGAGATTTTAGGAAAAAAGCACTAAAAGTTTTCAATCGAAAAGAAATGCCAACTCATTGGGCAAGTCAGGATCTTGACTCGATTAAATTTGATGAAATACGTTATTATCTTTCCGCTGGACAGGCTCCCAAGAGAAGTTGGGATGATGTGCCAGATGAAATGAAAGAAACTTTTGAGCGCCTTGGAATTCCTGAAAAAGAAAGAAACTTCTTGGCTGGAGTCGAGGCTCAATTTGATAGTGAGGCTGCGTATTCAAATGTTAAGGATGCGGTTTCTGAGCAGGGTGTAATCTTCGTCAATAGTTCTGAAGGTCTTGCAGAGCATGCTGATATATTTCGCAAATGGTTTGGAAAGGTCATTCCAACTGGAGACAACAAATTTTCTGCTCTCAATTCGGCTGTTTTTTCAGGAGGGAGTTTTATTTATGTGCCTCCTGGGGTCAAAGTTAAACATCCTTTACAAGCTTACTTCAGAATTAATGCTGAACAATTTGGTCAATTTGAAAGAACCTTAATTATTGTTGATGAAGGCGCTGAATTAACCTACATGGAGGGTTGCACTGCACCAAAATTCGAAACCAGTACCCTTCACAGTGCCGTTGTTGAATTAGTTGCGATGAAAGATGCAAAGATTCAGTATATTACTGTTCAGAATTGGAGTGCCAATGTATTCAACTTAGTAACAAAACGAGGCATGGCTCACGAAGGTGCAGAAGTGAGGTGGATTGACTGTAACATTGGGAGTCGTTTAACAATGAAATATCCTGGAGTAGTTATGAAAGGCGAGGGGGCAAGGGGTGAAGTTATTTCTATTGCTCTGGCTAATGATGGACAGCATCAGGATACAGGTGCCAAAATGATCCACGCTGCAAATAATACATCTTCAAATGTTGTCTCTAAATCTATAAGTGTTGGAGAAGGTAGATCTACTTATCGCGGACACGTTCATATACCTAAACATCTCAAAGGGTGCAAAAATAATACTGAGTGTGATGCTTTATTGATAAACCCAAGGAGTAAAACTGATACATACCCTGCCATTACAGTGAGAGGTAACCAGCATGCAACTCAGCACGAAGCTAGTGTGAGTCAGGTTAGTGAAGAGCAAATTTTTTATATGAAACAGAGAGGTCTTAGTGAAGCTGAGGCAATGAGTTTGAGTGTTAACGGATTTGTTAATGATTTAGTTCGCGAGTTTCCCATGGAATATTCCGTCGAGCTAAAACGTTTGATTGATCTCGAAATGGAAGGATCCGTTGGGTAGTTCATTTTCAAGAAAGTAAACAGCTAGAATTAAAAAATTGTCTCTCTCCTTCTCAGATAGTCCTAATCCGCTGAGCTCAGGCCTGCCTGAGTGGTATTTAAAATCCAGAAAATCGGCATGGGATAATTTTTTAGATACTCCATTTCCAAAAAGAAAAGATGAAAATTGGAGGTTTGCTAATCTCAAGAAGATTGCCTATGAGAACATCAAGGACGCAGAAAATATTAATGAATTTGATTACAATAAATATGTCTCTGAGTCCGTTTCTTTGAAGGAAGGCAACTATCAACTCATATTCAATAATGATTCTCTTTTATCTCAGTCTCCTGTCGATGGTAATTTAACTGATCAAGGGTTTATTTTTAAACCACTATCTCAAGCCTTAATTGATCACGGTGACCTGATTGAATCACACTTTATGAAGGAGGAGCCGAGGCTTGGTTCCCAAAAATTTTACAAACTTAATCAGGCTCGTCAAAAAGAAGGGTACTTTATATATGTACCTGAAGGTCTTGCTATTTCAGAACCTCTAGAGGTATTTAATTGGATATCAGGTGAAGATTCTGCAATATTTCCCTACAGTTTAATTATTTCCGGCAAAGGATCCGAGGTTAGCGTTGCTGATTACTTTGGATCTTCAGATGATCAAATGGGGTTGGTTTGTGGGGTTTCTGATCTTATCGCAGAAGAAGATTCAAAATTAACATATGTTAGGACACAAAATTTGAGTGAAAATGCGCATTCTATTCAATTGTCAAATGTGATGTCCTATGAAAATTCAAAAGTTAAAAATTTCTCTTTGAATCTTGGTTGTGAATGGCTTCGTCACGAATCAGTTAGTCGATTACTAGGCGATGGGGCTAACAGTGAAATGATTTCCGTTAGTGTTCCTGAAAGTTCTCAGGAATTTGACATGAGGACATTGCAACTTCATGAGAAGCCCAGTACATCAAGTGATTTGCTGTACAAGAATGCTCTCTATGATGAGTCAAAAACAACTTTTTCTGGTATGATTAAAGTTTATGAAGGAGCCCATCAAACAGATGCGTATCAAACTTGTCGTAATTTACTCATGAGTGATAAATGCGAGGCTAATTCCATGCCTGGTTTGGAAATTAATGCAGATCAAGTTAAGTGCAGTCATGGATCGACTTCCAACCCCGTTGCTGAAAATGGACTTTTCTACCTTATGTCGAGGGGAATTGAGGAGCCAGTTTCGAGGCAGTTAGTCACTTTTGGATTCGTTAAGGATGCAGTTGACCGTCTTGAGAACATACAACTTGAAGAAGTAATTCTTAAAAAATTAGAAAGACGTTTCAATAGGATTGGCCTCAGGTAATTTTGTTAATAATAATTAATTTCTGGCAATTCTTTAAATATTATATATATCTTAAATTCTAAGTTATCCATGGCATATGATTTGCTTCTAGCGATTGATGAAAATGAACAGATTAAGTCTAATTAATAGAAAATGAATAAATTGATCACATTTTTGAAAGGTTATTTGGTTATATTAGTGGCTTTATTATCCACTTTTATGTTTGTTTCATGTAAATCTACTGAGCAAGCGTCTTCCAACCAAAGGGGTCAAATGGGCCTAATTAAGCAACTCTTGAGTCTTCCTTTTGGTCTATTTTCAATCAAAGATGGAGAATTAGCACAAGCACGGCCTACCGAATATTTGACAGGATTTTTATGGTCAATTAAGGAAACAGATTTAGATCCAGATTTTACGTTAGATTCCTATGGCAATAGATCAGTCGCTGAGGCGGTTTTAGGAGCACCAGGTTTAGTTTATTCTCCATATGCTGAGGGAATGCTAGTTGATGTTAAAAAATTTAATTCCGGTGATACGGTTTTATGTCCCCATTCTGGTCTCAAATTCATAGTTCCTGATAACGTTGAGCCAATCATTAATCTAGATGATCAAATACTTGCAGTAGCCGCAGTTAATGAGGAAAAATCGGGTAATTTAGTCTCAATAATTGAGGATAAAGAATCAAATAAAAATACAGATAAGGGGATATTAGAGGGTCAAACAGCTAAAAGAGTCTTAGGAAAAGAAAATTTAGTATATAGTCCTTACACCAAGGGAACTTATGTAGTGGATATTACCGGACTAATGCCCGGTGAAAGAGCAAGATGTCCATATACTGGCAGAATTTTCACAATTCCAAATATTGGAGACGCCTCCAATTCTAATGAAACGAAAGAGAAAAAAATTGTTGATACAGCAATCGCCTCCATTTCTGATAACATTGAATTCAAGGTTATTGAATCCAAAAATGAAGGCGAAAAACAAGCATCTGCAGATAATGATAAATCTATTGTTCCTTTTGCAAGGTGGTCAAAAAGAGTAGGTTACGTTATAAGTCCTTACGGTGGTCAGCTCATTGATGTTCAGGGAAAAACTTCTGGCTCTGTACTACGTTGCCCGTTTTCTGGAAATTTATTCAAATTGCCTCCAGTTGAAGACTAATGAGATTTTTCTCAAATAGTATAACATATTCATTATTAATAAATTGAATAGGTCATCTAAGAAATATTAAGGTTTCTTTGCTAATTGATACATTTTCCGAGGTTTACCTCAGAACCTTTTATAATTTAAGATTACGCAAAGATTATTTAATGGTTTGAAAAATAGAACTATTCTATTCTTTTGTGGATGCGATTTTCAACAAATTGTGGCACAATTTACTCCCCTTTTGACTTCTTTAAACATTCCGAATCGCTCATTGATGTAACGGTGAGTTCTTGGTGTCAATTTGAATTTCATTTTGGGTACTAAACAAATGAATAAGATTTTTTTAAATACTGCAAAAAAATTCCAAAGTGGCAATGAAGATGAGCTTCAGCTAGCCATAGAGGAAGCTCTATCTGGTCAGCGTCCTGTTATTGAAGAACTGTTGAATCGTGAGTTAGTGCCGGAAGAAGATTTTTTGAAGGGTCTTGCAGAGGAACTTCATTTGGGATGGGAGGATAGCCTTGATCCAATCAATAAAAGAAAACTGAAAGAAGTCTGTTCAGCTAAGTTAGCGCTCAAGCATAGATTGTTACCATTATCTTTTGGAGACGGGTCAGAATTAATTGAGGAGGATGATCCCGATGATGCGAGTAACGCTCTCCCAGAACAACCTGGTCGAGAAGATCCTGCTGATGAAAGCCACGAGTCTAAAGGCCAGATGAGGTTAAGGATTGCTACTTATGATCCATTTAATTACCTGGCAAGGCAAGCTGCAAGTCAGGCTATTGATTTTCCGATTGAGTGGTCGATGTCTTCTCGTACTAAGGTTCTTCAAGGCATTCAAGAACTTTATGGTGTAGGAGCAGATACTTTTGAGCAAATCCTTGCAGGCCGTGAGCTTGACATGGATTCTTTGGAAGTTGATACGGATGAAGCAAATGTCTTAGACGAAGATGAGGACGAAGAGGCCTCAGTAGTTAAGTTTGTTAATCAAATCATTCGTGAAGCTTTGGAACAGCGTGCTACAGACATTCACGTTGAACCGTTACATTCGGATCTGAGAATTAGATATCGTATTGATGGCATGTTGCATGATGTTGCGGTGCCAGAAAATATTAATGCTCTTGCATCGTCGGTTATTGCACGTTTAAAAATTATGTCCAAACTGGACATTGCTGAAAGGCGACTGCCGCAGGACGGAAGAATTAATTTATCCCTTGAGGATCAACAGATTGATGTTCGTGTTGCTACGATACCAACTGTAGAGGGTGAAAGTGTTAGTTTGAGATTATTGAACCAGGAAAAGTTTAATCTTAATAGACTAGGCCTTATTGCGCATACCCGATCAAGGATTGATCAACTACTATCAATGTCTAATGGCATTATCCTTATTACAGGTCCTACTGGATCAGGTAAGTCGACAACGCTTTACACTTTTCTTTCAGAATTGAATAAATCTGAAACGAGAATTGTTACTATTGAAGATCCTGTCGAAAATAAACTCGACGGAGTGATGCAGATTGCTGTTAAGCCAGAAATTGATTTAACCTTTGCCCGTGGTTTGCGTAGTATTCTCCGAGGAGATCCTAATATTGTAATGATTGGTGAGATGCGAGATTTGGAGACCGCAGAGATAGCTGTCAGGGCATCTCTCACTGGTCACCTTGTATTTAGCACCTTGCATACGAATGATGCCATCGGTGGAATTTCGAGGCTCACTGATATGGGAGTGGAGCCGTTTCTTGTATCTGCCTCTGTGCGTGCTTTTCTTGCCCAGCGATTAGTTCGTAGGTTATGCCCTTCATGTAAGGTGCCTACAGAATATTCAAGGGAATACTTGGATGGTGTTGGAGCTCCCGCTGATTTAACTGGTGAAATTTGTGTTGCCAAAGAAGGGGGCTGTGATCGTTGTCGAAATAGTGGATATCTCGGTAGACTGGCTATTTACGAAGTTTGTTTGGTGACTCCTGCAATAGAGGAGCTGATAGTTGGAGGAGCTTCTTCTGCAGAGATTAAAGTAAAAGCCATCGAAGAAGGCTTTATTCCAATGCGTGATTATGGGTGGCATAAGGTAATGAGCGGTGACACTACCATCGAAGAAGTTTTAGCTGCAACAACAGTGGAACTTAAAGCGGACATTTAAAAATATTAACATCAATTTGAGATAAGTTTTGCCTACTTTTGCTTATACTGCCCTCAAGGGGGACGGAAAAAGAGTCACCGGAGAATTAGATGCGGGTGATAGAGGTGCAGCTATGGATCTTTTAGATCGTGGGGGATTGCAGCCCATGAAACTGGACCTCAAATCTGAATCTGGTAAAGCTGAATCCGAAGTTGCAAAGTCTAAGGCAAAGAATGATGAACCTTTGTCTACTGGACCAATTAAACTTAAGAAGACTGACATTGTTCTTTTTACTGAAGAGCTTTCTGAGTTACTTGGAGCAGGGCTACAACTCGAGCCTGCTTTGCGTGTTATGGAGAATAGGGAGGAGTTAGGTAAACTTAAAAGTCTTACAACGAGGATTAGAGTTGAAGTACGAGATGGAATGTCTTTTTCGGACGCTTTGAGAAAAACTTCTCCAAGTTTTGGAGACCTTTATTGCAGTTTGGCTAAGGCTGGTGAAGTCAGTGGAGCTCTATCAACAATTTTGAAAAGGCAGGCTTCTTATCTGACAGCGATTCAAGATCTTCAAGGTAAGGTGAAGATGGCTTTAATTTATCCATCCTTTCTAATTGCTTCCGGTATTGCAGTTGTAGTTCTTTTCATTACCTTTCTGATTCCTCAGTTAATGGGCCTTTTGGATAACACTAATTCTGAAATGCCATGGATTGGTCAGTTAATGATTGACGTTAGTAACTTCATTACATCTACATGGTGGATCATATTATTATTGATAATAATCGTTGTGGTTGGATCTGTCTCGTACATAAAAAACCCTAAAAACCATGAATGGTGGGATGAAACAAAACTCAAAATCCCTTTGTTTGGTAAGGTTTTAAAAACACGATTTTTTGTCCAGTTTCTTGAAACTTTAGCCAACTTGGTTGGTAATGGTTTGCCACTTCTGAGGGCGTTGGAGCTCGGGAGAGAAGCGACTCCTAACCTTTTCCTAAAAAAGATAATATCAAAAATCATTGGTTATGTAGGTGATGGAGCTTCCCTTTCAAGAACCATGAAACGTGTAGGGTTTTTTCCTCCTTTACTTTTAGATATGGTATCAGTTGGTGAGCAGACAGGTCAAATTGGAGAAAGTTTGGAAAGAGCTGCCGCTAGGTATGACAAAGAGTTAGAAAAGGATATTGCTAGGATTAGTGCACTTATCCAACCAGTGATTGTGGTTACGATGGCATTGCTTGTGGGTATTATGGCTTACATGATGATTTCGGTGATATTCGAAACCATTTCAGGTTTGAATGCTTAACTTTAAAAAATAATTTCTTAAAAATAAAAACATGAAAACTAACATTAATTCAAAAATTAAAAGACCTGTAGCAGGGTTTACCTTGATTGAAATCATGCTTGTACTTGCCATCATTGCTTTGCTGGCAGGGACTGCTATTTTTAAACTTGGTGGAGTCTTGAAGACCGGTGAGCAGACAAGGATAAAAGAAGATATCAAAGCAATTGAAATAGCACTGCTTAATTACAAAATTGCTGCGAATGGTTATCCTACTACTGATCAGGGGTTGCAGGCATTGTTGACAAAACCTGCCGATGCTCGGGGATGGAATGGCCCATACTTTGATGATGAAATTACCGATCCTTGGGGCAACGAGTATGGTTATCGCTTTCCTTCTCAAAAGGGGCAGAGAGGACCAGATATTTTTTCAAAGGGAGCTGATGGCCAAGAAAATACAGCTGACGACGTTGGAAACTGGAAAGAAGAGTAAAGTTTAGAATCGACTATTGCTACGTAACTAAACTTAATGAATAAAGCATTCCAGGGCAGACAAAGTGGCTTTACTCTTATTGAGATAATGCTGACGTTCTGCATTCTGATTCTAATTATTGGAATAGGAGCTCTTTCATTAAGTTCGCAATCCTCAAAAAAGAAAATCACTGAACCTGCACTAGAATTAACTAGTCTTGCTAGACAAGGTATGCAGATGGCCATCACCAATCGTCGACCCTTTGTTTTGGCAATTAGCGAAAATGCAGTTTCGCTAGAGAATTTTAGCCGTAGATCAAATTCATTTGGTTCTTTTTCATTTAATGATGATATAGGAGAAGGTTCAGGAAAAATTCAAAGTTTTGAATTGCCGGAAGGTATGCGTTTTATGGTGAGGGGATGGGAAGATAAATATTTTCGTATTCCAGGGGAAGTTCGAGATGATGGAGAGGAGACTTATTTCTGGGTGTTTGAATCAAGCGGCATTTGTGAGCCTATCGGTGTTAAGTTAATAAGTGAAGTCGAGGGTTATGAGGGAATGATCACAATGGATTTTAATCCACTAACAGCACAGACTCAGGAGACCTTAACTAAAACAACGGTGTTGGGAGCTGAAAATATTGATGAGCTAGAATGAATTCCAATCACAACATTAATTCTAAACCTAGAGGTTTTGTTTTGCTTGAAGTGATTCTTGCTCTTGCCCTTTTTTCGATGATTTCTGTTGGTATTACTGGGGCATTAAAACAAATTGGCGAATCAGCATTCACTTCCGGTGAGGAACTTAGAGTTCAACGCAAGCTTGAGAGTTGGTTGACCCGATACAGTAAAGCAGATTTTAATGATCAGGAATTCCGTGATGCTCTTCCTATAGAAGAAGTTGCTGGTGAGATTTTTGGGGAAGTTCCTGAAGCTGATGAAATGGGAGTTAATTATTATGCCATTGTCGAGGAACTCGAAGAAATGTATACTGTAAGGGATACAGAAGATCAGCAGGCAGAAATTAAACTCAACAATATGTATCGAGTCCGTATTGAAGCAATCTGGGGTGATCGCGATAACCCAATGGAAAGAGTCGCCGAAACCATACGCTATGCATCACTCTATCAAAACCGCTAAAAAGCGCATCTCACCTAATGGTGGATTTACCCTTCTTGAGTTGATAGTGGGTATCGGCTTAATTGGTATTGTTCTTACTGGTGTTTATAAAGTCGCTTCCAAATCTATTGAACTTAGTGAAAATGTTCTTGTTCGTCAGCATGACAACTTGCATATCCATAGTTTTATGGGGCTTCTAAAAAGAAATATCGAGGATATTCCTGGTAATGCTAGAATCAATATGGAACCAGCTGAACTCCAGTCTGGAGTTGCTAGATCAGAAATTGCCCTAGTTGATTATCCTCTTGCTTTTTCCTGGGCTGGTGTTTCCGCAGGATCCAAAATTGTATTTATCGTATCTGGTCCTGATAAAAGTCTTGAAGGTGCTTCACAAATTGAAATTAGGTATCTTAATCAGGAAGAAGCAGAGATATATGAAGAAAGGCAATCATTACCAGATGACCTAGGTATGGGAATTGTTTTGATGAATGAACTGAAAAATGTGACTTGGAATTTTTACGATCAAAGAAATAAAGAATGGGTTGATCAATGGAGTGCTGAAGATTATCCCAATCAAAGGCCTTCGATGGTCTACATGGAAATTAGTTTTCTAGATGAGTCTGAACCTATTCAAAGTTATTATTGGATTCCAACTGTGGAAGATCCAGCTACTGTCGCTCGCGCCACACAATCAGGTAATACTCGAGGAAATAGTTCCTCTTCTAGGAGAAGTTCAAATGATAGGGGAGGGGTAGTTCGCCCCGATGGATCTCGAAGTCGAGGAGATCAGGGTAGAAGCGAGTCCAGAGGTAGGTCCTCCGGCGGTAGAGGACCGGCTAGGCCTCCCACATCATCAAATGGGAGACCATCCTCATCTGTAGGTATACCTGGAGGTGCAGGTACAAGAAAATGAGATCAAAAATACCTAACCACTGCACACGAAGCTCTGAGTCCGCATCTGTTCTCATTGCTGTTTTTTGGTTAATGGTTGCCATGGGCATAACAATATTCGGTGCGATGGTTGTTCTGAAATCTGATCTGGAGGTCGTTGGAACGGAAAAAGCTTCTTTTAGAGCCTTACAGCTTGCAGAGATGGGTATCGCTGTTGCAGCTCATAATGGCATCGAAAAATATGATAACATTTTAAGTCAGCCCCCAGGTGTTGAGAAGGATCCGGCATTATCAGACTTTTTTGAGTTTGAATCCGACGAGGGGTTTGAAGTTGAAATCAGAAAAGAAGCAAGTCTAATTAATCCAAATTATTATTTACTTCGGCCCAGTCCCGAAAATTTAAAGGCAATGGCTGATGTTTTTCAGTCATGGGGAATGGAGCTTTCAGAGGCTCAGGAAGTTGTTCATTGCTTGTTAGATTGGGTCGACGCAGATGAAGTCACCACTGCTGCACCTGAAGGGGCTGAACTTGAGTGGTATGAAAAAGAAGGGCTGGGCGGGGGAAACTATCCATTCAACAGAGCTTTTTACGATGTCGATGAAATGCAATTTGTTAAGGGTATGGACTTGGTTGCACAATATAAGCCCAATTGGCGAGATTATTTTACCGTTAAAAGTCAAGGTGCTCTCGACATTAACGATGCTCCGGCTAATGTTATAGCAGTTGCAGCTGGTATCTTGGAAATGGATGATATTGGGGGCTCCGATTATTCTGAGAAAGTCCTTGAAATTCAGGAGTTTCTACAAGGTCCAAGTGGCCGAAATGGTGAGGATGGAATTAAAGATACAGAGGATGATGTAAATATTGATACCGGACTCTTAATACAGGAATTGATAAGGCTTGATCCACCTTCTCCTGAACAATTATCATCCAGGTTTACTTCTAATGGTAACACACTAAGGATTATAAGTACTGGAATAAAAGGCGATTATCGTCGACAAATAGCAGTGGTTTTGCGAAATCGCGGAACAAGACCCACAATTATTTCGCGAGAAGAAATATTCGTAAAATAGTAACTTATAGAGGATTATTAATATTCAATGGCTAAAAAGAACACAGAAAACTCGATTTGCTTTCCAGGTGAAAGTACTTGGGAGCTTTGGACTTCAAAAGAGGATAGATTTGGCGGGTCTGATTATGAGTTATCTGATGTTAAAGCTTTAGATGAATCTGGGTCTTGCGAGCCTTTCAAACAGGCAACGCATTATGCATTTCCAATTAATTCAGTTTTTGCGGTTCCTGTTTGGGTTAGTACTGATAATGAAGATGATATCCAAAGCTTAGTTGAGTTACATCTTGAAAGAACCGGCTTAAAACCCACTGAGGGTGATGGTCAGCTTCTTGACTACAGCATTGCTTCCGTGGTTGAAGTTGATGACAGTGATGAAAATGAAGCTTCAAAGAAAAGTTTAGTTCTAGCAACTGTTCTCAATCCTGAATATAAGCACCCTCTTCCCAAGAGTGGTTCCAAGGAATTTGATGTTAGTGGAAGATTTCTCAATCTACCTAAGGATCATATTATTGTCTGGAGAGAATTAGGCCGTTTAGTCATGGCTGTAACGCATGAAGGCAAAATTGAATATTTTGAAGGGCTAACGAGCAAAGAGTTTAATTCTTCAGCAGTTAATGAAATTCATTGCATTATATTAGGTTTGGACGGAGCTGGACCTTTAAGTGGTGAATTCGTGAAAGGTATCGCTGATGAATTATCAGGCGCTGTCATTTGGCTTGACGATGTTAGTGAACAGGCAGTTCAAGAATTTAAAGAGGTTCTAGGTTTGGAGGTGACCGTCGGTTCTAGGCCCGATCCAGCTTTGCCGGTTGAAACTTCTAAGCTCATCCCAGTTGAAGTAGCGCAGCTGAGAAAAAAACAAAAGAAACTGGAAACTTTAAAATATATTATTCTGTCTTGTGCTGCAGTCTATATTATCTTCGTTGCGTTTCTTTCATGGACGCTTTTTGATGCCAGAGCCAAGGCTAATGAAGTCGACGAAAGGGTATCCGCTATACAGGATAGCGTTGATTGGATTCCATCCTTCAAATCTAAATGGGATGCGTTGAAACCAACTCTTGATATCAATGTTTTTCCTGCGCAATTATTGCATCTTGCAACTAATGCGATGCCGCCTGAAGATCTTAGATTTACTGGTTTTAGAGTTAATAATGGAACCATGGTTATCGAGGGACAAAGCAAAGACACCAATGCTGCTTATGCTTTTTATAAGTCTTTGAGTGAGGCTCAAGGTCTCCAAGAAACTTATAAATGGGCATGGATAAAAAGACCACAAGTTGATCCTAGAAAAAAAGATCGAACTGCTACCTTTCAAATTCAATCTGAATTAAGATAACCTAAAATAATAATAAACGGATAAGTATATCGATGGCCTTACAACAAAGTGAAAAAAATCTGATGGCGATTCTTGGAGTTGCTCTCTTTGGGGTTATTAATTTTGTTGGTTATTCCGCCCTAGAGGATAAGAAACAGGAGCAAAGGGATCGTCTATACCAATTAGAGATTCAGGAAGCTGAATATAATGCATTAAATACGATTAGACCTATTTGGGAGAAACGTAGGAGTTTTCTTTTAGAGAAATGTCCACAACCAGGATTTGTCAGCGAAGAAGCTGCAGCTGTGGAAATTGAAGCACATCTAAAAGCTTGTGCTTTATCGGCTGGAGTCGCGGAAACTAGCTTGGTTATTAAGCCCACGGAGATGATTTCTACAGCAAATTATAATCAAGTCGCTCTCAATGTGAACGCATCAGGTTCAGCGATGTCGATTATGAAGTTGGTATCATTAATACAAGCTGCTAATCACTCAAATGTAAAAGACGGCAGCCTTAAGCATGGATTTTATGCGATTCCTAACATTCAATTTGAAGCGGATAGAAAGGATCCAACTATTCTAAAATGTGCATTTATATTAGCAAGATGGTACTCTCCAGAGGGACTTTCAGAAAGCTCTGCGAGTTACGATGATGTTAATGGAATAGAATTCTTTGCGAATAATAATAAACTTAAATTAATGGCTGCAAAACGATGATTTTTTTACAAAATAAACGTCTGAACCAATTTGTGATTCTTTTGATCTGCATGTTTCCTATCGTTTTGGCAGCTCAGGGTATAGAAGAAGCTCTACAAAAAACTAAGAATACTGTTGAGGAGAAAAAA
>NYVP01000065.1 GCA_002684575.1 Verrucomicrobiales bacterium
GGCTCATCAGGGTTGTGGAACTTCCATCTCTCAGAGGCTGGATCTCGATGAAAGTAGAGATCTAACTGGCAGCAATCAAAGAAACCATCCAAAAAGAATTCTCTTTTGTAAATAATCCATCTTGGGAAATAAGCATGAGCCCATCAGGCATTCCTCTTAAAATTGAACCGAACAATAAAAAAGTAAAATCACCCATTATAAGCTGGGTAAAATATTCAGCCACTCCTCACTCATGGAATACTAGATCTCGTCTTACAGGTACAAAAAATACAGCCAAGCTAACCTCAAGTGGTCAAAAATTTGTTCAGTTATTGTTATGGGAGTAATTAATGAATCATACCAATTTCATTAATTAAATTTCGGTTTAATCGAATACCATCATAAAAATTTTCGATAGAAAAGTTCTCGTTGGGAGAGTGTATCTGACAATCCGGTAAAGCTAAACCAAGTAAAAGGGTATCCACATTGAGAACATCCTTGAAGCTTTGAACTATAGGAATACTACCCCCTTCTCTTATGAGAGCAGGATCTGAATCGAATGTATTTCTTAACGCTCTTTGAGCTGCTAAACCATAACCTGATTGAGGGTCCATTAAATATGCTTTACCACTGTGTCCCATTTCATATTCAACCCTGACCCCTTTAGGTTTGCATTGCTCAAAGTGATACCTAACTAAATTCAATATTTCCTCGGGGTCTTGTTCAGGAACTAATCGAAATGAAAGTTTAACAAAGCTTTCAGATGCAATCACTGTTTTTGATCCCTCTCCTTGATAGCCTCCTCCAATACCATTAACTTCAGCGGTTGGCCTTGACCACCTTCTTTCGTTATCACTGAATCCGGTTTCACCAAAAAGTTCGGGAGCTCCAGTTAAATCGAGTGTTTCATTTTCATTAAGTTCAATTTTTGACCACGCGGTTTTCTCCCAGTCTTCAATTTCTTTTACTCTGTCATAAAATCCATCAACTTTAATCCTCCCGTCCAAATCATGTAGACTAGAAATCATTTTAGAGATTGCGTTACATGGATTGGCAACGGCACCTCCAAAGACTCCAGAGTGAAGATCCTTAGATGGACCAATCACTTTAACCTCCATACAAGCAACCCCTCTAAGACCATAAGTAAATGTCCCCATTCCGGGACCAATCATCCCAGTATCAGAGACAGCTATTACGTCACAATCCAAATCCTCTTTATTCTCAATTAGAAAGGGTTCGAGGTTAGGGCTTCCTATTTCCTCTTCACCCTCAACTAGATATATTATATTTACGGGAAGATCACCATTTTCATTAAGAGTCTCACCTAAGCCCAAAAGATGAGCAAGGTGTTGCCCTTTATTGTCAGTTGATCCACGCGCATATATTTTACCATCCTTAATTAAAGGTTCAAATGGCGGCGAGTCCCATAAATCAATCGGATCAGCAGGCTGGACGTCATAGTGTCCATAGATCATAACAGTTGGCTTATCTTCTGAATGCTTATTTTTGCCGATCACGATTGGGTGACCAGGTGTCTCGTGAATAGAGGCCTCAAGACCAACTTCATCAATCTTGGAGCTCAACCATTCAGCACAGCCCCGCACATTTTCTTTGTAATGACTATCAGTCGATACGCTAGGAAATTTTAAATATGAAACAAGATCATCTAAATGTTTTTCATTCATAATAATATTATTACCAATAGCCTCTTCTTGCACGATCTGCAGCCCTGAAATTTTGATATGCTAAATAACCAAGAATAATTGCTCCAAATATGTAGTTTAGCTTAAATAATAAAAGACCAAAAACTATTGCGGTGAATCCACCAATTTTTCCTCGTAGAGCTGGTTTTCCCTCGTGCATAATATGCCCTAAAAGTTGCCCACCATCTAATGGTATTATCGGCAAAAGATTAAAAAAGGACCACAAGAAATTAAGATAGATCATAAGTTTGAGAAATTGTGTTAGGTATTTACTAATTGAGTTCAAGTCCAAAAGTATAGCCAGAAGTATGCAAATAGTGCCCATTGCAAGGCCGAATAACGGGCCAGCTGATGTAATGATAATTTTTTGTTTTCTATTAAAAGAACCATGTGAAACAGCCATTCCTCCCATGCCGTGAATCATGATTTGAGCACTACCTCCAAATGATCGATAGGCCAGAGCATGACCCAACTCATGTCCTAAAATTGAAATAAAAAAAACAATAATGCATATTAAAACCGATCGAGTTTGATCAATTGCATCGACACCCGATTGTGACCCCAAAAGAATTGGTAAGATCACAAAAGACCAATGAATTGATATGGGAAAACCCAACAACTTAAAACGAAAAGTTCCTTGCTGATTAGGATCTGTACTAAAAAACATCTTACCCTGATATTATTACTACAAAAAGAGTAATACCATAGGATGGAAATTTATTTATTATTTTAAATAAAATCGTTAATTAAATTTTCTAGCATTTCCTGTCTNCCACTAGCTAAATCCGGCTCACCTTGCTCATGAACGTATTGATCTAGTTCCTCAAATCCAATTTCACCGGATTCAATTTTGGCACCAATACCAGAATCAAAACTTGAGTATCTTTTTGAAACAAAATCATTAAGCCTTCCATCCTCATGGATGGCATGAGCAATTTTAAGACCCCTTGCAAAGGCATCCATACCTCCGATGTGAGCATGAAAAAGATCAACAGGTTCGAAACTTTCTCTACGACATTTAGCATCAAAGTTAAGTCCTCCACTTGTGAAACCTCCCATATTTAAGATTTCCAACATTATTTGAGTAGTGAGATAAATATCAGTTGGGAATTGGTCGGTATCCCAACCAATTAATTCATCTCCAGTATTCGCATCAACTGAACCAAGGGCCCCGGCAGCTGCAGCGACTCTCATTTCATGCATCATCGTGTGTCCAGCTAGAGTAGCATGATTAGTTTCAAGATTTAACTTCAAGTGGTNTATTAAGTCATGCTCTCTCAAAAAGTTCAAACACGCAGCAGAATCAGAATCATATTGATGAGTTGAGGGCTCTCTTGGCTTTGGTTCAATATAAAATTGNCCTTCAAATCCAATCTTCTNTTTATGATCNACTGCCATATGAAGCATTCTGGCCAAATGATCTAGTTCACGTTTCATATCAGTATTCCACAAAGTTGAATAACCCTCTCTACCTCCCCAGAAAGTATAACCAGTACCACCTAATCTGTGAGTAACTTCCATTGCTTTTTTCACTTGAGCCGCGGCGTAAGCGAATACATCTGCGTTCGGGCTTGTGGCTGCACCTTGATTGTAACGAAAATGCGCAAAAAGACATGCGGTACCCCATAACAATTTAATTCCGGTCCTCTCTTGTTCCTCAGCTAAAACATCTGCNACAGCGTCTAGNGCCTCATTAGATTCCTTTAATGATCCNAATTCTGGTGCGACATCACGATCATGGAAGCAATAATATTCCACACCTAACTTTTCCATAAATTCAAAAGCAACCCTTACTCTATTCTGAGCATTTTCTACAGAGTCACTTCCATCGTCCCATGGCCTTTGAGCAGTACCGCCTCCAAAAGGATCCGCTAAAGGATTTCTCATCGCATGCCAATATGCTACTGAAAACCTCAGATGATCTTTCATCGCTTTGTCGCCGACTAATTCATCTGCATTGTAATGTTTGAAGGCTAATGGATTTTTTGAATCTGGACCTTCGTATTGAATTTTATTTATTTCTGGGAATGCTTCTGATGACATTGGGCCATGATCATTCCCCGACTAGCATTAATCGTCAAGAGTGAAGATGTAAAAGACATAGAAATTACATCAAATACCTTATTTTAGTTAAATATTAAAGGCACTGATTCCATGCATCTGATTCTCTGGGTAAACCTAAACTTTTAAGATTTAATTCAATTTGGCTTTCACTTGGAATAATTAGGNTTTCATTTAATATTTGTTCTTCATCCCTAGGAAAATCTGAATACGGAAGTATCTTAGAGGNGATAGCGAAACACGCCCAAGATCTCCAAATTCTAATATTGGATCGAGGTCCTGACATTCTGGAAGCGTAATGTTGCCAGTGTCGTCTAGGATTACCAAGGAATTGTCCATATTTATCAGTTCTCTGTTCAAGAATCCATTTTATAGAAGAGTATGGAATAGGAAATTTATCTANAAATTTTTCATCTCCAACAAGATCTGCACTCATCGCCCTATTTAATTGAAGAAGTGCCTGAGCAGGCAATCCTTCCATCCATTTACTTTGGGAGTATCTCAGACAAAGTTTATAAAATGGTAAGCCTTTATTATTTCTTAAAGCTTTAGAATCAGATGCAGTAATTTTTTTTCTAATCATTGGAAGGAATGGACAAGGTTGATTCACTATCATCATCATAAAAATATTTGGCCATAAATCCAATAGAACCACAAATCAAATATCATTAAAACTATTGACCTAAAATTTCCAAGCCAATGGTAAGTCTTATGTCCTTAGTACATAAAATAAATGATTGAAAAATAAATAATTCCTGAAGGAATAATAAATCTAAGATGCTTTTTGTTGGGTCGTATTTTGAACATGTTCAACTAAATGACGAAACTNAATGTGACCATAAAATTTATTAACATTTAATCATATTGAACGAATAAAAAANTCAATAATTTAGATCCATAGCAATCGAGTTATCGATATTATTTTTATGGTGGCTTTAAATTACAAAACCAAAATATCTTATNANAATAATCAGTCTTTNTTTTAAAAAAATCACTCNNACAGTGCCAGCAGAACATTAANCCATTAAGTAAATTCCTTGCACTTGGGGTGAGAATAAACTAAATTGAACAACTGTAGTTGTATTAAGCCCTCCGCAAATCTGCCAATCGCAGATCATTAATTACTAATTACATTCCCCCATATATGAGAACCACTCACATTGACGAATCGGATGAAATGAAAGGTGATGTACATTTGAATCATCACTCACTCTATGATCGTGATTTTTCACACGACAGTTGTGGGGTTGGTTTTATAGTTAACAAATCTGGAAAACAAACCCACGACTTAATGCTGAAGGGACACGAAGCACTCTGCGTGATTCCCCACCGCGGAGGAATGAGCTCAGAAGGTGTTGGCGATGGAGCTGGAATCAACATGGANATTTCGGTNAAGTTTTTTTCCAAAATTTTGGGTCGAGATAATCTAAAAAAAGGTGAGTTTGGAGTCGCTAACTTTTTTTTTCCTTTAGATTGCAGTCAGAAAAATAGGATCAGATCAATAATTGAAAAAAAATGTTCAGAAAATAACCTGATTTCTACATATTGGCGCATTGTTGAAACCAACCCTGATGTGCTTAGCCCGCTTGCTTTGTCGAAACAACAAGAAATTCATCAACTAATTTTTGAAAGACCAAAACCGTCAAAGGGAAATTTCGAGGATTTTGAAAAATCAATCAATAATGCACTGTCTGAAATCGAAGCAGATACATTCAGCGATTCGAAAATGGAGGGTTTCTATCCACTATCAATGAGTGCTCGTACCATGGTTTATAAAGGTAGACTGAATTCTGGAGAAGTTGTCCCCTTCTTCAAGGATCTCACCGATCCAGATCATGAAATTAGTATCTTTTTATTTCACACCCGCTTTTCAACCAATACCGCCCCCGCCACTTTCATGGCGCAACCTTTCCGGTGGATGGCACACAACGGAGAACTCAACACAGATAACAAAAATCGTTTGAGCGAAGATGCGATTGCAAAGCAGCAAAACAAACAAGTAATATTTCCAAAAGGTCAATCTGACTCTGCTCGCTTGGATCAAACTTTAGCACGGCGCATTACAGAGGATGATTTGGATATAGTTACCGCCGTTGTTGCAATGATGCCCCCTGCGTGGGAGAACGATAAAACTCTGAGTCCATCAGTGCGCGCGATGTACGAATATTTTAGCCTTTATGAGGAAAAAAATGATGGGCCTGCAGCCTTGGTATTCAGTGACGGAGTTCGCGTTGGTGCCAAGCTCGATCGAATGGGGCTTCGACCTTTACGTTCTGTTGAGACTGAGGAATATCTTGCTGTCACATCCGAAGCTGGCCAAATTGACTTTCCTCCCAACGAAGTTATTAGCCGGGGTCGAATCGAGTCTGGTGGTATNCNNTACTATGACCTCAACAAANGAAAAAGNTATNANACCAAAGCTGTAAATGAGCGAATTGCNAAATCCCAGGACTNNGAGNAAATGCTTCGTAAACGTTCGATTCACATCGACGATCTCCCCGAATTCCCGATCCAGGATCTAGATGAGACTCATGANTTCAGTGTNGAACAGCGTCATGTAGCCTACTCAATGAATCAAGAAAGCTTTCGCTTACTNCTTGATCCCATGATCATCAGTGCCGGCGAAAAAATCAGTGCCATGGGTTATGGNGTTGCCAGNAATGCTATGACCTTTGANGAGGGTGGTATGTCGAAGTACTTCAGTCAACGNTTTGCNCAGGTTACTAACCCTCCTCTGGACTCAATAAGAGAAAAAGANGGAATGACATTGCGTGTTGCCCTAGGGAGTAAACCAAATTTNTCAGANNNTGATAGTCGTCAGATTGTTCTCAATTCACCACTACTTCANCGTCANCANCTTGAACAAATACGCCANCAAAANCAAGTTACAATTTCTGAGGTNAAAAACNTCTATTCTGCATCTTCAGATAGCATTGAAAACGAGNCCAATCTNGAAGAATCTATTANCGATCTGTGCGACAGAGTTGAATCGATTGCNCGNAACGATCCTGGNATCATAATAATNAGTGACCAAAACATTGGACATAAGTTAGCACCAATTCCTGCGATGTTAACGATTGCCGCAGTAAATCAAAGACTTATTGGGAGCGGATTGAGATTCAACGTGTCTTTAATCATGGAAACTGGGCAGGCAGCAAGTTCCCATGACATTGCCTCATTACTGGGTTATGGAGCTCATGCGGTTTGCCCCTTAACAGTACACAATCGAGTGATGGCATTGAACAAGGGACAAAACCCTGAGCAAGGACTTTTGAACTTTGAGAAGGCTATAGCCAAATCACTGCTTAAGACCATGGGTAAGTTTGGNCTCTGCACAGCGGAAAGCTATATTGGTGGTGAGTTTTTTGAATCCAATTATTTGGACACTTCTGATCCTCGACTGACTGAGCATTTTCCTAATTTAAATTCGCCTGTTGGAGGCGCTGGTTTTGCTGAAATCGCTTCCAGTGCAGCCGAATGGTATTTTAAAGCCTTGAACATTCACCAAGAGTCAGATATTCCACATCTTGGCCTCTTTAAAGAACGCCAAGACAACGCTGGCCACACTTTCGGTCTTGTTGCTGTTCAAGAATACAAGAACATGACCAGCGAAGAACTAATTTACTGGGCAGATGAAGAGATTGATCANGTATTCAAGCAGCATAATCTCGATGAACCTAGGCAAAAAGAGGCGCTTGAGGCGATTCGAGCACTTCTCTTTGAAATATCTAGTCTAACTGATGACTTCGAGGACATAGTTGAAAGGATCCAGGAGACCTTTACATATTACGGTATGAATTCTCATCCAAAAGCGATGAGTCAGGTTCAAGAAATACTCCTCAAAAGAATCAAAAAAGTCAAATCTGAGGTAACCGACAAGCTTTTTGAAGTAGATCAGGACGAAGACACCGAGCAGATAAAAAATGCTTTGGATCAGTTAGTTGATGATAATTACGANATAAAAAATCAAGCNTANAAGCTCTTTGGATTTGAACGTCGCACACCTGAACAAATTGACGCTTTTAAACTCACAGANGCGTACATAAATTTTGTTAAAAATTTGAATATTGCTCGTGCAGAGCGTCCAGCCACTATTCGTGACATCGTTTTTTTTCCTGCTGANGTCAGACAAGCAATCACGGTCGAAGATTTTAACTCGGCGCTTGGAAAACAAAATATTCTTGGCAACGCACATTTGACCGTTCAAGGCCTCAAGATTGAAAAACCAAATACATCCGAATATCATGTTATNTTGACGTTCGAACCCACCAAACTTCGTTTGGCCAATTTACAAATTCACCTTCGTAAGAGGTTTCCGGAGATTGAATCCGAATGTGAAAGTGATCGAGTTGTAATAAAAAGAGCCACACAGCAANTGGCTACNTATTTGGAGAAAATTTCTTGTGCTCCAGAGCCTATTCCTCTCGAGGATGTGCAGCCTGCCCACCAAATCACACCCTGCCTAACCACTGGAGCTATGAGTCATGGCGCGCTTGTAGGCATAGTACACGAAGCTGTTTCCCAGGGTGCAAACATTGCTGGCGCACTGAGTAATTCAGGTGAGGGNGGAGAGAAAGCCCGTCGCTTCAANACTGTTAAGAGTAGTTCAATAAAACAAATTGCTTCTGGCCGTTTTGGAGTTTGGGCTGGCTACTTTGCAGACCCAAATCTCAAAGAAATCGAAATAAAAATCGCNCAGGGNGCAAAGCCAGGTGAAGGAGGTCAACTACCGGCTCACAAGGTCAATGTTGAAATTGCATCCTCTCGTGGTGGAACCCCTCTTGTAGAACTNGTTAGTCCACCTCCTCACCACGATACCTACTCGATCGAGGACTTGGCNCAACTCATACACGATGCGCATGCCGCGCGNGTCAAAGTAGTNGTAAANTTAGTGTCTTCTGAGGGTATCGGGACAATCGCGGTAGGTGTTGCTAAGGCGGGAGCAGATGTAATTAATGTTGCTGGNTCAACAGGTGGCACTGGTGCAGCTGCAGTCACAAGCCTTAAAAATACTGGACGCTCAGCCGAACTAGGAATATCAGAGGTGCACAAAGCTCTNTGCGAAAACGGTATTCGTGATAAAGTCATACTTCGTGCAAGCAANGCTCATCAAATTGGATCAGATGTTATAAAATCTGCAATTCTAGGGGCTGATTCCTTCGAATTCGGCACTACAGCGCTGATGATGCTAAAATGTGTCATGGCCAAGAATTGTAATATCAAGTGTCCGGCAGGCCTTACAACAAATCCGGAGGCGTTCGAGGGGGATGCACGTGCACTGGCACAGTATTTTTTAAACACTGCTCATGACGTTCGTCGAATTCTAGCTCGACTTGGTTTTTCGAGCCTTCAAGAAATACGTGGCAGAACTAGTATTTTACATCTTATAGATCACCCATCTATTATTGGNAAACTAGACTTTCGCGACTTCCTTGGTGAAACGAGGGAATTAAAAATAGAGAAACCACAATATATACAAGCTGACTTCAGAATTGATGATGCGATGCTAGAAGGCGTAAAAAAACAATTACTCACTGGCAAACAGAATCAGGTTGTTTTTGAAGGACCTAAATTTGAACTTGAAAATCGTAACAAATCGGTAGGCGGACAGATCTCAATAGATATTGAACGCATCTTAGAACACGAGTTAACTGCGGACCAAGAGGCGAATTGTTCATCAATCCTAATCGGCAAAAAAGGGAGAAAATTCTTTGCNCCTGAAAGTATTATTTTACGCAGTACTAAATCGGCGGGCCAGTCCTNCGCNTGTTGGATGAANGATGGTATGCTTTTAGAACATACAGGCACATGTAACGATGGTGTAGGCAAAGGNGCGTGTGGGGGAATTGCAGCCATCAAATCTCCAGGAGGNGGAAAAAAAGAGCGCGGACACAATGTACTGATAGGCAATTTTGCTTTATTTGGTGCATGCGGTGGCCAGTTATATGTCAATGGAGAGGCAGGAGATCGTTTTGCGGTTCGAAACTCCGGAGCATTGGCTGTTGTTGAAGGTGTTGGNGATTTTTGCTGTGAGTATATGACNAGTGGNACAGTTCTAAACCTCGGTTCTTTTGGAAAAGGTTTCTGTAACGGTATGTCTGGAGGTAATGCTTATCAATTCGATCCTGACNATACTTTACGCAAACTTTATAGTAAGGATTCAGTAGAGCTAAAATCAATCGGAGACAACACGGATGAAGCAAGGACTCACGAATCCATTATCAGAATAATGCTCAATGAACATATTCGGCGTACAGATTCAGAGGTTGCAAAAAAACTACTCAGCGACTGGGAAAATNTAAAACACCTCTTCAAATACGCNATTCCTGTTGCTTTATTCAAAACGCAGACAATCGAAGGAATATTGGACTCAATGGATGAAAAAACAATTATGGAAGAGTTATCTTTTGCTATCGCTCATGATGAGCTAAAACCTTTAGTTGACTCTTATAAAAATGGCGGAGCATTACTTGGTGGAGAGTTTCCAGAACATGGCCAGGCTGACACCCCAGAAATGTACAAGCTAATAAACTGTTATTCGCACATGTCCAGAGCAGTAGAAATGGCCCAAGATCAACTCAAACATCTTGGAACATCAGTCACTAGACATGATATTGACAGCCTTACACGCAGTTTGATTGTTAACCATGACTATAAGCTTCTGGATACAATCGCGAAAGATGCAAAAAAGACCCTACAGAATTTTTCGCTAGAAGAATTGGCGTCTAAACTAATGCGAAAGCGAATTAATGATTATAAAACATCGATGATAGAAAGAGATATTCAGGACAATAAATCTCTTGGAACTACTGCATGGATAATACAGCAAGAACTCATGAATTCAGGTGTTTACGAAAAACAGAAATTCTTTGAATCTAATTATGCTGGGAATATTATAAACAACTTGATGTGAAATTCCTTGATCGGAATAATATATAAAATTCTGAAAATTTAAATTCAGAATTAATAAACATCGCGTACGTAGCGCTTATCCTTTTTCATTTCATTAATATAATGAGTGGCATCTTCCTCGGACATATTGCCATGCTCTACAACAATTGTGTGAAGAGCCTTGTCAACATCTTTGGCCATTCGCTGTGCGTCGCCACACACGAAAAAATACCCGCCCTGTTGCAGCCATTCATATAGCTCTGCTCCTTGTTGCAACATTCTGTCTTGAACATAGATCTTGTTCTCTTGGTCTCGAGAGAAAGCAAGATCAAGCCGCGTTAACAGTCCCTTGTCTTGCCAAAGGGAGAATTCTTCTTCGTAGAAAAAATCACTTTCCCTATTGCGCTCGCCAAAAAATAACCAGTTTTTGCCAGTCGCTTTTGACATTTCCCGCTCTTCAAGAAATGCCCTAAACGGGGCTATTCCTGTTCCAGGCCCAACCATAATCATTGGTAGGGAGTCATCAGAGGGAACACCAAAATTTTTGTTAGGAGCAAGATAACATTTGACCGGTGTGTCTTCATTAATCCTATCGGCTAAAAAGGTCGAACATACACCAATACGTTGCCTCCCATGACTTTCATATCGCACACTAGCAACCGTTAAATGAACTTCGCCAGGATGTTTGGAAATACTCGATGATATGGAGTATAGGCGAGGTTGTATCGGCTTCAATAAAGCAATGAAATCTTCAGCTGTAAATTTAATATTTTCGTAATCAATTAAAAAATCAATTAAATCACGGCCCCACATAAAATCGCTCATTTTACTTTTATTTTCAGGCAACAAAAGTTCATTTAGTTCGGAATCACCACTTAGTTTAGCAACCGAAGAAATCAATTCTTTGGATGGTAGTTTGATTTCCATGTCATTAGTCAAAACCTCTTTTAACGACTTAGTAGATCCTTCCGCGCAAATGATCTCTTCGAAAGGATCAAGTGATAGAGCATCTATTACTGAAGACACAAGATCAGGGCAATTAGTGGGTATCACACCCAAAGCATCACCCACCTCATAATTCATATCAGAACCTTCAAGTGAAATTTCGTAATGCCTAGTCTCTTTTGTGGATGCATTCTTCGTCAAAATTTTATTGAGAGTCAATTTTGCAGGGAATGGCGATTTTTTAGACCACTTAGGTTTGGCAACTGGTTTGGTATTGATTTCTCTTTTCTCTATTTGTTGACCACTACCACCAATTTTTGCTAGTACAGGCATTACCTTAGTAATCCAATCAGAAAAAGGCTCCTCATAGTCAAGATCACAATCAACTCGATCCATGACACGGTGGCCACCTAATGCCTCCAAACGTTTGTCCCAATCAACAGCTGCCTGGCAAAATAAATCATAACTTGTATCACCTAAACCCAGAACTGCAAAGTGTGTCTTCTCAAGCCGCGGAGCTGAATCCTTGTTCATCTCATCCCATAAAACTTGGGCATTGTCAGGCATTTCTCCATCACCATAAGTACTAGTAATGAGTAAGGTACGATCGTAACCCAAAAGAGATTCGGACGTGATTTCATCCATACCACAGACATTTGCCTTCATACCGAATTCCGAAGCTTTCTCCGCGGCTTCTTCGGCCAAAGATTCCGCATTACCTGTCTGCGTGCCATAGAGAACCAAGATATTATCAAGATCAGATTCTTGGTTTTTAGAATCACCTTGTGCGTCAATAATACGAGAATTTAAACCGCTTAGGAAGCCGCCAAGCCAATTTTGTTGCCCTTGGGTGAAAGGAGAATCATCTGGGAAATAAACAGAATCACCCTTTTTATTAATTATTTTTTCCACCTCTAGTATACATTTCTCGTACTCTGGGCCATGAAGACCTTGCTGTTCTAGAAATGCCTTAAGTGACATGATTTGAATATTAGATTTTAATTAAAATTGGTTATTTGTTATTGTAATCCCGAAGGAAAATAATTTTGTATTTCCAGGAAACCTGAAAAAGGGCGCATAATCTACCAAGCAACTGATAAAAACCAAGTAAGAATGCATAAGAATTTATTATTTATATAACGCTTGCTTAATCACACCAGTTTTAGGCATTTTTAGGCGAATTATGGTAAATAACAGCAATTATAATGCCTATTTTGACTCAGAATCTGGATAACTTCCGAGAACTTTTATAAAGTTACAATGCTCCTCTAATTTATTAAGTGCCTCTGAAAGCTTCGAATCCTCACAATGACCAGCAATATCAACAAAGAAAAAATACTCCCACTCCCGCTGCTTAGAGGGGCGACTTTCAATTTTTGACATATTTATGTGAAATTCATTGAAGGGCTCTAAAGCTTGGAAAAGGGATCCTGCCTTATCCCTTACNGAAAACATTACAGAAGTGCGATCATTACCCGTTGGAGGACACATCTTGTGACTCAGAACTAGAAATCTTGTAGTGTTGGTGGCCTTGTCCTGAATNTTTCCCTCTAAAACTTCTAAATTATTCAATCCTGCGGCCAATCGACCACCGAGAGCAGCGGCTCCAGGTTGATCTCTGANTAACTCTGCTGCCCTAGTGGTACTTGAAACTTCCACAAGTTCAGCGCTAGGAAAATTNCTTTGTATCCAATTTCTACATTGGCCGAAGACTTGTGGATGAGAATATAATTTCGTTATATCTTCTCGAGAAATCTTTGTCATCAAAGCGTTTTCAATAGGTAAAAGAATTTGAGCACATATTCTGAGAGGAGAATCTGCAAACATATCTAAGGTGTGATTTACAGCTCCTTCAGTTGAATTCTCAATTGGAACAACACCGTAGTCAGCTTTTTTTCTAGCCACACAATCAAAAACCCCGGCTAAACTTTCTTGAGGCGAATATTCAACACTGTGGCCGAATTTACTGATAGCTGCCTGATGCGTCCAGGTACCTTGAGGACCTAAATAAGCAATCTTTAAGTCCTCCTCCAAAGAAAGCGCTGCAGACATAATTTCACGATATATTGCCCTAATTGAAGTTTCACTAAGGCGACCCTTACTTTTTTTAACCAAACTCTTGAGTAAACTCTCTTCCCTTTCAGGAGCATAAATTTCAATGCCGTCCTTCTTTTTGATTTCTCCTACCTCATGAACTAAATCCGCCCGCTCGTTCAAAAGCTCTAATAATTTTGCATCAAGGGTGTCGATTTTTTTTCTTATATCGTCCAGAGACATTAATCATCAATTTTGAAGTTTCGAATAATCAAACGAACAATCGGTCAGTTATCCCTTTTAGCTATAATTATTTATCATTTANGAGAATCATTCAGATTCTTTAGTATTCTCATNGTCGGTAGACTCAGATTCATTTTGCGAATCTTTGGCTACTTCAGAAAGAGAAAGCTGTTCATCGTTCTCTTTTTCTGATTCAGGTTGAGGTAGGTCAACACTTCGAAGCTCCGCCGAATTTGGTAAATCTTCNACGTCTTTAATCCCAAAATGTTCAAGAAAATTGCT
Source organism: Verrucomicrobiales bacterium (assembly GCA_002684575.1). Taxonomy (GTDB): domain Bacteria; phylum Verrucomicrobiota; class Verrucomicrobiia; order Verrucomicrobiales; family DEV007; genus EC70. The sequence continues at coordinate 14,139 of NYVP01000065.1, forward strand.
GGAAGTCTCATATAAAAATGGCTTGCCAGGCAAATCCGACCTTCCTGCAATACTCACTAATCCTCTTTCTATCAGGGATTGTAAAACTCCATCAACGTTGACTCCCCTAACCGCTTCAATNGCGGCTTTAGTAATTGGTTGCCTATACGCAACAATCGCTAAAGTTTCCAATGCTGGAGCACTTAATCTTGTTGGTTTTTGGTCTGGAAATAATTCTCTTATGTATGAAGCATAATCAATTCTGGTATAAATCCTCCAACCAGTTGATCTTTCTTGTATTAGGTAAGGAGATTTTTTTCTATCGTACCCCTTATTTAACTTATCAATAACCTCATCAATTTCTGTGTATTTAACAGAACAAAGNTCCTGATCTGCTTCCTCCCTTTTAGAAACTTTACGAATTATTTTGGCAATTTTTTTGGAATCAACTGGTTCTCGAGAAGCAAAAAGTAACGCCTCAACAATTTTATTAAGATTCATTTCTAATCGTTGGGAACGGCATTAATAATANATTCAAAAGGTGATATCAAATTATCGATAGAAAATACCAATAAATTACTCTGCAGCGCTTTTATTATTTAAGCGAGTAATCATTTTTGAACTAAAATCATTGGCATCTTTAGAATAAAGGAGAAAGCTAATTCCTCTGGTGCTCTTGGAGGATTTATCAAAAACAAGATCATANCCTTCAGCGGTCGAGTNTGACTTAATTACGCTTTGAATTTCCTCTAGAATAACTTCACGTTTCCTTTTGGACATTTCTAATAATTGCATCTCTCTCTTTCTCGCAAATCCCAATACTTCATCACGCATTGCTCTGGCTTCTTCAGTCACCTTTTGAGCCTTTTTCTGTGCATTTGCTCTCACNTCCCTACTGCTTACTGGATCCGTAATTTCTTTCTCTAGAGCCTTNAACTCATCCATTTTCTCTTTTAATTCGCCGTCCCTCTCATTAACCTCACTTCTTGCAATTTCCTTCTTCTTCTCAATTTCTTTCTCAACTTCTTTAGTTTTATAGTACTCACCAAAGACTCTAGTCATATCAACTATTCCAACTTTCAATTCCTCTGAAAGTGCCGATAAATTTAAAGAAATTAATAATGAAAGAAAAACAGTAAACTTAGTCATAATTAGGTATTNTATTATTAAAATAGCTAGCTCAACGAGCTAGTCAAAACCGAAAAACAATTGATTGAAAAAATTTAGAGAATTTAGTCATGAAATTTTGAGGTTTTCATTCCCAGTATTTAGTCATTATATATACCTATGGTCTTACTACAGCCCAAAAATTCATTATCTTTAGCAACTGTACTTTTAGTTGCATTCACACTCATAAAGGTATTNGCAGAAGAATCTGATAATAAGACACCTGACCCGCAAAAAAGGGAAATACTAGAAACCATTAAACAAATTGGTTCTGATAATTTTAAAATTAGGGAGTCAGCAACTCAAAAATTATGGAAATTTGGTAGAATCGCCGAACCTTTACTTAGGGATGCACTAAAAAATNGCGGCCCAGAATTGCGCTACAGAGGTACCAAGATTTTGGAAGAATTNGAACTAGGTCTTTATCCGGATACTCCAGAGGACATCGCGAAGTTAATTAATGATTATCGTTCAGGAGTCGGAGTAAAAAAAGAAGCCGCCATCATCAAAATGGCCGAACTCGGCAAGACGGATCTTTTAATGAAACTAATAAAGAGNGAAAACGACATTGGAATAAGAAAAATGGTCGCTCAAATTGTTAGTAGAAACATCTCGGAGCAAGTACCTGCTCTCATATTAAGGAACAAAATTGATGAAGCTGGACAACTCTTGGAAGTTGCTGCACTAGACCATAATGGAATGCGGAATTATGCAAGTTTCCTAGTNGAAACAAACCAAATTGAATCCGCAATAACTAAAAAACGAATCTCTGCTAAAAATTCTGATCTGGATGCAGAAATACTCGCGTGGATGCTAAGAGCAAAAGGAGACTATCAGGAAGCTGCAGATATTTTTGAACAAATAGGGGACAAAACTAGAGCACGTCATACTTTATCAGCTGGTGGAGATTTAATCTCCTATGCAAATTCATTTGTCGACCCTACTAGAAAAACTATTGATTCTCTTGGATTTGCCGCTGCAGCAGCGAGACTTTCTGGTGACAAGGAAAGATTTAACGAAATCAAAAGTAATATTAAAGAATATGCGATGGCTATGAGAGACGAGCTCGGAAGGTGTATCAACGCCTTGGTCATTAATGGTGAGGCAAGAGACGCATTCAANCTAACTCAAGAGGCANAAGGTAAAGAGCTTTTTGATATGGAACTCTGGAGATATAACTTTGATGCTGCATTTGAATCCATGGGAATTNAGGAAAAAAAAGGACCTTATTCGAAATGGCTTCAAGATTATGAGAGTTCATTTAATGCAAAAAATGAGGGAGAATTACAAGAATCATTGTTTCCNGCCGGTCAATTAGCAAGTGCCTGTTACCTGACGGGACAAGTTGATGAAGCTGAAAGAATATTTGAAAAAATAAAAGAGCTACTGATAAGAAATAATACCAGCCTGATTCAACTTATTCAGTGGGAAAGAATAATAGGCTTAAATGAAATAGCAAAAAAACACGCACTTGAGGCCATGAAAACAGAACCCTCAGAGGTAGTCGTTGAGGGGTATTTTCAATTACGGTCTGAGTATTCATGGCTGGGTAGAACGTGTTGGAAATTTATAACATCGGAATTCTCGGAAGAAAGTTCAGATCAAAAACTCACGAGAATGGAGTCCTTATTTGACCTTGAAAACCGAACCCAAGAACAGATGAGTCTAGCAGATCAATGCATCAAATCTTTTTTTTCATTCGCAAAAGATGAAAATAATCTGGCTATGAAAAAAGAACTCATNAGAGGAGCCAGAGACTTAGCAAGATTACATGAAAAATGGGAATTAGCGGTCAATGCCACNAAACTCTGGCTAGACCTCATTGGCAACGAGGCTGTGGGATATCACTATATGAAATACGGTGACACTCTAATGAAAGCAGGCATGCCGGAAAAAGCAGTCTTACAATATAACAAGGCATTTGAAAACAAAAAAACAGATCCNATACCACTGTACCTCAAAGGAGTNGCCATGGAGGCAATTGGTCAGAAAGAAGAGGGCCNAAAACTAAAAAAAATNGCCTCTTTAATGTCAACAGGNGAACTAACAAAACGCCACCATCTCGCNACTACAATGTGGCAAAATGAGGACGATTCATTAGCGCGCATTCAAGATAACATAATACTGAACATTGCTTCTCCAAAAGAAAGCGTTCATCCCGAAGCGCTTCGCCGTAGGTACATTGATCAAAGTATAAACTCGAAAGATCTAAAACAGTATTCTAAATCCTTAGAATTTTACATGCTCTCCAAAATGAGGCCCGTCAATGCAAACAGTGTCTTATCTCCAAGAAGATCATTGAGTTACTTAGTAGATTTGGAAATAACNAAANCAAAAATAGAAATTTCANATGGCAGATTAAAAGATGCGGAAAGAAGGNTAGAAGAACTACAAAAAATCAATCCCTCTGACAGCTCAATGCTAGAAGATATATATCAATTGATGGTCGACGGTGGCAATTTGGATGGTGCAGACAAATTGTTNCAAACCACCTATTCGGTTTCAAAATCAACAGTTGATCGTTTCCCTAATCACGGTCAGCACAATAATAATCATGCTTGGCTATTGTCTAGGTGTGCAAAAAATTTGGATGAAGCACTGATTCATGCTAACAAGGCTGTNAGTATTGATCCAGACAATGGAGCCTTTCTCGATACACTTGCCGAAGTTCATTTCCAGCTGGGTGATCGCTCTAAAGCTATTGAAATATCAAAAAAGGCAGTCGAATTGCTGAATGGCGATTCACAAGTAAAACGCCAACTCGAGAGATTTAAAACNGGCAAACCCACNGACAGATAATTTCAATTAATTTTAAATCTGAGTATTAATTTNNTCCGTTTATTTCAATATGAAAACAAAATTAGCACTCATTACCTNTGGAATCATATCAGTTCAGTGCATTTTCGCNAATTCCTCCACTTGGGAACAATGGAGAGGTCCAAATAGAAATGGCATTGTAGAGGATCAGTCCTTTGAGTGGCCTAAAAATTTGAAAGGAATTGAGAAAGTTTGGAGTAAATCACTAGCCGAGGGTTATTCGAGTCCAATAATAACTAAAGATAAAGTATTTACGGTTGAGACCAAAGACAAGACGTACGAGATCACCAGAGCGTTCGACAGAAAAACGGGCAAACAACTCTGGGAAACCTCTTGGGAGGGAGCCATGAAAGTTCCATTCTTCGCCAGAAAAAATGGAAGTTGGGTACGATCTACCCCAGTTTATGATAA
>NYVP01000066.1 GCA_002684575.1 Verrucomicrobiales bacterium
AACATTTCCCAAGTCATAAAGCCAAACAGCGATGCATTATTGAGAGTCAGAAAAGTCGCTCTATGGTTGTCACTAAATTCTTTGTGTTTGCAGATGAAAACTGCAACGTTATAAACGAACCAGAGAGAGCCAAGGAAAAGTGTTACAAGTATAAAGTCTGGGTTTTTTTCTAAAAATCGCCAGATGAAAAAACCTAAATAAGAGGCTCCCATACTCATTGCTGGTATACGGAACCATTGGTTTCTAACCATGAAAACAACTGAGGCAATCGCGAGTATTAAATTAGAAGCAAGGATAATCCATGGTGAAATTGTACCCTGATGGATTAATGGAACATAGGTTGCATAATAAGATGAGCCGATTGCAAAAAGAGCAATTGTTTGAGATTTTAACTTTTCCGCGGCCCCGATCATTAATACCCCCAATAGGAAGAGGAGAATAAGAACAAGAGCTGAACTTTCTATTATTTTAACCGGTGGAAATATATGGGCTGCATAGGTCGTAAAATAAGTGCCAGCAAAACTGCCCGCGATTAAAACCTGACCGAAGTTCTGGAGTTCTTTTTTTCTTCGATGTAACCACAGCCCAAGGCCACCCATTCCGAAGCTGAGGATATAAAATAACGTGATTTTAGTTCCCTTTGATAGTTCCAAAAAAAAATCTTTGTTAAACCATGCAAGGCTGCCAAGTCCCGTTAATAGAAGAAGGACACCAATCCTTACAAACCAATAAGTGCCGAGTTTGATTTCCAAGGATTCAGGTTGTTCGATATCCTTGACCCTTGATGCCATTTCCCCTGGTTGCATTGGGTTTTCAGTTTTTGAGGAAATTGCAGTTTTCTTCTCAATAGGTTTAGGGCTAGGGGTGGCGAGAACAGGTTTAGAAACTTTTCTTTTAATGATTGTGAACGTTTCTGATTCAGCAGTTTGTTTGCCGAGGGGGCCATAATTCAGAATTAATTGATATTGTCCCTCTTCCATAGCCTTAAAGCTTTCACTTCTTACCTGACCCTGAAAAACATTTACCAGTTTTGAAATAATTTCTTCTCTTTCCTGATCATTCTCTACGTAATTTTTTCTAATTAGTGTTAACCGAGCTTTGCTGTACTCAGCGCTCAAAGATTTTTTATCCTTGTGTCGTAAAACGTAATTGGTAGTTATTGTGTTTCCTTCTTCATATGAATGATGTTCGGTCCAGATAGTGCCTTCGACGAGATTTTCCTCGATTGTGTTTTTTGGTATGGGTGGAGGTGTACTTGTGCTTTTTTCGATTTTAACAGGTTGAGATTTTTCTTGAGAAACAGTACGCATATCAACTGTCTTATTTGTCTGAGTCTTTCTTTGCTTAATTGACAGTTTACTAATAGTTGATTTGAGAGCCTCTATTTCCTCCAACGCTTTGCCTTGAGTTAGCGAGTCGATTTGGGTTTGATGTAATTTGACTAGTTTCTCTTTTAGAACCTCAATTTCTGCCAATGCCTCATTAGATCGGTTGAGTGCCTCATTAGACCGGAAGATTGCCTCATTAGACTGGCTGAATACCTTGCTTAATTTGTGGATTGCCACACATATGGCAATAAGAATTAATAATACCAAAAATTCCATTTATCTGTCTGTTAGTTATATATATATTGGCTAAATTTTAGTCCTAACAATAGCTAATAATGGAAATTATCAGAAATCGATAAAAACACTGATAGCATCATTATAAACAATGTAGTTATGAAGTTTGATGAAGATTGGTTATGTTTTATAATTTGAGGTCTTTTGAATTCGATTATATACATACGGCTATGTCTTGCTCTAAATTAATGTTGGTTTGTTCCTTCTTGATATTGCCTTTTTTTTCAATTGAAGGCGCGGGCAAGATAGAAAAAAAATCGTACTATTTTAAAAAAGCAGAAAAAGATATTAGTTACTGCTTGTATGTCCCAAATTCATATTCGGAAAAGAAAAAAATTCCTTTAATCGTTTTGTTACATGGTCTTGGTAGCAATCCTCAACAAGTGATTCGTTACAAAGGAATCGTGGAACAGGCAGAGTCTAGAGGATACATAGTGGTTGCTCCTTTCGGATATAATGAACGTGGATGGTACGGGAGTAGAGGTAAGACCAAAAAAGGAACTTTAGAATCGTTATTTCTCGGTGAAAACCCTAATGATCCTNAAAACGTTGGAGAGCTAAGCGAAATGGATGTTATGAATGTATTACGAATAACAAGGAAAGAATTCAATATTGATTCAAATAGAATCTATTTGATGGGGCACTCAATGGGTGGAGGAGGAACAATTTATCTAGGTAATAAATATGCCTCTATATGGGCTGGCCTTGCTCCGATGTCTCCTGCCGTAATGCGTCCGACTGTCGATTTTGATCANTCNATTCTTGAAGNAATGCGGAGAATTCCTATTTATCTTGTGACTGGTGAAAGGGATCGATTGATACCCGTTAGCGTTATCAGGCAATGGGCTGATAAAATGAAAAAACTTCAAATGAATTATAAGTATGAGGAAATTAAAGGGGGAAATCATTTTAATTCCATTACCAGAAATGCCGAAATGGTGGGGCGGATTTATGATTTTTTTGATAAGCAGTCACGACAGAGTGTTATTAGTGTAACAGATTCAGAGTTGAGAGTGTTTACCCATAAATCTGGGACTCAAATTAATGCTAGAGTGCTTAGTCTTAGCAAAGGGAAAGTGACTATCTTAAGAAAAGATGGGAAGAAGTCCACTATTCCAATAGATTCACTCTCGGATGAGGATGTAGAATATTTAAAAGTGTGGTGGGATAGAAAAAAAATACCNGCTAAGCTCTGAAAGATTTATTTTTCTTCATTGCGTAAGCCTTTTGAGGATCGCAATNTTGTAAGTTTTGCGGCTAGAGATTTGGCCAGCTGAGGTTTTTTTGAAATCATATTATTTCTTTCACCTATGTCTTCACTAAGGTTATAGAGTTGAGCGTTCTTTTTGCCTGNAATGTATTTCCAATTACCCTCTCTAATGGCAACGGTTCGATTGGCTTCTTGGAGNATGTATTTAAGACCTTTTTGATCTTTCCCTATAAATGCATCAAGGGTATTCCTGCTGTCACGGGCTTCATTGTTTTTAAGTTCAATGTTTAGGAGTTTAGCAAATGAAGCTATGAAATCGATTTGACTCACAAGAGCATTTGAGACTGCAGGTTTTATTTTTTTAGGCCATCTTATGATAAAGGGGACTCTTGTGCCTCCTTCATAGATTTGGTATTTNCCACCTCGATAAGGCCCTGATCCGTCATGCCCTTGGTCGGCCTCTTCAGTAGATTTNCTTACTGTTGAGCCATCCTCGTAGCCATCATCATAAACTGGTCCATTGTCACTAGATACAATGAATATTGTATTTTCTGACAAGTCTAGNTCATCAAGAATTTTTGCTATTGCTCCAACTGACCAATCAAATTGAACCATGGCGTCACCCCTTTTTCCTAATTTTGTTTTGCCTTGAAATCTTGGATGAGGTGCTCTTGGTACGTGTATATCTTGAGAGGAGAAGTAAAGAAAGAAAGGTTTCTCCTTNGATTGTTTTGACAAATAATNTTTAGCNTGATTAACGAATTCATCTGCCATTGTTTCGTCATTCCATAATGCAGATTTTCCTCCCCACATCTTACCAATACGACCAATTCCATTAATTACGGTTTCACTGTGTTGATGGTCTGCNGGATAATATGTTTCTGCTTCAGGATTGGTGCGGCCATATGGATAAATAGTGCTCTTGTGTCCTTCTGGTGCTGTTCCAACATATAAAGGATCTTTGGGGTCTAAATTAACTACCTCGTAGTTTTCAACATACACACAAGGAACCCGGTCATTTGTTGATGGAAGTAAAAAAGAGTAATCGAAGCCAACTTCTAGAGGGCCTGGTTTTANCTCTGCATTCCAATTTACATTCGAGTTTTTTTCACCGAGACCTAAATGCCATTTACCCACCACGGCTGTGTTGTAGCCTGCCTTTTTGAATAATTTTGGTAAGGTTAAAATATTTGTAGGTATGCATAAAGGCGCATTAGGAGGTAGGATTCTGACGCCTTCACGAAATCCATAAAGCCCGGTTAGCATTGAGTATCTTGACGGGGTGCATGTGGCAGCTGTACAATGTCCGTCAGTAAATGAAATACCTTGAGACGCAATCTTGTCGATGTATGGCGTTGGTATTTTAGTTGAGCCGTTGACACCAACATCTCCATACCCAACATCGTCTCCATAAATGATAACTACGTTCGGATGCTCCTTAGAGAATAGAGATTGAGATAAGAGAGTAATTAAGATGAGGTAATATTTTTTCACTTAATGATTTTAGTTGGTATTACAGGTGCCTAGGTCAGAGTTATAAAAAGTTCTATGAATACCTAGCTCCTTTTTAAATGTATAGCAAAATATAGAATCTGAAATTTTTGTATTAGATATTTTGTAGACCTCTTAATGAATTGATTACTTTAAATTGTGATCTATTCATAAGAATTAGGAAAACCTGATTTCTGATCGTTATTCTGCCGTTGGAAATTAGATTCTTTTTCTTATTGAAAAGAATCCAGTTAATNATTTTATCGCCAGAATTCCGGCAGCTATCGACAGCGCCCAATTAAGCGAACCTTCCCACCAGTATATTTCAATAATATACCAGATATATATAATGAATCTTGGTCGAATNAGCCAAGAATAGGGTGCATCAAGTGCATTTCTGACAAAGGCAAAAACNACCACTACAGCATAAAAAAATATGTAAAGCGAACCCTCCCATATTCCAGCATGTTGAGTATATATCATCGTTATCGCGGTGATGGTTACAACTATCTGATCGACCATAGTGTCCGTGAAGGAACCACGATTGGAAGCAGTGCCACGGTATCTAGCAAGGGGGCCATCTAGACCATCAAGTAATGAATGAATAAAAAGTAAAACAAAAGCAAAAGCCGGATTGATCCATATGAAGCAGGGGCAAAATGCTAAACCTGTGATTAATGAAAGAATGCTGATGTGAGTGGCTGTAAAGCCAAGTTTAGAAAGAATCTTAAGTAGTGGATTAAACAAAGTCGCGCGTAGGCTTTGGGACCATTCCATAAATTTACCCTCACCATCGGAATAGCAATTAACACCATGAACTTCAGAGTTATCTTCGGACTTTATGTTTTGCTTATTTTCACCGCCTTGAGTCATGANTCGTTCTATTTTATTATTTAGTTAGAAGGTGGATTAATTTGAAAATGTAAGGGAAGGAATTTCATTCCGCGTATGCCTGATCCCGTATTATGAAAGCGTACGCCTTCCAGAGAATAGTCACTGAAAGGAAGGTGAGTATGACCAAAATAACAATCGTCAATAGAATTTCGCCAATCAGGTAATATTGTATCTAGGTGATGGGCAACACGCTTGACTGTAACAGATCTAGGATAATAACAGTTGTGGAAACCTTTGCTGAGACCAAGCNTATCCATAACATTATATAGATAAAGATGTGAACGGGGGCTCATTTTTTTTTGGCTCCACGAATCACGAAAGCGAAGTAAATCGCTTCCGCTCATATTCCAGTTGGTGCAATCGCCATGTATAAACAGTAATCTATCTAGTATCAGTTGTGTGTCATGAATTTCCAGATGCGGATAATTCTTCGAAAATTTTTTTATCGATTTGGTGAAATCTAATATGCAATCGTGATTGCCAATTATGTAATGGATTTGAATGTCATCTGAAATTTCCACAACCTTTTGAAGCCATTTAAGAGCCTCATTTATCGTNTCTTCCTCAGATGTTAGTTGGCTCCAACGAAAATCAAAGATATCCCCATTTAGAACTAAAACATCGAGTTTGCACAAATCATTCCAAATTTCATCCATTAGGCTGAATCCANTTGAACGTGATGAAAAAAGGTGAAGATCGGAAATGACAAGACCACGTTTCGACCGAGTAGCTAATTCTTTTTTATCAAGTAACTCTAACTCTTGGGTCATTTTTGAATTTCAACAATGATGCTTAGTATGATTAATACTCTAGNTTGCTCTAACGAAACATTCAATATTAAATTNTTTGTGTGTTTGTTAGTTAAAAAGAATGACTAGATTTATATTTTATTAATCTAAGTATTTCAAAATAGGNGAGCCGAAGGTCGGAATTGAACCGACGACCTCGCCATTACGAATGGTGTGCTCTACCCCTGAGCTACTCCGGCTGATCTCAAAAATAAGTTTTATAGGTAATTTTGGACTTGATGATCAAGTTTTATATTTAATTAAAGNGGAGGTATAATAGTCCCTATGATCTTCTCTTGATAGCCGCNTTTATGCGATAGGGCTTAACTTTTGAGTGTTCATCATATCCATTCTTTGTATATAAAATGCCTTCTAATGTTTCTTGATCTTTCGGGCCAAATTCAGAAATAACCATATCAAATTGAATTGCTCCATTTTTAAGTCTTTTGACAATTTGTTTTTCATCTGAGTGAATAAGACCATCTGCACTAAAAAATTGAAGTGATTTGGTAAATTTAACCCGTTTTTTATCAATTGGAGTTAGATTGAGAACTAGTCGTTTGCCAGCTATAATAGCTTCAGTTTTATATCCCTCAAGAGGTATGGCAAAAGTCTCCTTAGATTTTTCAATCAAAGGTGACCATTTAGTTAATTGTTTTTTCTGATTTGATACACTTAATGGTAGCGTCAGGTCAGCAAAGCCCGGCTGACAAGTTTTTGAGCAGCACATCCAACTTGCTCTTGCTTTTAATAAATGAGCAGAGTCAGAAGAAGCCTTTTCTGATACTTTTAATTTCATTATTAGAAATATTTCTCCTGTGTATCCATAGGCATTATAAGGACCCATTTTCACATTTTTGGGTTGAGGCCATTTGATGTCACTTATCTCAATGTGCTCAGGTAATTTCCAGTCAATTCCTGTTGGCACACCCACTATGCCAGGGCTTTTCCAATAAGTGTGCCACCCTGTACTGTGTTTGATTCTTAGGGCTATGTCTACAGTTTCACCGGGTGCAACGCAACTCACGGAGTTGACAAGTTCGACTTCAACGGAGCCTTCTCGAATTGGTTCGGCGTATACCGAGCAAAAGCTAAATATTAAAAATGAGGCAACTATTCTCATTTTTTTAAAAATCAGCATTGCCGGGTGTTCTTGGAAAAGGAATGACATCTCGTATATTGGCGACCCCAGTCACAAACATTAGCATTCTTTCAAATCCAAGTCCAAAACCAGAGTGAGGAACTGTGCCGTATTTTCTTAGATCTGAATACCAATAATAATCTTCTTTGGAGATATTGTGTTCTTCCATATTGTTTAGAAGTACCTCAAGACGTTCTTCTCTCTGACTTCCTCCAATGATTTCTCCTATCCCAGGTACCAAAAGATCCATGGCTGCACTGGTTTTCCCATCATCATTAGCACGCATGTAAAACGGTTTAATGGATTTGGGGTAATCGTATACCGTAACGGGACCCTTGACGTGCTCTTCGGTCAAAAATCGTTCATGTTCGGTTTGTAGATTAACGCCCCACTCAATTGGATGTTCGAATGTCTTATTAGAGTCCTCTAGAATTTTGATTGCCTCTGTATAACTGATACGTTCAAATTTATTTTCAGATACCGAATTGAGTCTGTTGATTAATTCCTTATCAACAAATTTTGAAAACAGTTCTAGGTCCTCAGAGCAATTCGACATTATATCTTTTACAAGATATTGTATCATTTCTTCGGCGAGATCCATGTCACCAAAAAGATCGCAATAGGCCATTTCAGGTTCAATCATCCAAAACTCAGAAGCGTGCCTTGTGGTGTTTGAGTTTTCTGCTCTAAAGGTAGGGCCGAATGTGTAAACATTAGACAAGGCGCATGCAAATGTCTCAACTTCGAGTTGACCACTAACAGTCAAGAAGGTCGGCTTTCCAAAGAAATCATTTTCCGGATTTTTCTCATTACCGTCTAGTGTTGTCACCTTGAACATTTCACCAGCGCCTTCACAGTCGCTAGCAGTGATTATTGGGGTGTGAACATAAACAAAATCTTTATCCTGAAAAAAGTTATGGATAGCATAAGCTAATCTGGAGCGGGTTCTGAAAACACAACCGAATAGATTAGATCTGGGCCTTAGGTGTGCGATCTGCCTTAAAAATTCTGGAGTGTGCCCTTTTTTTTGTAGAGGGTAGCTATCATCTGCAAGACCTGTAATTTCAATCTTACTGGCTTTTATTTCCCAGGATTGTCCTTTGCCCGGAGATTCAACCAATTCACCAGTGACAATGATAGATGCACCGGTTGTGGCGTCATGAATATCTTCATAACCAGGAATTCCTTCGTCTGCAACCGCTTGAATATTAGCAAGGCAGCTGCCATCATTTATTGAGATGAATGAAAAGCCTTTAGAGTCTCTTCTAGTTCTTACCCACCCCTGAACTTTTAGTTCTTTAATGGATTTTTGACTGTTTAGTGCATCCTTGATTTTCACTACTATCAGTTCATCTAAAATTAGGATAATTGAAAGGTTTTTTTCAAATATTTAGAGAAAAAAAGTCGATAATTATTCCTNTAATACTTCTTTATTCAACCCAGGGTCTTGCTTGTTTGATAATAATTTTTCTGCCCTCGATAACCTTAAATTCTATTTCCATTGCGAATGATGAATTTCCTCGATATAGGCCTTTGAAATGATTGTGTATTGAATCCATATAATCTCTCAGTCGCAATGCTTCATTTCTTCTTAGAATTCTCTCTCCATTAGGTATTTGATTAGAATTTCTTATGTATTGAATTTCATAATTTGAGCCAAACCCTAAGTTTGCGATAATGTATTCTTCGGGAACCGATCCAAGGGAGGGGTTTGTTACTAGATCATCACCTTTTTGNACATTGATGTAGTGCCCATCCCACCCAGGTCCGGGGATGTAGATATTTTTTGTTANTCCNACACCATTAGCGAGCTCGTCTTTATAATTAGGATGAACTAGTATTCCCATGGAAGCGGTGAGGTGATCAATTTTCCAAAATTCTCTTTCTTCAAAGGCACGATAGGTCCATAGACCAGCCCATACTTGTTTTGCCGTTTTTGAAAAGTGGCCTTCATCAGGATAATGGCTATATGATTCATATAAGCCGGCTCCATTGAAGCCTTGAAGATCCTCATTGTTGGTGCTTGATCGAGCCCTTAGGGTGATCCCATTTTCAAAGGAATCCTGCATGGCTCTGAGTTTTTCAAGCATCCAGCCTGGCAAGATTCCAATATCTTTGATTCTTTTTCTGAATTCCTTTAGGCGTTTTTCTCTTACTGAAGGAAACTTCTGAAATAGTTCGTCGTTGATCATTTGTGTGGCTTCAGAATAAAAACCATTATGAAGCATAAACTCATGATAAAAATAGAATGGTATTGCATAACCATCAGGTGTCACCGAAGGGAGTATTCTTTTTAGCTCTGCCANATTCGTGGCTTTTGATCCGTAGGCCGTGAACATTGGATAACTGAGATTTGCAAATCTTCTNATATTAACATATTTCAGATCTCTTTTTGGGTATGAAATATTATTAGGACGGGATTTTTCAAAATAGTTCTCTAATTCATTTAGCGAGGCTTCTCGTATTTCAAGGTTGTCTGGGCCTATTTTCAGGTGAATATTTTTTCCAATAAAAGGTGCAACCCTTGGATCATTAGCCGCATTTTTCAGGAACGCATTAGGTGTGTCATTCTGTTTTGCTTTTAAATTGATATGAGATAGGGGAGTTTGATTTTGTTCGGATATAATTCCTGCAACGTGAGTGATGTCATTNGGGATGTTTTCAAGAATCACGATATCTCTGAAAGAAATATTCTGAGATCCGGATATTAATTTAAGTCTNCCATAGCTCTCTCCTGTATTTAANGCGTTATAGGTAATATTGCCCANTAGCTCATTGGTATCTATTACAGTGACGCGTGAACTTTTATATTCATTANTCTCATTTAAATAAAGTGANCGTTGAGTTTCGCTTGAAGGATGNTAGGCCACTTTTCCTNTTAAAAATGGCATNGCNGCAATAATCATTTCATANGCGGTTTGCACATATTTGAAAGCAACTGGGTCTGATGGCCAAAATTCAATTGTGTAGATACCTTTAGAACCATTCTTTAAAATATGATTTGGATGATAAACGATACTACCAGCGACGTTCCTTCTTCTTGTATTGGTAAAGTAGGAGTGATTGTTAAAAGTGGTATTATCATTGTACCTTCCCACTGCATCTCTGCTAAAGGTGAAATGGTATTCGTAGCGTTTGCTGTTAATTAAATAAAGCTTTTTGGAGTTGGTGTGGACGTCAAAGATCAAAAATTTAACTTCACTGATATCCTTAGATCCGGGGAAGTTGTCTCTATGTGAAAGGGTGTTAAACGCTTCTTTGTTAGGAACGTATTGACTGCCGCTTGATATGCTTATTGGCGGAGCAGGGTTGAGGGGGTTCATTCTTCCCAAAGCATCTAATTCTGTTGTGTCTGGAATACCGTCATTATCAATATCCAAAGAATCAGATTTTCGGTAAGTCTTGATTCTCAGAAAGCCCTTCTCTAGATTTCCGATTTCATCACTGAACTCCACTCCACTGTTGTTTCCATTAATCATGGAGACAGGACCACCCGTTTCTTCTAGTGAGTTGCTTCGATATAGAACACCATAAAGTTCGTCAGNNAGAAAAAAATGAAGGTTGATTAAACCATTCGAAGTTTTTGAGACCTTACTGATCTGAGTTTGTGATTTGACTGTTACTAAAAGAGTAAGAATAGAAAATAGAGTAACGATGATTCTATCTATTCTCTTAAAAAACATTGGTAAGACGTTTTAATAGTACGCTTTTTTTGTTGTTATGTAGATACAAATTACTCTGAAATTTTATTAAAATTTTGGCTTTTCATCACTTTATTATTAACGGGATCAATGATCGCAGCCGCTGTGTTAGGAAAATGATTCAAAATTTTGAATCCGTTCTTACCAAGAATACTGATGGAGGTGGCCAAAGCATCTGATATTGAACCCNTCCTTGAGATCACAACTACCGAATCATCGATCGTCAAGCCCAGGCCGGTTGTTGGATTTATTATGTGTGAGTATTTAANATCCNCAATCTGAACAAACTGCTCAACGTTACCAGATGTTGACACGGCTCCATTGGATAGACGGATTTCAAATTTATGAGCGTCGCTATCGCCAAAAGGCTTAATTTTTATCGTCCAATTTGATTTACCAATGGGAGGATCTCCGACTACGATGTCACCACCTGCAGAAATACTGCATGANTTGAGATGATTTTTTTTCATGTATTGCAACATTTTATCTGCTGTGAATCCTTTAGCAATACCTCCAAAATCCAGTCGTGTTGAAGGATCTTTCTTTGTGAGTTTTTTGTTCTCTTTATCAAAAATTAAATTATTAAAATCGCTGGCTTTTTGCGCTCTTTTTATAGATTCTTGATCAGGCAATTTTTTTGTTTTTCTTGATAACCTCCACAGTCGTGTCAATGCTCCTGAAGCTGGATCAAATGCACCATTAGTTTTTATGTATAGAGTTTCGGATATTTTGAGAAGTTCAGACAATTCGCTACTGATTTTTTGTGGTATGAAGCTACCTAATTGATTAATTTTTGAGACTTCACTATCCGCCGAGTAGTCAGAAAATATTGTNTCCATTTTATCGGCAATTTTGAAACTTCCTTTAACTATGTGAGATAACTCGTTTCTAGGCATTTCAGAGTGGACTGATACTTTGAATGTTGTGCCCATGCACGGATATAAAAATGTGTGCAAGCAGTTTTCTTTGCCCTTGATATCTTGATCGATTAAAAAGAGGCTCAGAGAAATCAACAATCCTCTATTCAAGGGTATCATGATCAATTCCAGTATTCCAAATTGTTTCAACCTCTTGTAAAGAAGGAATCTTCAGAGGACGAACAATCCTAAAACCCAACCATTCTGCGTCNGTATGATACCAAATGCTTTTTGGGAGTTGAGGATCTTGTACCTTCCATGATTTTGATGACCCTAGCCTGAAGGCGCTTCGTAATGCTTCCGGTGAATCGTCCCATGATCCTCCTCTAACAGCTCTGGGGTATAGATCGTTTCCGCGATTCCATGGGTTATTAATTTCTTTTGGGTCATATCCTTTTTTGGATATGCTGTCTAAAGTCCACTCAGCCACATTACCATGCATATCATATATTCCCCATGGATTCGGAAGTTTCTTACCAATCTTTTGGTATTTGAAATCAGANTTATCTATGAACCACCCATATTTGTGAAGTTCTGATTCATTATCACCAAAAGAATAGGCAGTTTTTGTTCCTGCTCTGCACGCGTATTCCCATTCTGCCTCAGTAGGTAGTCTATAGAAGTGTCCTGTTTGTGCACTGAGCCATTTACAATACATTAACGCCGCATGTTGGGTCATACATATTGCAGGATAGTCATCCTTTCCCATCCCAAATGTCATCTCAACGTATGGTTTAGTTGGTCTAGAAACTATATCTACATCTTTTTCATCTTTGGTTGGAAACTGTTTTGATCCATCCTTATTTCTTTTCCCGCCATCGGTCATGAATTTTTCGTATTCATTCCAAGTAACTTCGTACTTGCCAATCCAGAATGGTGAAATAGTNATTTTTCTGATGGGTCCCTCGTTAGCCTTATGACCTTTTTCTTCTGGAGGTGATCCCATTCTAAAATTCCCTCCAGATACAGCTATCATGTGAAATTCAGCACCAGATTCTGGAATCTTCATGGAATAGTTGACCATTTTTGATTCAACTTTCACTTCTTGGGACGAAACTATTTTTGAATACAATCTCTTGGTCAATCCTTCATCGATCTCGCCATAACTCCAAATCATGGTAAAAAGTGTAATAATGAAAATTTTCATCATGAAAATCAAAAGAGAGGCTTTATTCTATTTCATTTAATTTTCTAAAGTAGCTTTTTTTTTCCAGGCATTGGAATTCCACCAGGATCAAACTCGTCTCCCCATCCTAAATCATCAGGGGCAAGGTCTTCTTTGGAGTTAATCGCATCTTCCCAGGTCACTTTTTGACCTGTGTATGCTGCCATTCTTCCAAGTATGGCAAGCATTGTACTGTGTGCCATCCACTCGCCATCATTTTTTGCCTCTCCTTTACGAATTGATTCAAACAGTTCATTATGTTCAGTTTGATACATATCATTATTGAGATCTCGACCAGCTTTCCAATTTTCATCTCCTCTGATGACACAATTTCCTCTTACTATTAATGCCGTTCCTTTAGTGCCATTGATGTAATCATGGTTTTCCCCATAACAATCTCGTTGTTGGCGAGATCCAAGATGGCAGATGACATTGTTTGGATACTCATAGGCAATATGAAAATGGTCATAAATATTACCTCCCTCTGCACTAATTTGTCGACCACCA
>NYVP01000067.1 GCA_002684575.1 Verrucomicrobiales bacterium
GATTTGATTAAATTCAAATTCTTCAAAATCAGTTAGCGCAGCACCGATTGATGCAAAAAGAATTAATCCTTTAGATGGTTGGGATATAAGTTCAAGTTCCCCTCCATAAACATATGAATCTTTGACATTAGTAATGACTGAACTGGTAAGGTCACTAGGAATTCTGGGAATTGTTAATTGCTGATTTTTCCAATCCATATAAAACAGATTGGCAGAGTAATTAATACTTTTATTTGGTAATTTTCCAGATAATGAAAGTTCATAGTTCCAGACGGTTTCATCATTATATAAATAATCGTTATTGTTAAAAAGATCATACTCAATGCCGCCGGGACGATAAGATTTTTGAGTCTTTAGGCTTATCAGCGTGTCGTCATTTAAATTATGATTGATCCCAACTTTAGGCAAAATAGCATCATCGGAGAAATCTGATGAGAAACTGGTTGATGAGAGGAGCTGAGTTTCGTTGACTTCACGAAATACTNTATTANATTCCAGCTCTTCTCGATCATAACGAAGGCCTCCAAATATTGACCATCTAGGAAGAATTTGAAAATTCACTTCACTAAATAGCGCAATGTTTTCTACTTCCTGTATTTCGTGATTTTCGGTTGTGAAATTATTGAATGGAAGTTTTTGATTGTAACTACTGTTAGTTTTACCATCTAAATAAAAAATTCCTATACTACTTGTTACAGGTCCATTTTCATAATGAGTAGTAAATTGTCTTGAATNATTTTTTTCATNAATTTCACCATCTTTGGATAAATCAATAGAGGGTATTTCTGTTTGGGTTTTTATGATTCCGGTTAAGCTTTCCACACTCCAATANTCATTAATTGGAGAAAAAATAGAGAGACTTGCCTGAGATACCTCAGTAGAGAGAGCTGGGATAAATGCTGGGAGACTTTGTAGCCCCCACACTCTATCATTCCATTCAACTCCTGCCGAGGGTCCATCAACATCTTGATACTGTGGTGAATCATATGAGTGCAAAGCGGTAAACTTTGCTGTCAATCCATCTTTACCTGAAGGTTGATAGAGTATCTTTGTTCTTANTTGATAATACTTATCCTCCTTTCTTNCAGAAAATTTAGGTAAACCANCAGATAAAGGATAATTAAATTCACCATCCTGGTTTAATATTTCTGCGGTAAATCTTGCAGCCAGATATTCATTAATTGGGCCAGATATCATTAATGCACTTTCANAGAGATTGTTTTCTCCAAGACCAAAAAGTAGATAACCTTCCTCAGTGAAAGTCGGATCTTTAGTATTTAAATTTATTTGTCCAGCAGTAGAAACTCTTCCACCTTGAGTTCCTTGAGGCCCTCGCATTAATGATATGTTCTTTAAATCCCAAGTTCCCAGAGTGCCACGTCTNGAGCCATTAATGGATTGAGCAATACCATCGACGTAGAGGTTGGCAAGTGGCTTGCCAGCAGATAGNCCATTTCCNTCAGCGTTGATTCCCCGAATTAAAAATCCGGANTCTACGGAATCTGAAATTGNTACATTAGGTAGTATGCTAAATGACTCGGATAGTTCACGGGTTATGGAGCGATCTAAAAAATCCCCATCAATTAAAGAGATGCTATTAAAAAAGTCTAAGGGCTTGCCATCCTCTGATTCGCTGGCATTGGAATTAGAAAAAGATAAAAAAACTATAACGATAGATACTATGAATAAAATTGATTTAATTGTTTTCATCAGCGGATCCTCTATCGAATGTATAGATNTTTATTTTATCCATTCATTATAGATTTCAGAGACTTGCGATGTTTTATTATCTCCTNCGAGAAAGACAAATGCATAACGAAATGTGATGCTTTCNCCATCCTTTAAAATTAAATCTCCAGTGCCTCGAGGTTTGCCTTGAAAGTATGAATAACCAAAAGGATTCGCTGCGATTAGACCATAATCTCGGGCGTGCCATGTTGTTGGATGTCTTGGGTTAGTTGGATGATCAAAAATTCCTACGCCAACTTGAGTNCCTTCTACTTTACCCCAGTAGTATAGCCATTTTGCAGCTTTTCCCCATACTCCACCTCCTGAAATTCCATTGTTATTAATGGCTTTTCCAGTCGCTACTTTACCCTTAACTCGAAGAGCTGGATGTGTCCTTATTCCCATGGAACCTTCTTTGGTGTCTCCAAATTTTACGTCTCCATTGGTTGCTCTTAATGTCACCTTATAATCGATTCCGCGTCCACCGTCAGGTAAGGACATAAATCTTATATGAGTTGTATCAGAGCATTGTAATTCTCCCTTTGGGCTAACCCAATTATTCTCAGCAATAATTTCATTTTCATTGGATTTCAAAAATTTTTGATGATGGATTTTTCCCATCTTATCACCAACGTGCCAGAAACTAATGCCGTTAACATCTCCATGGGTATACCATAATGATTCATGGTGGGGATGATCATGAGCCTCATCTGGAGAGTCTTTTTTAATTGGCCAATCTCGTACCATACGTCTNTTTTCAGGACCAAGAACAGGATACAAAATTGGCTTTGCTCTCTCTTTACCGAAGTGATATGTGGTAAAATGATCCCCATTTATTTTGACGGTTATTTTACTGTCTTCAGTTTTTTCAAGTTTAATCGAGGAGTGATTGTCAGCATGGATCAATGGGTTGCTAATCATTGCCACAAAGAGTATTACTTTTAGATATTTTATTTTCATAAATTTAAATAATTCGTTGGTAATTTTTATTTGGTTATTTTTGGGCTTAAAGTGGAGTTATTTGTTAGTGGCGAATTTCTTTCGTAGATTGTTGATTTGTTCAATGACCAAATTAGAATTGTCGTTACCACTGTGGCTAGTAGAGCTAAACTTGTTAGAATTGAAATTATNACTGAAATTAATTTCNCCATATTTNATTTATTAGATTGGTGTTTTTNAGTTNAGATTANTTAACCCAAAAGTGCGGCATAAGCTCCGTCATTTATATCGTTAGGTATTAATTGTACTTCGTCTAATTTTTTCAAGTGAGTATGTGTTTCAATTATCTTAGAGATTACCNCAGTGTTTTCTTCCGCGTCAATGCTACATGTGCTATATACTAATTTTCCTCCTTTTTTCATTAAAGGTATGACTGCAGATAGTAATTCTAACTGGAGGTCTATTAGTTCATTTGTATAATTAGGNATTAGACGCCATTTGGCATCGGCTCTTCTTCTGAANACACCAGAATTTGAGCAAGGAGCATCAACAAGAATTCTATCAAATCTCACATTTTNATTCTCTAATGCATCTTTGGTTTNCCTAAGATCNCCACTNAAAATCTCNGTGTTTTTTACACCCAGTCTCTTTAAATTTTTCANCAATCGNTCAGACCTCGGGCCTTCAATATCGGATGCTATTATTTTTCCTTCATTGCGCATAATGGATGAAAGGATTGCGGTTTTTCCTCCTGGAGATGCGCATGCGTCTAAAACCGTATGATTTGAATCAGGTTTTAACAAATATGGTGCTATAGAAGTTGAGGGGTCTTGTACATAACAACGTCCATCTGTTATTGCTTTAAGAGGCAGTTTCTTGACTTCATAAAAGCCTTTAAATTGATCTATTCTAGTTGCATTAATTTCAGTTAAATCCTCATCGTTTAAACCTCCTAATAGTTCGTTTGAACGGATCATTAGTTTGGCGGGAATATTGGAATTCTCTGCAACATCCATGGATGTTTCTTTGCCAAGCTGCTTTTCCCACCGAGCGTAGATGTGATCAGGTATTGAAAATTTATCAGCAGGATCCATGTCCTTTTTTTCCTCTAAGAGATTTTCTTTTTCCCTTACGCACCTCCTTAAAATTGCATTAACCATCCCTCTACTTTTACCATTGGCAAGATTTACGGTTTCATTAACCGCGGCATGATCTGGGGTTCTCATTAGAAGAATCTGATAAATGCCAATATAAAGAACTCTTCTAGTTTCTGAGCTCATTTTTGAATTGCGTAGCTTTTCAACGAAGTGATCAAGCAGAGATAAATTTCTAATAACTCCAAGAACTATATTTTGAGTGTATGATTTGTCGAGATGACCTAAATTATTTGATCTAAACTTTTTATCTATAATGGAATCAATAAACTTACTAGATTCTTCCCATTCCCTGAGAATAGATAGAGATATTTTTCGAGCATTATGATCTGACATCGGAATTTTTTTGATGTATCAGATTTAAATTTTACTTGATGATTCGTTGATTACAATTAATTGATCTTTTGAACCAATTAGTGTGATGGTGTGATCCCAACGGGAAGGCTTAATGAAGGAAAGTCTTTTAGAGTAAGTGTAAAAACTAAACCAAACTCATCTTCTTCAGATCTATGATCGGCCATTAGAGCCCCGAGTCCCGCAGTCCAACTATTTAGATCATAGTGGATCGAATATTGCTGAAATTCAAGGGTGCCATCATCAAACTCATAACGTTGCCTCGCGCTTAATCCAAGCCGGTCTGTAACCCGATAATAAGTTCTGAAATCAAGAAGGTCAGATTCTTCTAATACAGGGTGATCTTTCAAGTACCGGTGAGCAATAGTAAATTCTAGGTGATCCGTCGGCATAAATGTAAACCATGTATTTGATTCTGTATAATCCAGTGGATCATCTGCCAGAAATGGCGCCGAAATTTCATGACTCATAGATAACCAAGGAAGAGGAGTCAGGGATATTTCATTATATAAGTTGGAAAAGTTACGATCGAATTCAGGGTCATCAATATAATGCTCTAAATAGCTGTTTACTTTTAACCACTCATGAGATTTACCATCTCGAGAAGTGATTAGCTGGTTGGAAATTCCTGATCGCACAATACTCCAGTCATTAATTTCATCTGTTGCCGTAAACTCTGATAAATGAATTGGCCGTAGCTTTGTCGTTGAAACTAGTCTATCGATTTTGCCAATATCTGATTCAAGTTCATCAGTGCCTAAAAATGAATATCTCACAAAAGGTTCTGCCACATGCCTCAAATCTGATAGTCCAATTTGGGGAATACTAAAACCATCAAAGTCTCTAGATAATTTAAAAGATGTGTCAATGCCCGCATGAATAGCTTTTCTTGTATCGCTTTTATTTGAATCATTTATCTGAGAATAAGAAGTTCCTTTGAATCCTGCTCGAGGAGTGATGTTCAGCCACCCAAATAATTGTTTTGGCATTTTTAGTTCATGGTAAGTATCGATTCTTGTGAAATTTGATTTTATGTCACCGCCCTCTTTTAATCTTTCCAAAATATTTCCATTATTAGTTAATATATCAGGATCAATTTTATCAATGTCTTGATTAGATATGGATCTTTGATTTCTTAGTCTACGAAGTTGCTCTTTTTCTGCCTTAGTTAAGCGGTTTTCGTATAGGCCGGCTGATGTTCCTCCAGTGTAATAAATCCCAGTTTTTCCAACCGGAATGGTCGAAGACTCAAAAGTTAGTTCAGGTAACCTTGTGTCAGTTCTATAAAAATTATTCGCCTGAAATCGAGCCCAAATACTTGCAACCGCGTTTGGAAAAGTTTTTTGTAATCCAATTATATTATCTGGTTTTGGATCTAATCGGTATTCCTCCGGGAAAAAATCTTCGTAAAAATACTGATCACTTAATTTGTTGATGTCGAAATTTAGAAAAAGGTCATCATATTTCTTTGCAAATAAAGACATTTTATGATTCAGGTTAAAACGATATCTGTCTGAGCTTAAATTTTCATTTCTCTTTCTGTTGTTATGAGTGAGGCTAGTATCTCGATCCTTCACATAATACGATTTAAATGATCCGGAGTTATCACCTAGATTTTTGTTGTTCCGATTAAAATCAATATCTAAGCCACCGGCGATACCTCGAGATGATCTAAAATCGAGATGATAAGTTGCCAATGCTTTGTCATTTAACATCATACCATATTGATTCATCAAAAATGCGCCCCAATTGTTTTTGTAACCTGGAAGGAAGCGATAGCTTTGTTCTGCGTCTAGTGGCTGCGATAAATACGGAAGCCATAGTACAGGAATTTTACCGGCGTAAATCGTCATATTATTAAAAATGATTCGACGGTTTTCCTCTGGACCGTTGATTCCGACGATTTTTACCTCTTTAGCTTTTATTTTGTAATTTGGATTAACACTATCATGGGTTGTGATGACAGAAGATTGCATTGATATTTTGTCGAGTTCTTCAGTCTCACTTTTAAGTTTTCCGCTACTATAGAAAATTGGGGATAATCCACTTTTCAATTCATTGGCCATGATTTCCCCACTTTTAAT
>NYVP01000068.1 GCA_002684575.1 Verrucomicrobiales bacterium
AGGTCAAGGCCAAGGTCAAGGTCAAGGTCAAGGTCAAGGTCAAGGTCAAGGTCAAGGTCAAGGTCAAGGTCAAGGTCAAGGCCAAGGCAAGGGTAAAGGCAAAGGGCAAGGTCAACCTTCACCTTTTGCGACCGAGGGTCCAAGTGAGGAAGTTTCTGCTGAGGGCACATCCTCAACAGTTGCAAAAGGGGACAAAGTGGCTCGTAGCAGGCAAGCTAATCCAACACGATCACGTAGAGGAAGAGGCGCTGTAAATCAGAACTATGAAAAGAATTTACCACCAGAATTTCGCAAACAAGTCAAAGCTTACCTCGAAGCAATAGCCACACAAAAATAATGAGAAAGTTTACAATACTATTTACGACATTAAGTTTTTGGTCTTTGGGTAATGCATTCACTCAAGAAGCGCCCTCTCAAAGTGTGGGAGTTGCTAGACTGACGCCAGAAGTCAGATCCGCAATAAGCAAAGGTTTGGAATACCTCGCCAAGGATGATCTTCAGAGAGCCGATGGAAGCTGGGGAGGAGATCAAAACAGAGTAGCTGAAACTTCACTAACTCTAATGGCATTTATGTTACAAGGCCATGTTCCAGGAAGAGGTCAGTACGGAAGAGCCATGGAGAATGCAATTTCCTTCCTTTTGAACGTAGGACAAAACCAAAGAGGTTATTTAGGAACACCCAGAAATCATGCAGGAATGTACGAACACGGTTTAGCCGTTCTTGCCCTTTCCGAGGCTTGGGGACAAAGCAAAAACCCAAGAATTAAATCAGCCTTGACTCGTGCTGTTGACATCACACTGAGAGCGCAAAACAGAGAAGGCGGATGGCGTTATAGTCCGGAGCCAAGAGACGCAGACCTTTCAATGACTGTAATGCAACTCGTAGCCCTTAATTCAGCCAGTGAGGCTGGAATCGCCGTACCTCAGGCAACAATAGACAAGGCAGCAGAGTATGTTATTTCCTGCCAAGACCTTAGTAGTGGCGGATTTAAATATACTCCTGGTGGCGGCGAACCGAATTTCGCAAGAACTGCCGCTGGAGTAATGTCACTCATTATGTGTGGACAGCGTGATCAAAAACCTACTCAAAGGGGAATAGCATTTCTGAAAGCTTTCCCTGAATCAAAATTCAAAAGTACAAATCACTTCCACTACGCACATTACTATGCTGTGCAATCAATGTATCAGTCTGGAGACGCAGATTTTAGAGCTTGGTATCCAAAAATATCAGCAGAGATCGTTGCAAAACAAAATAAAAACGATGGCAGTTGGAGCGGTTCTTATGGCCAAGCCTATGGAACCTCATTGTCAATTCTGATACTCGGAGTTCCATACAGATATCTACCGATTTATCAGCGCTAAATTTCAATGTGAATCAATCTGCTACATCCAATTTTAATTGCAGAATTTTAAGGACATCCAATTGGGTGATTCTNATCATTNNAACAATTTNGTTGCAATGCTTCAATGAAAATTCATCTGCCAGACCATCAGGCACCATAGGTTATCTTCAGCAATTAAAAGAAGAAGATTGGATACTTAGAACAGAAGCACTCCACTATCTTTNTGAAAACAACGTCAAAGAGAGCGTTGATCAAATCCTAAAAATCGCATCAGACAATAATGAAAATTCTTGGATTAGATCACAGGCCCTAATCGCTTACTGCAAGATTCAAAAAAGCTCTTCAGTGCCCGAAGTAGTTTTATCGTTTTCTTCCTCTAAGGATATNAAGCTCAGGAAAGGTGCAGCAGAATCGCTAAATTATATTGAAAGCAATGAGGCTGAAGCATTGGCACTCNAGTTAACAAAGGATGAATCTGATTCAGTTCGGTATCAGGCGCTAGCTACTTACTCAAATATGAAAAAACAAGAGGCATGGCCATTAGTNNATAAAATGACCATTAATCTATCACAAAAATTTATACCATTAGCCTCTCAAGCGCTTCTTAACGTTGANAGCGAAGAATCCATAAAACGACTAAACGATAATTNGAAAAATATTATAGATAAAAGAGCCTTCATTGAGTCTCTTAGTAAAATAAAAACCATTAANACTATTAAAGTTTTGTTAGGTCTATTGGAGCAAACAGATATGGATGAACCTAATTATTCATTNATTATTTCTGCTCTTTCCAAAAATAAAAAAGAAGACCTCAATAACTCACTTAGTGATTTAATAATGACAGGTAGGGATCCTGCAATTTTTGTAGCTGCTCGTATCATTACCCATCTTTTACAAGATCCTCNACTAGGTAAAAAGTTACGTCTTTCAATAAAAGATTCAACAACCCCAGAAACTCTAGAAGCCGTCATGATTGCTCTTGGAGCCAAGGAAATGAATCCAGATTCAAATTTAGATTTTTTTGTTAATTACCTTAAGGATGATGATCCAGAAATAAGAGAGCTATCTATACGCTGTCTAAGTCACTGCCAAGAAACCAACCTCTATGACCTTCTTGAAGAGACAATTAAAGATAAAGAAAATAGAGTTTNATTAGCTGCGATGAACGCTCTCATGNATGCTCCTCTTGAGGACGCTCCTACTGGTGAATTAGTTTCATACNTGGAAGATGCTCTTGTAAATACTGATACTGTGGTTAGAAAAACTGCATTTGATTTATTGGGTCACGCGGGAAATGCTGATGATTTTGAACCTGCCTTAGCAATGCTAGGAGAAGCCCTGAGTGGGTCGGATACCATTCGTAGAGAGGCCGTTGCTGAGGCACTAGGTAGCATAGCTCCTGATAATGGAGTCGCCAACGTTGCAANTAGACAAGGTTACGTTTCCAAATGGATGGTCTTAGGCACTTTCCTTAATGACAAAGAGCACAAAGCTTTTGCAGAAGAATTGGAACCCGAGAAGAGCATTGATTTTGAAAAAACATACCCTTCGAAATATGTGTGGGCANTACAGGGCAATCAGAGAAGGGATGGAGAAAAAGCAATAGANCGAGAAATAGGATGGTCCGAGGCCAGTGTTAATNAAACAAATGGAATGNTATTAATGGGACCGCTTCTTCCTCCACCTGGAACATTTTCCATTGCATATGCAGTGTCGGATTTCACATGCTCTAAGGATCAGGATTTATTTTTAAGCTTAGACGGAGACGATGCATTTAAAGTTTGGCTTAATGGTGANAAGATTGCCGAAGCGATAGCCCCATACCTTCACAGACAAAGCTGCGTTGCGACTCTAGAAAATATCAAAATAAAATTAAAAAAAGGGAAAAACAGAATTTTAGTTAAAAGCGCAAATATTGAGAACGAGTGGTGGGTAAGGGCCCGCATCACTGATGCTAACAACAGGCCCGTAGAATTATTCTAATATGAGAATGTTATTCTATCTTTCAATATTCATTACTTGGATTGGCTTAAGCCTTGAATCACANGCCAATGACCGGCTCTGGGAATTAGCAGACCAAGCATATAATAACAACGACAGTGAAACCGGTAACAGATATTTAAAAGATCTTATTGAATCAGATCCAGGAAACATTTCTCAAACAATCGAATGCCTCGAGAAAATTTACGAAAGAGGTGACAGAAACAATACCAATTCTAGATGGATGAGATATGTAACATCTAGAATAGCGAGCCTCGAAAAACTTGGTCAGATATCTGCGAACGCTCCTTTGTACAGAGAAATTATTTCCAAGGGACTTACTCAACAAATCTCAGATAGAAATCTATTTGTGGCCGCAGAAAATCATGACGATATAGCAAATCGAAACCCCTACGACTTGTACTGGAAATCGACTAGAGCCAGAGCACACAAAACGCTAGGACTAGCAACGACTCGAGACCTTTTTGAAGATCTTAAGAAAAGCAAAGACATGAACCATCCTGACCCATGGACCAGAGAGCGATGGGCCCGGCTCAAAGAAATACTGGAAAGTGACTTCAGAAAGCTTCCTCAACCTCTTCTTAAGCCACTTGAGGGTAGTCCGATGCCAGACCTTTCGCCTGACGATCCAGACGGTCGCTGGCAACAAGTAATCGAACAGCCAATTTCAAGTGGTGCCAGACAGATAGACAGATTGATAGGTGTAACATTATTACCCGAATCAATTGTTCCTTGGCGAGATATGACGGGNATTGTAGATGCATCCTTGGCATTAGATTTACACCTACAAAGCTTTCCTGATACGGANCTCGAAGAACTGAGAAAAGTNCAAGAAAGGTCATTCAAACGCGAAAACTTAGAACCTGACTTTACGAATCAAAGGGCTCTAGAATTGTTCAGAAGATATCCATGGTCANATAGTAGCCATAAAACTCTTTTAAGAGCAGCAAACCGCGATCTAATTGCTGGTCATGCCCTTGCAGCATTGAGAAGTTTTGAAGATCTTCTAAATCATGCTAATGACCCAAAAATTATTCAGTATTCTAAAACTGGTAAGTGGGCGGCTCTTTCGATGATNGGCGATAAAATCGCTTTAAGTGAAGAAATCGATAATACAGATCCTGATTTTGAGATGATATGGATGAGTGAAAAACTCNAAGCCAGCGAACTTGGAATGAAATTATTATCATCAATCCCTGACAAAAAAGATCCATCAAAAGCTGAGCCATTGAGTGCATTAGTTCAAAAGAAAATCCAAATTCCCGCAGTCTCACCTTGGTTTGGAGGAGGCCATCCTGGGGGCATGGTTCTTGATACACAAATAATTAACAATCAAATTTTGGTCTCTAGCCGTAACCATCTNGCCCTTTATGACACCAATAATCTAGGTAATGCACTATGGTCTCAACCACGCCTACCAATGAACGGCGATCAATCAAAACGAAATATTCTGCCTGGCTACTTCACACCAAAAATAAAAGATCAAACGATTTACTCTCGCTGGGGCTTCATGGCAATGCCTCAAGGAATAGCCGCTTTTGATTTATCATCAGGAAAAAGTAAATGGCTTCATGATGATTTTGGATTCGGTTCTAATANAAACCAAAACATTATTCCAATCAGCGACCCTGTGATTTCTGACGGTCTCATCTACGAACTTATCTGGAATTCCAATGGAGGTCAGAGGTTACAGTTAGCGTGCATTGAGGAAACAACTCAGTCCTCACTGTGGACAAGCACGATTGCAGAAGCCGGAAAATCNAGTGATATTGTTGCCAACCTCGAAAAATCACGTCAGGAAGTTAGAAATTTCGGTAATCGAGTCAGTCTACACGGTGGCTCAATATATGTTAATAGTAATGCGGGCCTCATTGCAAAATGTGACCCTCGGGATGGAAAACCTGACTGGATCCATTACTACAGCACAAGTCCCGGTCCAGGTTCAGGAGCACTTGGCAGTCATCCTATACTTTTTGATGATCTTGTTATTTGTATAACTAAGGACTCCGGAAAAACTTTTGCACTGCAGGCAAAAACTGGAAAGCTAGTATGGGAAAATACTTTAACACTGGGAATTGAATATCTAGGAAGAGACCAAGATAATCTTATTATAAGGGGGCAATTTTCAATAGCTGCGATCAATTTAAAAACAGGTCAAACGGCTTGGCATACAAAAGTTCCAGACAATGTAATCGGTCGCTCTCAGATGATTGGTTCCTTAATCTATTTAGCGGATATTCATGGGCTAACCGAATTTAATGCTTCAAATGGGGCCATAGTAAACAGAATTAAATGGAACTCAGATGTCGGCCAACCCCTTTCATTTCGAATCGATAAAGGATCCATCTACATAATTAGTGACAATCCTAGTGGAGGAGACATCGCTGTTTCAGAACCCATTAATCCTGACGCTTCTACAGAAACACAAAATTTATCCCACAATCTTAAACGACAATGGTCTTTAATGAGAAGCAATGCAACCATCATTCGAGCTCCTCACCAGTCTTTGCTAAGCGATCATGCATTTATTCTTAGTGATGGACTTTTGGAATGCATTGAAATTTCCNCTAAGGGGCAAGTAAAGTGGAGAAGATTCATCAATGCAATACAACCTGCCTTTCAAATCATTGACAATAAGTTGCTACTCTTAACTGGAAGTGGTCAAAAAAGGCAAGCAGTAGCTTTCGATGGCAAGAATGGGAAAATGTTATGGCAAACAAAAGTGCCTCCAGAAGCCAACTTATTGTTAAAGTGTGGCAGTATTGGTCTATTGCATGATAAAAGAACAGTGCTTTTTGCATTTGATCCTGCTAACGGAAAAAGATTATGGCAGCGCAGGGTAGCTTATGGAAACCACACAATACCTCAATGGGATGGAAAAAAAATTAATGTTTTCCAAACTTCAATGGGCCGTGCCCCATGGCACTTGAAAATCGAACCAAGAACTGGTCAACTCATCGAGGATTACGATGTAAATATCACCAATGATGGTCAAAACTATTCGGACGGAAAATTAGTTGGTAAAGGGTTCTACGAAATCAAATTTAATAAAGTCGAAGCAAGGTACATAAGACTAATTATGAAATCTGAAGTCAATGGAATGGGTTGGTCCTCAGCCGCGGAAATCAACCTTGGTGATGAAAATGGCGAGAATATCGACCGTTCAAAATGGAGAGCCCATTACACTAACAGCTATGAACCGAAGTCTCGAATGAATACAGAACTTAAAAATGTTTTTGATGGCAATCCAAGTACATGGTGGCACACACAATGGATAGGAAAAATTCCTCCACACCCTCATGAAATTCAGTTGGACTTAGGCAACAAATCATCATTCAGCACATTGCGATACTTGCCAGCCGTAATCATCAACAACAATGGAATGATTAGCGAATATGAGTTATATGCCAGCAATAACCCAGGGCAATGGGGACAGCCTATAGCCAAAGGGATAATGGTCAGAAGATTATTTATAGATAAAGCTCAATTCTTTGATGAAGGAGTTGTTTTAGAGACAAGGGACCGTAAAGGAGGACAGCGAAACTTATACAGTTATTTTTTAAATGGTAAAAAAGCCATAAGGCTAGCAGACAATCATGAAATGATTAGTTGCCATGGAAAATATTTACTGGCGTTAACTAGAAATAAAAACAATCAGGAAGTCTATGTGGTCCTCAAGCCAGAGGATAAAAACTATCGATTCGAAATTGGAACAGGTATTCCGGTTGATAGAAATCAAGTAATTATAGAAAATGATATTCTTTGCTTTCCCAGTCACAAATTTATTATTGCAAACCTTGCGGAAAAAAAATTCATCATTAGCCCAACGGCTAATAAATCCCAAATCGATCAACATGGTTACAGCGTTCGGATAAACAACGATAAACTAATGAAGTTTTTTAATGGCGGTGATAAAGGCGCTACGATGTATTTCGTTGATTTGAAAAACGGAAACATTAATCAATCCATTCTTGAGGATCAAACCGATGCAATCAGCGCACTTTCTCCGCATCATATTGACCCAAGCCCAAAATTTGAAAAAATTCTACTTTTGAGAAGTAATATTGGCATAAGCGCCTACTCGACCAACTAAAATTTATTCACTCTGTGGGGCGAGACGGGTCATGATATATTCTAACGTCAATATCGGAAGAACCTATTATTTCTTGTGCTCTCTTTAAAGCATTTTTGGTAGCTAGATTAGGATTACTGATTGAACCGGGGAATATATTTTCTCTTCCAATAAATTGTACAGCTCCAGAGCTTTTAAGAACTTTATAAACTTCTTTCATGACACCACTTATTAAAAGTTCCCTACCCTCCCCGCGAAGGAAGGCAACTAACTCTTCAAGAGCAATCACGCTGGTCGCATCTAGATGCCGAGCATTTTTCATTCGAAGTATGATAACTTTCAAATTCGGATCACTCGCCGTGGATTGTATTTGATTACGGAAGAGCTCTGCGGCACCAAAGAAAAGTTCCCCTTCAACATGAACGATAGAAATGGCAGGAGATGTTCTAGCCTCTCCAGACTTGAGCTCATTTAATTGTCCAGAGGATCCCATGTCATATTCGACCAATTCTGGACGTGCCGCTTTTCTCAGAAAAAGAGCAACCGCCGTGGCAGCACCAATAAAAATGGCAACATGAAGAGGCATTATCAAAGCAGAACCAAAGGTCACTAGAAATGTAAAGGCATCAGAACGAGTCGCCCATAAACATACAATGATTTGTTTCCAGTCGAATAAACTTAATGCCACAGCAATGACGAGAGCAGAAAGTGCACATTTAGGGATATACCCAATAAAGTAGCTCATGGATAATATCCAAATGCCTATTCCACATATCAATCCGGAAAAAACACTGGAAAGTTTTCCAGATGCACCACTAGATAAGTTTAGCGCTGACCGAGTAAGCGAACCAGACGCAGGCATTCCACTTAACAAAGCACAGCCGATATTAGCAATACCTGAACCAAAAATATCTTTGTTTAATTTTGGCGAATCCCCTGTCCTGGAGGCAATTGATTTGGTAACGACTGAAATTTCGAGTGTAATTAAAAACGCCAACCCCATTGCAATTCCTGATAATTCCCAAACCTTATCAATAAGATCAGACGGACTATGAAAAACACTCCATTCTGGCAAAAATGTCCCCCCTTCCTGTTTCCCTTTAAAAGTTTCAATTGATAAATTTTCACCTAGAAAATAATTAACTATCGTCGCCAAAAGAAGAGTTATCGCAAATGTCGGTAAGGCCTTCATTGTTCTCCTTAGAACAAAATAACTAATCATGGTTCCTAAACCCAACAGTATTGAGGCATTATTAGATTCATCCAATCTATCAAACAATCCGAACAATATGGTAAAAAAGGACCTCGCTTCTTTCTCAGTATCTATTCCAAAAACATGATTTAATTGATTCGCGATAATCAATAGGGCAGCTCCAGCGATATACCCAATTATAACAGCACGGCTAACATATTGAACTAGGTCAGCGACTTTAAAAAATGCGCCCGTGAGAAGAATCAACGCCACCATTAATACGAGAAGAGGCATTAGGGAAACGACCTGGGAAGAATCAGAATAAATCAAAAAATAACTAAATATCATGAAGGCCGTTGCATTTGTCGGCCCCAATATTGGATAACGCGAATAAGAAAAAATAGGCGCGACTATAGCTGCTACAATTGAACAAGTAATACCATAATGAATTGGTAATCCTGCGACTAACGCATAAGCCATTCCTTGAGGAAAAGCCAAGAGTGCTACATTTAAACCTGAGCGAGCATCTCTGAGAAGGTTAGAATGACCATTCTTCTGAATGTTCAAACTTGGATTCCCTAGTTCATTACTCGATGAAATTTGGCTTAACCAATAAACTATCCTGCGAAGGGCTTTACCAGTCCTGCTAAACAATGGGTTTCTTGGGCTTTTGTTCAAGCGCATATATGAAAGGGCGCACCGTTAATATCTTTTCGCTTTCTAATACCGCAAGGCAATTTTATAACTAACTGATATCCAGATCAAAGAAATCCCTAAACACCTTGACGTAAACTTTTCGTTTAAAGTCAGGAACCCACTCTAGATTAAATTTTTCGGGCTTTATCCAACAAAAACTCACGAATTCTGGTTTCGTTACATTAAGATCAATATCCTTATTTTTTCCTGTAAAGCGGCACCTGAAATAGGTTTGCTCCTGCCCTAAAAAGTGCTTCATCTTTGGGTGTCTCCTATCAAATCGATAACGGTAACCTTCTCTATATTCGATAACCTTGTAGTATTTGGGACTGAGCCCTATTTCTTCCTCAACTTCCCTATACAAGGCATCAATAGATTCTTCTCCCTTGTCAACGCCTCCTTGAGGGAACTGCCATGCCTCCTCACAATCAGCCCTCTCACATATTAGGATCTTGTTATCTTTTCTCTCCAATATAAGAGCAGCATTTTTCCTAAATTCTCTTTTGGGTCCTTGATTTTGATTTGGTTTGGATGAATTTGACACTGATAAAGTCACTGAGAATGATAAAAAACAAATAATAAATCAAGTGCACAGATACTCACTATTGAAAATTTCTGGTCTAATATTTTTTATTCTTTTTATCTTCATTGTACAAAGTTTTAGATGGAGCGGAGAAAAAGGAGCACAGAAAGCTCATGAAAATTTTATAAGTTACTTCTCANAAAAACGTTTCGCCAAATGCAGCAACTCAATATCTGATGATTATTCTGATCAATGGGATTTTAATAATGATGAAATCGCTTTAGCATTAAGAGATTACGCCAAGCATTTCTTTTTATCTTTTCAGGCGAATTGGCAAAATAATTCAATTAGAAAAATCTCAGAGACTTATCAAATCACAGGAAACTTGAAAATCGATGGCACGGGAAATCAAATCACTGAAATGATAATAAAGGAGACAAGAACACACCTTTTAGATCCATTTACTTTTCATTGGAAAAAATCAGGCTTTCTGCCTTGGTCATGGAAATTAATACGAATAGAACACTCNAAATTGGAAGTACCTAGTGGATACGTGCCAGGAAAAAGCTTTAATTCATTGAGATGGTAGCTTTGACAACTCAGTTGGCTAAGGTCATAATGAACATCTATCAATAATTAAGATTATGAGTAAACTATTTCTTCAGTTATTAACGTTCCTCATGCTATGCTCCAGCGTCTTATCGCAGGATAATAACACTCAAAATAATTCTTCTTCAGAACAAATTCCTTCAAGGTTTTGGAAGGCTAGTTTACCGGGTGGAGAATATATGGTTGCCCTTAATAGTATTTCCTCGATTGCCAAGCACACGTATATTGTTGATGGAGCCGCAAGAGTATATGAAGTTACAGTGGCCGATAAAAGTTCAGCAATTGCACGTTTTTATTTCATAGAACCCGTAACAGAAAGCTCCCCAATCAATGCTGGTCAGGTTGTTCTCGATAGACTCAAAAATGTATCAAAAGAGGCAACTCAAAGGGTTGGAGCTGGAGATGTATGGGATCAGGTCATCAAAAATTACCCTAACTCNACGCACGCCAAAACGATGGAGTATAGACTCACCATTAAATCAAATATTGATTTAATATATTCAAGTGTAGCTCGAGCTTGGGAACGAGGAAGAGGAGAGAACTTTAAAATTGTTAGTAANTAATTTCTCTCAGTTTTAAACCTAAGACATTAAACGAAACTCACATCAAGCCTGATGGCTTCATTAAGTTNCTTGATGTAATCATTCTTTGGGATATCCACTGCCCCAAACTGCCTCAAATGAGGTGTCGTCCACTGCGTATCAAGTAAAATGAAATTTCTTTTCCTGAGATGCTCAACTAAAGCGACCAAGGCAACCTTTGAAGCGTTAGCTTCTCTAGAAAACATAGACTCACCAAAAAAGGCCCCTCCAATAGAGACTCCGTAAAGACCTCCAACTAATTCCCCTTTGATCCAGCTCTCCACNGAATGTGCATAACCACCAGCACTCAAAGTCATATAACTTTCCCTGACTGTCTCATCTATCCAGGTTTCATCTCTCTCGGCACAACCATCAATAACTTCACTGAAAGATGAATTAATTCTTATCTCAAATTTTCCAGAAGCCACTACCCTTTTTAAACTTTTGGTCTGGTGAAATGATTCCAGAGGTATGACACCTCTCGGATCAGGACTAAACCATCCAATTTCACCCTGTTCCATAGCCATCGGAAAAATACCCATCCGATAGGCTTGAAGCAAAAACTCTGGATTGATCGAAGACAATGGAAAATCTTAAATGAAAAATCAATTTGGTAAAAGTTTATTAAAAGTATTATATAGAAAATAGTATAATAGAAAAGAGCCGAATATAAGTTCTTAAATAATGACAGAAAACAATTTATCAGAGGATAGCATGGTTGAAGTAAGGTGCTACTTCGTTAGACACAGGAACGCCCTCGCCGTTCGTGCCAATTTTTCTCCAATTTATATGGATCATTATCTGCATCTTCTTGAAAACCAAATCAAATTAGAACAAGAAAATGATCAAAAGCTTAAGGATGCACTTGCCGGATGCGCACTGCATCTTGCGTCCAGACCTTGGGGTGAAGTCAGTGCCTGGACAATTCATTTCGCAGACCCGCTCATCAATATTTTTGTTACAGGCAATAGCAATGAAAGGAATTTAATAGGTAGAGTATTTACAGAGGATATTAGGGATGATCAAAAAAATCTTTTTATCGCACAAATCAATAACTTCCCCAAAGAACCTAGAAGAAGCGTCATTGAATTTGATCCAAATAATTCAATGTTTAAAATAATTGAAAATTATTATCTTCAAAGTGAGCAAAGGTTGGCTNGTTTCTTTAATTATTCTGAAGAGGAATTTGTTTTTATTTCAGCTCANCCTGATTGTGATGAGGAATGGTTATCATCATTATCTGATTCAAAAATTAAAACACTCGACAAAGATGAAGACCTTAGCCTTTTAGAGAAAAGATATTACCACTATCATTGTGGATGCACTAAAGAAAGAATCCTCCGCGCATTAATGAACGCGAAAAAAGAAGAAGTCTTTGGAGAGGAGGAATCAATTTCCATTGAATGCCCTCGATGCGCTAAAAGAATACCTATCACTGTTAGGGAATTCGAAGANATGAAAGAAGCCAATTAAACTTCCTCTACATTTGGAAGTCTAATATCATCGACTAATTCTTGAACTTCTTTAGGAGTCTCTTTTGTCATCTTAGACACAACATAAGCAACCACAAAATTAACTAGGGCTCCAAATGCACCGATAGCTTTGGGTTCAACACCAAAGAACCAGTTCTCATCACTATCTCCTAAAAAAGATGTGCCAGGAATAAACATGATTCCTTTATGTTGAAATACATATAGCAGCGTAACTAATAAACCAGCAACCATACCAGCAATGGCACCTTCGCGGTTTATCTTTTTCATAAAAATTCCCATAATCAGAACAGGAAAAATTGATGAAGCTGCCAAACCGAAAGCCATGGCAACAGTCCCTGCCGCAAAATCTGGAGGATTAAGGCCAAGATAACCAGCTAACGCTATAGCTCCAATCATTGATAATCGGCCTGCATTTAACTCCTGACGGTCAGTAATATTTGGCATGATTATACCTTTCAATAAATCGTGTGAAATGGATGAGGAAATAGCCAACAGAAGACCAGCTGCCGTCGATAGAGCAGCTGCCAATCCACCAGCAACAACTAAAGCAATAACCCAGTCGGGTAAGTCTGCTATCTCTGGATTCGCAAGAACAATAATGTCTTTGTCCACAGTAACCATTTCATTACCCTTCCATCCATAAGTTGAGAACTGCTCAGATAAATCACTATCTTTATCATTGTAATATTGAATTCTGCCGTCTCCATTTTTGTCTTCATGTTTCAAGAGGCCTGTCTTCTCCCAATTCTTAAACCACTCAGGTCGTTTTGCGTATTCAATATTTCCGGAATCCACACCAACTTTGTCNACTTGAACAGTTTTAACAAAATTCAACCTAGCCATAGCTGCAACAGCAGGAGCAGTTGTGTAAAGTATTGCGATAAACACCAATGCCCATCCTGCAGATAGCCTAGCATCACTTACTTTTTTAACGGTAAAGAATCTAATAATAACATGCGGCAAACCCGCGGTGCCAATCATTAAAGAAAGAGTAAAAGCAAACATATTCAATTTGCTTCCCATTCCGCTCTGAGTGTACTGATCAAATCCAAGTTCAGTAATAACAGTATCTAATTTCTGAAGCAAGGGTGTACCGTCTTTGTAATCGCCAATCAGACCCAACTGAGGAATAGGATTACCCGTAAGTTCCAAGGAAATGAAAATTGCAGGCACGGTAAATGCAAAAATCAGAACAACATACTGAGCGATCTGAGTATAAGTGATTCCTTTCATTCCTCCAAGAACTGCGTAGAAAAACACAATTGCCATCCCAATGAACAATCCAGTACTATAATCTGTCTCTAAGAATCTGGAAAAAGCCACCCCCACTCCCTTCATCTGACCTATAACATAAGTCACAGAGACAATAATAAGGCAAAGGACTGCAACCAGTCGTGCCGTTTTCGAGTAAAATCGCTCACCGATGAATTCTGGCACCGTAAATTTTCCATACTTTCGAAGGTAAGGCGCAACTAAAAAGGCCAGCAATACATAACCCCCAGTCCAACCCATCAAAAAAACTGACCCTCCATAACCTGAAAAAGCTATGATTCCAGCCATCGAAAGAAATGAGGCAGCACTCATCCAGTCGGCAGCTGTGGCCATACCATTGGATAATGGACTAATGTTTCCTCCAGCCACATAAAATTCTTTAGTTGATTTAGCCTTACTCCAAATAGCAATACCTATGTAGAGAGCAAAAGTAAATCCTACGATAAGATAGGTCCAAGTCTGAACATCCATTATGACTTCTCCTTTCCTAGGTCTTGAGTTGAATTACTGTTTTTAATACCACTTGCGTATTCGCCTTCGAGGCGATTCATCAAGCGAACATAAATAAAAATAAGAACAACAAAGACATAAATGGAGCCTTGCTGTGCCATCCAAAACCCAAACCCAGCACCTCCAATTTTTATCTCATTCAATGTTTCTACAAACAAAATTCCACATCCGTACGAAACGATAAACCATACAGCCAACAAAATTAATACACATGAAATATTTTTCTTCCAGTACTGCTCCTTCGTCATAGACTGATCATTAGGACTTGATGATATATCCTTCGAAGCGATTTCTTTTTCCTTTTTATTCATGGGGTAAAATAAGATGATTTAATAGAAAATCCGCAAATATACTTGGGGTAAAGATCACTTAATCCTAATATAGCAATTTGTTCAATGAAATGCTTTATAATTCCCTCAATTTGAAGCTCTAAAGACCAATAAAACCATCTTTAAAATGTCATCAAACTTAAAAAAAGAACCAAAATCGACAAATTATAGACAATTTGGAGATGTTTCTAAATTATCAGAAGAAACATATATAATAATACCAAATCGAATCTCCAAGTCAGACATTGGTCAAATTCAATTATCGGCAGACCAAAAAGAGTTGGAGCTTGTTTTACTCATTGATAAGAAAAATCAAAGTTTAGAGAATTTAGATATAAAAGAAGATGATGATAAGGTTTTAATTTATGACTTTGAGAATGGTAGTACCGATGAACTCAATTCTCTGATTAACAACCAAGTTTCTAAAGACCAAATCATTCTCTATATTCCAGGCAATTATAAAGCTCTCAAGGGTGCAAATTTTCATTTCCCAACCAACCAAGTCAAAAATATTTTAGACCTTGGATTACCAGTGATCCCTTTATTTATTGAGAGACTATCAGAAACGCAATTATCCATCGAAAAAAACGAAAATACGATTCACTCCTATGGAGAACCTATAAAGTCAGAGAACCTAAGCTTAGCAGCATTTCAAGAATCATTACTAATAGCTGGGGAAAAGGCGTTCAGCAGCCATACTGTCTTTGAAGATTCGCTAGTCTTTTCAATACTTAAAGGTTTAAAATTACATGCTAACAATACTTCCATATTTGACGGTAATGATGGCTCAGAATTAAAATTTACAAAAGTTTTTGGTGCTGGCGCTGCCCTAAGTAAAATTATAAATAAAGCCACAAATTCTAATCGCGTCGGCATTGTATTGCCTCCCGGAAAAGGTGGATTAGTTGCCAATCTAGCAGTCCTAATTTCAGGAAAAGTTCCAGTTAACCTTAACTTTACCGCAGGATCAGATGCCATTAAATCNTCAATTCAACAGGCAGGACTTGATCAAATTATTACCGCNCAAGCATTTGTAGACAAATATCCCAACTTTCCTTGGCCAGAGAAAAATAAAATTCTTCTTATTGAAAAAGTATTACCTNGCCTCAAGCCAAAAATTATTTTCTGGTTAATCGCATTAAAGATCTTTTCTGCCAAATGGTTAGCATCAATGCTTCGCCTCTCCACTAAAGGCGGTAATGGTGAAGCTGTACTACTTTTCACTAGTGGAAGCTCTGGAAACCCGAAAGGCGTTGTCCTATCTCATAAAAATATACTTTCAAATGTAACACAATTTGGCAGTCGTCTTGACCTACACCATGATGATAAAATCCTTGGGTGCTTACCGCTGTTTCACAGCTTTGGATCAACAGTCACCTTATGGTACCCTATGCTTGAAGGGATAGACCTTGTCACCTATCCAAGTCCACTAGAACCACCAAAATTAGCGGAGCTTATTGAAGAGTACAAAGTAACTTTACTTCTTGCTACACCAACATTCCTCCGTGGATACATGAGAAGAGTTGACCCTGAAAAGCTGGATACCATTAAATTTGTTGTCACTGGTGCTGAGAAGTTGCCCAAAAGATTAGCCGAAGCTTTTGAAAGTAAATTTCAAAAGAAAGTTATGGAGGGATATGGTTTAACCGAGACCTCCCCAGTAACTAACGTCAATATCCCAAACGTAACCGCTCAAAATAAATCTGAATTAATTAAAAGCGAAAGATTTGGTTCAGTCGGTCAATTTCTACCTGGTATTGCAGTAAGAATAACAGAACCAAATGATGACTCTCCCTTGCCAATTAATTCGAGTGGTATGATTTGGCTTCGTGGCCCAAACATCTTTAAAGAGTATCTAGATTTACCGAGTCAGACTCAGGAAGTTATCAAAGGTGGTTGGTTTCGAACTGGAGACATCGGTAGAGTTGATGAGGATGGCTTCCTTTACATCGAAGGAAGACTCTCTCGATTTTCTAAGATCGCTGGAGAAATGGTTCCTCACGAAACGGTAGAATCCCATATCAACAAGGCTCTCAGTTATGACTCGGAGGATGAGAAAAAGATAGCTGTAATTGGCATTCCCGATGAAGCAAAAGGTGAAGCCTTAGTACTGTTAAGCACTGAGGAAATGGGTGATGAATCGGTGAAATCTCTTAGACAAAAACTTCTAGATCTGGGTGTTGCCGCTTTATGGATCCCCAAAAAAATTATTAAGGTTGATTCCATTCCATCATTAGCGTCTGGAAAATTAGATATTAAAGGCTGTGAAGATCTGGCCAAAAACCATTAAACATCGAGTCCCCTTCAGTGAACAAACTGGAAGAAAATTTAAAAGTCTTAGGCAAAATATCATTCAGAGATTTTATGCAAATAGCTCTTTATGATGAAAATTATGGCTATTACACAAGAAACATCAGAACCGTTGGGAGAAGCGGAGATTTCTCAACGTTAGCGACTATCAATGACACATTAGCAAGGTCTATATGCTCATGGATCAAGAATAGGTGGAAACAAAGCAAAATAATTAAAGGTAACATTATCGAAATTGGCGCTGGTGATGGATCACTCGCTAATAAAGTTCTAAAAAATTTAAAACTCTGGGGCAGATATGGTTTGAGATATCATATCGTTGAGACATCACCTAAATTATCTCAAATTCAGAAGAACCATTTAGGAAATCGAAAGTTCATATTTTGGCATCAAAGGATAGAGGACGCCCTTGCCGCTTGCTCAGGAAGAGCATTGATTTTATCTAACGAACTGATAGATGCATTCCCGGCAGAGCTAATTAAATGGAATAAAAATGAAAAGAAATGGCATCGTGTAATGGTTGAACTGGAAAACGAATCCTGGAATATTTCTCTGGGAAAAGAGTATAAATTTAATCATGAATCTTCAATCGCTGGTTATGAAGATTTTAAAGATGGTCAGATCATTGAACGACACGACGATTTTATTTCATGGTTTCGTAATTGGAGCGTTTCATGGGAACAAGGCCATATGCTTACAATTGATTATGGTGAAACATTTCCTCAATTGTATCACCGACGCCCAGAAGGAACCATTAGGTCGTATTTTTTCCAGCAACGATACGAAAGCCTTCAGGAAGTTTTAAGCAGGCCAGGACTTCAAGACATTACTGCAGATGTGGATTTCACGGATATTAGACTACGAATAAAATCAGAAAATGTTGAAGAAATTGAATTCATTAAACAATCTGAATTCATTAATTCTCACACCACTAAATTAGCAAAATTAGATCCAAGTATTTCAGAGGATGGAGCGGGTTCGGCATTTAAAGTTCTTTGGCATCAAAAAATTCCCAAAAAAGAGAATTAAATCTTTATATATTCTCTCAAATTGCAAAAATTTCCAAATGGACCGAAAAAAATTTATCGCTTCGCTGTCATTAGCTTCAACTGCTCATATTTCTAGTGCCTCTGGACATAAGTACATGAACCGTGATCGCCGAGATCGGCTTCAAGATTCGGTAAAGAAATTCTCAGGATTCAGATTGGCTCATATTACGGATCCTCACGTTTACCCAAAGAATCAGGCACCTGAAAAAATGGCCAATGCCTTAAGGCATATTCAAACTCAAAAAAAACCACCAGTAGGAATCTTGAGTGGTGGCGATTCAATAATGGATGCATTAGGTGCATCCAAAGAGTATACACGTGAACAATGGAAATTGTGGCATGACGTAATCGATACTGAGGTAAAGGTACCGTTTTACCCTTGCATAGGAAATCATGATGTCTGGGGATGGGCGATGAAAGAAGGGCAAAAAAATGGTGGCGATTACGGTAAAAAATGGGCAATGGACGAGTTAAAACTTAAGGAAAGATTCTATTCATTCAGCATTGAAAACTGGGAGTTCATCGTACTGGATAGTGTGTACCCATCATTCAAATCAGGAAGTGGTTATACTGCGAGAATTGATGAACAACAATTCAAATGGCTGGAAAATAAATTGAAAAGCATCAATAAAGAAAAACACATTTGCTTNCTTTCTCATATACCAATAATAAGCTTCTGTCCTTTCTTCGATGGNATGAATGAAGAAAAAGGAAAACCAAATGGATGGCTTGTTCCTCATGAATGGATGCATATGGATGCCCGAAGGATAAAAAATTTATTTAAAAATTTTCCCAATATCCGAGCATGCATCAGTGGTCATATCCACCTNCAGGATTCTGTTGAATACCTTGACATTAAGTACTTTTGCAATGGCGCCCTCTGCGGAAATTGGTGGAACCCAAATCATCCTAAGTATCAGGAGTTTGGACCTGCCTATGCAATGCTTGATTTTTCANATACAGGTGAAGTCTCATGCACCATGACTCCCTATCAATAATAAATACTAATAACACTCATCTATCCTTGACAGTCATGCGAGATGATAAGATGTCTGATTAATCATGAAATTTGCTTTATGTAACGAAACTTATGGTGGATGGGATTTCAAAGCGACCTGTGACCACATTGCTATGAGCGGCTATCAGGGTGTTGAAATAGCACCATTTACTTTGAAAGATGATCCTCGAGAAATCTCAGAAAAAGAGGCTACAGAAATTGGAAAAGATGCGACATCCTCTGGTCTAGAGGTCGTTGGATTACACTGGTTACTCGTCAAACCTTCATGGCTTCATTTAACAACCGACGACAATTTGCTTCGTAAAGACACGATCATTTTCGGAAAGCATCTTGCACAAATTTGTGCGGCAATGGGAGGTAAGGTCATGGTCTGGGGCAGCCCTCAACAACGAAATATTTCACCTGACTGGGATCGAAATGAAGCANNGAAAAGGGCAGCAGATGTCCTCAGCAATATATCAGAAAAAGCACAAGAACTCGGTGTTACAATCGCCATGGAACCTTTAGCAAAGAAAGAAACTAATTTTCTTAATAGCGCTGAAGAGACAATTGACCTCATTAAGCTAGTCGATAGCCCTGCTTGTCAACTTCATCTAGACGTCAAAGCAATGAGTGATGAAACTAAATCCATACCCGAAATAATAAAAGATAGTCATAACTATATAGCTCACTTCCATGCAAATGATCCAAACCTTAGGGGACCTGGAACTGGGGACGTAAAATATGAGCCCATAGTAGATGCTTTNCGTTCCATTGAATATGATAAATATATCTCTGTTGAGGTCTTTGATTACACTCCAGACCCTGAAACGATTGCAACTGAGAGTATCAATTTNCTNAAAACAGTTTTCTCNNAATNAAAAAGGCAGCTACCCATNNGAGTAACTGCCTCGATGATAAGTTATGAATCGCGACTAGGGAATCATGATTCTCTCACCAATTCTGATGAGACTTCCATTGATTCCATTTGCCTGTTGAAGAGCTGCAACCGTGGTGCCGTAGTTTCTAGAGATACTGTATAATGTATCACCTTTGGAAACCGTATGAACACTCTTGGATGAAGGTGCTGTATACGTTGGTTTGGATGAGTAATTACTAACAGGCGCAGGAGGCTCAATACCAAAATCACCTCCAGTGGGTGGAACATATGGATCACCTANAGGTTGATTATAAAAATCACTCGAGGCATAGGGGTCGTTGTAGGGTTGCCCCTTACCTTTATCTTGATAAACACTGACTCCAGTCTTTTTACTTCCGACACAAGATACGCCAAGTAGGGAAATTAGAATTAGGCTAATTAAGCTAATAGAATTTTTCATAGTTTGATAAAATCTTAGGTGATNAGATATTTTACATATCTTAACTAAAAGTCAAGATAACTCCGTAAATCAATCAATAAAGTTGCCCTTTAATTATTAAGTAGAGCCAAAATCCAATTATTTGCTCAAAAGAACCACTGTTTAACGGCGATTAAAGAGCTCCCTAATCTGATCTATATCAACGTTTTCAGGAATCCCTCTTCGACCACCATTTCTACCACCCCCTAAATTTAATCCCTCTAGTGCCTTCCTAGCATCGTCAATATTGGTATTTCCAAGCCCGCCCGCAGGGTTAGCGGACTTCGATTTTTGATTAGCAACTTCTGCCTCTTTTCTTTTCTTTTCTGCCTCTTCAAAAGTTCCTGGATCTACCTTTCCCGAAATATAACCTTCTAGATCGTCTAGCCATTCATCTATATTTTCATGATCAGGATTGGTCCTCACAAGAGTTACCATTAATGTTAAGGCCTCNCTGGTCTGACCTGCTCTCAATAAATCCATATATTTGAACCATTTAAGTTTAGGAAGTGTTTTA
Organism: Verrucomicrobiales bacterium; assembly: GCA_002684575.1. Classification (GTDB taxonomy): domain Bacteria; phylum Verrucomicrobiota; class Verrucomicrobiia; order Verrucomicrobiales; family DEV007; genus EC70. The sequence goes on from NYVP01000068.1 coordinate 20,853, forward strand.
TTTTTAAAATTGGCCTCCGCTTCACTACTGTTTTCTGAAGCTACAATCTTTATTTCCTGCGACATTCTTTTATCCCAAGCCTGCATCAACTCTTTAACCGTTTCCGTTGTACGGTACCTAGGCATAATCGTTGATTCATAAATACCACTGACATCCATCGGCGACCTTGGCCAATTTTTGAGACCTACAAGAGTTGACTGCAAGTCGTATACTTGTGCAAACGTCGAGCCCGTGGCCCCGGAACTTAAAATTCTTTTTGATTTACCTATATATGGATAAGCAGAAATACAATTGTCCATCAAAGTAATTAGTTCTGGAATAAGACTATCTCGCTCCTCTTCTTTGAGATTAGCTGCCCTTATCGTGAGAATAAGAAATTGAAGCTGTAACCTTCTCGCCGTACCATGNTCTCTGGAACTTAAATAATCTTTATTCTTAGCTTTCCAATCACGATATTCTGATTCCTTTGCACCCTTCCTCGTAAAATTCATTTCCTTGTAACACTTTAGGTAGAACTCGTAGGCCGATATATTAGACGAGGCCGCTCCTCGGTAAGCGGCAAGAGCAGCACTATTGACTCCAGTACGCCCCTTTATTACACCTGTTTTGATTTTATTAATCGTTTCCAACATCTGCTTCTTTTCAGTTGGAGTGAGCGGCTGATTTTGGGCTACTAATGAACTAAAAGGTACTACCAGTAAAATGGCGAGAGAGTATAATTTAGTTAGGTTCATATTAGAAAAATAATACTTTAGAGGCTAAAAAGCAACTCCGTTCCCTAATAAGTCTATTACAAGAGATATAATTGAAGTTCTTATATAATAAGCACCTGAGGTTTTACGTATNTTAANATTCTTAATACCTATTAATTTAACAAACGAGCTTTTCTAATTCATTGAAATGATGACCATGAGAAATCTTTTCNAATTTCTCATGAACTTCCATGACTGTCTCTTTTAGGGTCGAAGTACCAGCCGTTAACCCCACATCATGAAAACCTTCAAACCAATCTGGATCAATATCAGATGATCTTTGTATGTGAATAGTATTCACACCAAACTCTTTAATCGTATTCACAAGTTGAATAGTATTATTGCTATTAGCTCCTCCAACAACAATGACCAGATCACAGATTTCTGATAAATTTCTAGCGGAGAGTTGTCTGTTTTTGGTGGGTGCACATACAGTATCTATAAACTTAACATCAGATTTCACTTTGCTAGATCGAATACGATTAACTATTAATTCAACTCGATCAATTCTCTGAGTTGTTTGAGAAACAATACCGATTTTCTTAACATTAGGTATATTTGAAATATCAGTTTCGCTTTCGACTACCAGAGCTTGAGGAAAATCTCCAATTAGCCCTCTAACTTCTACATGCTCTTTTTTTCCAATTACCACTGGAAAGTATCCAGAATCAACTAACCCTTCCAAGGCTTGATGCGCCTTGTAAACCAATGGACAAGTAGTATCAATTATCTTTCTGTCCTCAGATTTCCAAGCCTCTTTATCTTTATTTGACGCTCCATGAGCTGTTATGACTACAGTTCCCTTGACTCGGTTGACTGGCTCATGGAGTTCTGCTTGTTGCACCCCATTATCTTTTAACTCTTCATCAACTATAGGATTATGAACTAACTGCCCAAGAACAGTTACCTTTTCATCATCAAAAGTTTTGCGTGTCGATTTGATGGCATCTCTCACTCCGAAGCACATCCCAAAGTGAGATGCTAAATGAATATTAAATTTGTCTACTTCCATGTATTTTCTTGGTTTAATTATATATACTTTGTATCACAAAGCTTTCTTTCAAAAAAATTTTACTCTGATTGATTTACAATTTGTTCGAGAATCTTTAAGTATTGATTGAATGCTTTTTTTCCTGAACTCGTTATAAAGTAATTCGTTACTTTTCTCCCCTTTAGTTCTTTTTTCTTGTTAAGATATCCAGCTTTCTGCAATGAACGAAGATGAGTAATTAAATTGCCATCACTCATTTTAAGTTGATCCTTCATGTCCTGAAAGCTCCATGAACTACGGGATGCGAGAAGGGTCATGATTGAAAGTCTTCCCTTCTCATGAATGATTTTGTCAATTTTATCAAAATCTATCATTCAAAATAATATTAATTAGTTTTTTTCTTTGCGGATTAAAACACCGATACCATGACCAATATGCAGAATACCAAATGTAACAATCATCATGATTGAGGCAGAACCTAGATAATCCACGCCAAGTACTGGTGCAAATGCGGCTTTAAATTTCATCCATATTAAAAAGAAGACCGATCCTAATATAATAAAAGCCCAACCTAATCTCTTTAGTGACCTTGGAGCCACCTCTCCCATCGCAAGCAAAGCTGCTCCATAACATAAAATCCAAACTAAACTGCAAAGTTCAACATCGGTTTTTGCAGCTTCAAAAGAGATGATACCTCCAGCAATTGCAGCTGGGGCCGTCCTTATGATGGTTAACTTGACTCCAGAAGAAATAAATTTTTTACCTTCATTTTTTGCCCTCCTAAAGAGCAAAAAACCATTAAATCCATCTCCAATAATTAAAGCGACTACCCAGGTCCAAAAATATTTTGATCCATCAACATATTCTCCATTTCTTTCCTGAATAAAAAAATAAGCACCAACGATAACTGCTAACACCCCACCGAAGATGGCCGCCGGCGCTGACAATGCTCGATATACGGTCGCTTTTTCCATCATGCTCCTGATCACCTTGAGCTGGTTGAGCGCTTTTTCTGAGTCATTCATAATATTACTTTGTATTGCAAAGTAGTATTCATAAGCATTTTTTTATACTAATTCAATCCAATTCTAAGACGAATTTTATAATACCTTTTTGCAATCAATAATTTTTGTACATTTAGGAGTGTAAAACTCAATAAATTCTGAATAGAATCGAATTTATAAATTGCTTTTCATTAAAAGAAAAGTCCCTCTAATTCGGTAAAAGATGATAAAAAAAAATCCATTTGAGGATTCTATTTTTGCACCATCAAGAGATCAAAAAAGACTTGATGGCTATGACCTTTATCCGAACCAATTAAAGAGATTAACTGAGGAGATCACCTCAAAAAATTTGAACGGTGATCATAACAATCAAATTGTAATGGTCAGCTCTCCCGAAGCTGGACACGGTAAAACTCATTTAATATCTAAAGCCATTCGAAACGCATCTGCTGAGAATAGAATATTAGAAATTAAAATAACTGAATTAGAGGATTTTAATTATAATGATATTTTAAAGGTAGCACTTAAATCACTTTATAAAAAAGAGCCTATAGGGAATAGAGTAAAAGAATTATTTGGAGTACTTATCGGTGACCTGATTCAAAACGACATTGTTCCTGTTGCGAATAAAAGTACCGCCAAAAAAGCATTACAGAATCATTATCTGAATATGCTTGATACCAATGATGATAATTCACTCATTGCAAAATGGTTCAAGGGAAAT
>NYVP01000069.1 GCA_002684575.1 Verrucomicrobiales bacterium
CCATGGGGTTCTCAGGCTGATCCTGGAGTTAGATGGTGAAGTTATTTCTAAAGCTGATCCTGATGTAGGTTATTTGCATAGAGGAGATGAGAAGATTGCCGAGAATATGCAATACAATCAGTTTGTTCCTTACACTGACAGATTGGACTATTTAGCGCCTTTAGCTAACAACGTTGCTTATGCATGTGCAGTTGAAAAACTCATGGGCTGGGAGTTGCCTCCCAGGGGGCAAGCAGTAAGGGTTATCTGTTGTGAGCTTGCAAGAGTNTCAGCNCATTTACTNGGAGTGGGTTGTTATGCNATGGACGTGGGAGCNATGACGGTATTTCTNTATACNTTTACTCAAAGAGAAACNGTATACAATATTTGTGANCAAATTTCAGGTGCGAGGTTTACAACCAGCTACACAAGGATAGGTGGACAGACTAGAGACATTTCAGAACAAACGATAAAAGAAATATTAAAGTTCTGTGACGAGGTCAGTGAAGTTATAGATGAGGTGGATAAGCTATTGACGCGAAATCCAATTTTNATAGGCCGTACTCGTGATGTGGGTTACATTTCTAGAGAAGATGCGATTGGATATGGTTTAACGGGACCAAACCTCAGAGGTTCAGGTGTTGAATTTGATATGCGTAAAAACCATCCATACTTGGGTTATGAAAAATATGATTTTGATATACCCATTGGAAAAGTGGGTGATTCATTTGATCGTTATCTNGTGCGAATGGAGGAAATGAAAGAGAGCGTTAAGATTTTACGACAAGTCTGTGAAAAACTCCCTACAGGTCCTGTAAATATTACAGACCCTAAAGGTACTTTACCTGANAAAGAAAAAGTNATGATGAGNATGGAAGAGCTNATTCATCATTTTATNGTNGCGACACAAGGTATTGATGCACCTGAGGGTGAGGTTTATTTTGGAGCTGAAAANCCCAAAGGAGAACTTGGATTTTATATNAATTCTAAAGGTGGTGGTGTTCCTCACCGTCTAAAGATTAGGAGTCCCTCTTTTGTCAATCTTAGTATTCTGCCCAAACTTCTACCTGGGCACATGATTAGTGATGTNGTNGCTATACTTGGTAGTTTAGATTTTGTAATGGGGGAGTGTGATCGNTAAATNNCTATGGATATTCCCAAAGAGTTAGACGAAAAAGCGGATNATTACATNAGTCATTANCCAGAGGATCAAGCAAGAAGNGCGACTTTGCCTTTACTNCATTTGCTNCAAGANGAGTATGGATTCATCACAGAAGACTCCATTGCTTGGGTTGCTAATAAATTGAATTTAGANCCGATCAATGTACTCGAAGTTGTNACGTTCTANCCTGGGCTNAGACAATCAGCNCCNGGAAAATATCANATCAGGGTTTGTAGAACCTTATCCTGTGCAATGGCAGGTTGTTATGAAACTATGGATAAATTTTGCGAGGTAACTGGTATTGATCGTTCAAGCGTCTCACACCACAATCCTATAGCAGTTTCGGGAGATGGGAAATTTAGTATTGAATTTGCAGAATGTTTGGCGAGTTGNGGAACCGGACCCGTATGTCTCATTGGNGATGATTTTCATGAGTCAGTAAAAGCAAATGATGTTGAGAACTTAATAAANAATTACGANTAATGGCTGCTCTANAATACATCAAAGGTAAACAACCTCANAAACGTGAATATCGGATGATCTTTCGTAATGTNGATCGTCAGGGATGGGATGAGTCNATAAAATCTTACATNTCTGATGGTGGTTATNAGGAGCTAAAAAAAGCTTTGAAAATGAAGCCTCAGGAAATAACNGATGAGGTCAAANCTTCAGGGTTAAGAGGACGTGGTGGTGCAGGTTTTCCTACNGGAGTGAAATGGGGTTTTATACCTCCAAATAACACCAAGCCAGTCTATTTGATTTGTAATTGTGATGAATCTGAACCNGGNACTTTCAAGGATCGCTACATTGTTCATCAGGATCCCCACCAGCTTATCGAAGGTATGNTGATTTCTTGTTATGCGGTAGGTGCAAAAGTTGCATACATNTACATAAGAGANGAGTTTCCTGAAGGTGCCANAATACTTGAAAANGCTATNGAAGAGGCAAGANCTNAAAAGTTTTTAGGNAAGAATATTCTNGGAACAAAATTCAACTGCGAAATNTATGTTCATCGTGGTGCTGGAGCATANATATGCGGGGAAGAGACTGGTCTTATTGAATCATTGGAAGGAAAAAGACCTTATCCCAGAATTAAGCCTCCATACTTTCCTGCTGCTTTGGGGCTCTATATGTGCCCCACTATCGTCAATAATGTGGAGTCGTTGTGCCATGTTAAGCACGTGATAGCAATGGGAGGAAAAAAATACTCTCAGATTGGAACTCCACGGAATACTGGAACAAGAATATTATGTGTTAGTGGGGATGTCGTAAATCCTGGTTATTTTGAGATAGAGGTAGGAAAAATTACCATGGGAGAATTAATTTATGAAGTTTGTGGGGGGTTGAAAAAAGGACGAAAGCTAAAAGCCGTGATTCCTGGAGGCTCGTCAGCGAAAGTTTTAAGTGCTGATGAACGGTACACGATTCGAGACGGTGAATCAGAAAAAGTTATTGGTATTGATGATATCCCTATGGATTTTGATACTATGGCTCAGTGCGGTTCAATGGCTGGATCAGGTGGAGTCATTGTAATGGATGATAGCCGTGATATGGCGTGGATTCTTAACAACATAAACACCTTCTATGCACATGAATCATGTGGTCAATGCACGCCATGTCGAGAGGGATCATTATGGATGAAAAAGATAACAGACCGAATGGTTTCCGGTTCTGGAGTTCCCTCCGATTTAAAAACTCTCACTTCTATTGGTGATAATATAGCTGGTAGGACTATTTGTGCTTTTGGAGAAGCCTGCGCATGGCCAACTCAGAGTTTTGTAGCCAAGTTTCCTGAGGACTTCAAAAAACACACCAAACCGAGAAACGCAAAGAAGGAACTTAATCCTGAATCCAAAATCGCTGCTGCGGGTTTGAGTAGATAGATAAATGCCTGATAACAAAAATAACATTGATTTAGTTAATGTCCAAGTAGATGGGCACTGGATCAAAGTTAAAAAAGGGACTCGCATGATAGAAGCTTGTAAACAAGCAGAAGCCGAGGTCCCTCATTATTGTTACCACCCTAAGCTCACATCTCCTGGAAATTGCAGAATGTGTTTGGTTGAGATGGGGATGCCACCTCGTCCAGCACCCGGAGAAGTGATCGAAACTGATGACGATGGACATGCAAATATAAGTTGGATGCCGAGGCCAGTCATAGCATGTGCCAATACAGTTGCTGAGGGAATGGGGATTAGGACCCAGTCCACTCTTGCAAANGANTGTCGTGAGGGTGTCATGGAATTNTTATTAATTAATCACCCACTGGATTGCCCNATTTGTGACCAGGCAGGTGAATGCACGCTTCANGAATATAGCGTTGAACATGGAAAGGGTGAATCTAGGTTTTTGGAGCAAAAAGTAAAAAAACCGAAAAATGTTAAAATTGGCCCTCGTATTAGNCTGGATGANGAGAGATGCGTATTATGTTCTAGATGCGTTAGGTTCAGTAAGGAAATTGTGGATGATGATGTTTTAGGCTTTGCAGACCGTGGGAGTCACAACGTACTGACTGTTCATCCTGATAAGCCTTTAGCTAATAATTATTCTTTAAACACAGTGGATATTTGTCCTGTTGGTGCACTAACATCAAACGATTTTAGATTTCAGATGAGGGTTTGGTTTATGAGGGAAACCAAGTCAATTTGTACAGGCTGTGCAAGGGGTTGCAATATTTTGATTAGTTCTAGAGAAAATAAAATCTATCGGCAAACTCCTCGCGAGAATAANGAAGTAAACTCCGCATGGATGTGTGATTCAGGTCGGATGCATTATCATACTCTTGAAGCNAAAAGAAGACTGACTGATCCTATGATNAAGNGTGGNAAANGTCATGANNTGATTGACTGGCCGACGGCGATACTTAAAGCGACGAAAGGGATGTCGAAATTTAGTGGTGAAGAAATAGCGATTATCGGCTCTGCTGGAATGACCAACGAAGAATTGTTTCTTCTGAAATCTTTATCCTCCACATTAAATGCAGGAATTGTTGATGTGGTTAAGGTCGAAGGAGAAGGTGATGAATATCTTAGTCATAAAGATAAGAGACCAAATACCAATGGTGCAAAAGCTATACTTAAACTCAGAAATCCTGGGTCAAAAATTAATACGATTAAGAAACGGATTAAAGAAGGAGAAATAAAGGCCCTTTTAGTTTATGGAGAAAATGTAATTAAGCATGGGATAGATCAAGAAACTCTGAGGAATTTGAAGTTTTTGGTGTGCTCTCACATTCAGGCCAATTCTCTTGCTGAATTCTCCAATGTTATTTTGCCAGGTTCTGGTTATGCAGAAAAGAGAGGTTCGATGATAAACGCGACTGGTAGGCTGCAGGTTTTGAATAAAGCTATAGAACCTCCTGGTCAAAGTCGCGAGGACTGGGAAATATTGCAAGATCTTAACCGATCACTAGACGGAAAAGATCAAATTACCGAAATCGCTGATTTGTTTTCTGAAATGGCTAATCAGGTTCCTATTCTAAAACAAAAAACATTATCTTCTATTGGGGACCTTGGGGTTAATGTCGTCGAAACTGGTGAAACAGTGCCACTTTTGGAGAGGGAAGCGAAACGAGTTAGAGAGGGATTAATTGTAGGGTAGTAATGAGCTTTACAATAACAGCCAGTATTCAGTTTGCGGATGTATTGCCATTCTTGATNTCTTTTATCAAGATTGCTNTTGTTATATTTGCTGTCATCTTGCCAATGGTTGCTTATTCCGTTTGGGCNGAAAGAAGAATGAGTGCAATTATTCAGGAGAGGGTAGGGCCAAACAGGGTTGGTATTCCATTCACTAAGATTGGATTATCAGGCNTAGGTCAACCTATAGCTGATGGTCTTAAGTTCATACTCAAAGAGGATTTTACTCCAGGACATGTAAATAAATTTTATTATTGGTTGGCTCCTGCCTTAACTATGGTTCCTGCTTTGTTGACTTGTGCGGTTTTACCATTTGGNAGTGAGCTTTTTGGAGAAAAGATGGTCATAGCTGACTTAGATGTTGGGCCTCTTTTTGTTTTTGCTATCGCGTCTTTGAGCGTTTACGGAATAGTTTTAGCTGGTTGGGCCTCCAACTCAAAATACTCTTTTCTTGGGGGAGTGAGATCGAGTAGTCAGATGATTTCTTATGAAATTTCATTGGGACTNTCTCTGGTTCCAGTNCTTCTTATTTTTGGAGAACTTAATTTGGGTAAAATTGTAGAGGAACAAAGCAAAAATGGATGGCTTCTCTTACCATTTTGGGGTGAAGGAGCCATTTGGAATGGTGGGGTCGACAGATTCTTTTTACTCTTTCCTGCCTTTATTGCTTTTATTGTTTTTACTACTTCAATGTTTGCNGAGACTAACAGACTACCCTTTGATCTTCCAGAGTGTGAAACTGAGCTCGTTGCAGGTTATCACACCGAATACTCATCCATGAAGTTCGCATTGTTTTTCCTAGGTGAGTACGCAGCAATGATTATTGGCTCTGGTATTATAGTAACACTATTTTTAGGAGGATGGTCTTTGCCGTTTGGTCTTGATGCATTGTTGATGAGTTGGGCAGGCAACCCAGCTGAGACTCCATGGTGGATTGGCCTGATTCATATTGGTACATTTCTTACTAAGGTTATTGCATTTATATTATTCTTTATTTGGGTCAGGTGGACCCTTCCTCGTTTCAGGTATGATCAATTGATGAAGCTTGGATGGATTGTATTTTTCGAGCTCGCTNTAATTAATGTTTTTATTACGGCAGGAATAATGGTTTTAACTCGTTCTCCTTCAAATTAATAATGGCTATAGAAGTAAAACGTCCGAATCTAAAATGGTATGANAAATTATATTTTCCATCCATCATNAAAGGTTTAAAGATTACTATTGGTCACGCTTTTCGCATTTTATTAAGAAAGAAAAAGGTTACTATGCAGTATCCTGAAGAAAAGTGGGATGATAACATGCCTGAATACTATCGTGGTGCTCCCGCACTAGTAACCGATGAGCACGGCAGAGAACGATGTGTGTCTTGCCAATTATGTGAGTTCATATGCCCTCCAAGAGCAATCACAATTAAACCTGAGGAGATTCCATCTGATGATCAATGGGCAAAAGTCGAAAAAAGACCCAAGGAATTTGAGATTGATATGATCAGATGCATCTACTGTGGGATGTGTGAGGAGGTGTGTCCCGAGCAAGCAATTTTTCTACGCAAAGATTACGCCATCACAGGAGTTACCCGTGATGAAATGAAACATGATAAACTCAAACTTTATGAAATTGGAGGGATCCGAGAAGGGCTCGTAAATAAATGGAATAAGTTAAAATAATAAAACAATCTGTGTACCCCCTTTTTTACATCTTTTCCGCATTGATGTTAGGCTTTGGCTTAATGGTCATCATATGTCGTAACCCAGTATCTAGTGCGTTAAGTTTGGTCATTTCTTTTTTGGGATTAGCGGCACTCTTTATAACCTTAAACGCATACTTTATCGGGGTTATTCAAATTCTTGTATATACAGGTGCAGTGATGGTTTTATTTTTATTTATCATCATGCTTTTGGATATTAAGGAGGAAAAAAGAAAGGATTTGAATTTGCCTGCAATCGCGGGAACCGTCGTTGTTGTATTTCTTTTAGTGACACAACTGATCAGTGTTCTNCATGCTTTCCAAGGAGGTCGCCAAAAGATGTCTGAGTTGACTAATTCAGAGATAACTAATGATGTAAAAAGCATTGGTCATGAAATATTCACTAACTTTAATTTCCATTTACAGGTATTAGGAGTACTTCTTCTTGTAGCAACTATAGGAGTTGTTGTTCTAAGTCGTCGTCAACGAAAGGAAAGTATTAAGAACTGATATTGTTACTATGCCTTCTCTGAACGAATACTTATTAATGAGCGGTTTATTGTTTGTAATCGGTTTATCTGGTGTGCTTTTANGAGCAAACATCATAGTTATTTTAATGAGTTTGGAGATGATGTTAAGTGCANCTAATTTAGCGTTAGTATCGTTCTGGCGATTTGGAGGAGGAGGAGGTCTGCCTGCTGAAAGTTATAATTCTCAAGTTATGGTGTTTTTTGTAATTACTGTTGCCGCTGCTGAGGTGGCTGTGGGGTTAGCAATTATTGTTGCTCTCTTCAGGTCAAAACAGACCGTTGAAATCCAACAGCTAAAAAGTATGAAAGGATGAAGAGTTGATGACTTTAGGATTTACAGTTCTTTTATTGCCACTCTTAGCCGCAGTCTCAACTCTTCTTGTATCTAAGAAGAGGGCGATTCTCTCTTCCTATATATCAACCGCTTCAGCTTTAATTTGTTTATTAATATCTATAAATTTTATTGTAAGTGGAACGCCTGCTAATTTGGGCTCATTTAATTGGATCCAAATTGGTGATTTTAAACTTAGTATAGCGTTAGAACTTAAAGATCTCGGCAAGGGAATGCTTTTGGTGGTAACCCTAATAGGGGTGCTTGTTCACCTCTTCTCTATTGGCTATATGAAAGAGGATTCTGGATTTTCTAGATATTTTGGTGGGCTTTCATTGTTCATGTTTTCAATGACTGGCATTGTNTTGTCTGACAACCTAGCAATGATGTTTATTTTTTGGGAGCTGGTTGGAGTAAGTTCGTATTTATTAATTGGACATTGGTATCATAAGAATAGTGCTGCGGAGGCAGCCAAGAAAGCTTTCTTGGTCAATAGAATAGGTGACTTTGGTTTCATGATAGGGATCTTATTAATCTGGGGTTCTTTTGGAACAGTTAATTTTATTGAAATAGGTNATTTATTACATTCTCAGGAGTACAATACTGATCTACTGAACTGGGCAATGTTATGTATCTTTTGCGGAGCGATTGGTAAGTCGGCTCAGGTTCCTTTACATGTGTGGTTGCCCGATGCNATGGAGGGACCNACGCCAGTTTCAGCTCTTATTCATGCGGCAACTATGGTTGCGGCTGGAGTGTTTATGTTAACTAAAGTAGTTTTCATTATCGAATATACTGAAGTTGCNGCTTCTGTGATTCAATACGTTGGGGCTATCACTGCATTAATTGCAGCTCTTATGGCTACCCAACAGGATGACATCAAAAAAGTGTTAGCCTATTCAACTTTATCTCAGTTGGGTTATATGATAATGGCTGTGGGATTTGCTGGGTTTATGATNAATGGAGAACCATTCCTTGGTGAAAAGGCCTCAAATGCCGGGTTCTTTCATCTTTACACCCATGCTTTTTTCAAAGCCTTATTATTTTTAGGTTCTGGAGCNATAATCTATGCCTGTCATCATGAGCAAAACATTTGGAAAATGGGAGGTTTAATTAGCCGTATGAAAATCACTTCAATTACTTTCTTGATTGGTACGGCTGCTCTTTGTGGTATTTACCCTCTCAGTGGTTTTTATAGTAAAGATGCAGTAATGTACGTGGCAGAAAATAGACCTCTCCTATTATTTGTTGGTTGTTTTGTCGCTTTCTTAACTTCATTCTATATGACCAGATTGTGTGTTGTGGTGTTTTTTGGAAAATCAAAGTCATGGGCAGCAGCGGAAGCCAAAGAAGTTTCAATTATAATGCTTCTCCCTTTACTAATTTTGGCATTTGGGGCCGTTNTTGCAGGCAACAAATTTGCNTATACTTGGTTCGTTNGATATGACGATATTGCTCATCCCGAAGGACCCTTATTACCTATCATTCTTTCTGTAATTGGGTTATCAGGTATTTTGCTCGGATTCTTATTATACAAAGGAAAAGAAAGTGAGCCTTTTAGAATTAAACTGTTAAATAATAAGTTTTATATAGATGAGATTTATCTTGTCATTGTTAGAATAACTCAGGATCTGATTGCTCAAGTTGCTAAAATTGTAGATAGAATTTTCATAGACAAACTTTTTGTTAGAGGTGGAGCTAGATTGGTTTCAGATGTTGGATCTAAGTTTAGAGCAATTCAGTCAGGAAATTTACAGGGGTATTCTTTTTTCTTTGCTGCAGGAGTGGTTCTTGTTCTTATAATTATTAACTCTTTTATTGGATAAGTTTATTCACATTTGATAATGATTAACTTAATTGTTTTTGTTCCAATAATAGCCGCCTTTCTCATTGGGATTTTTGGTTCTGGTAAGAAAATNGCGTTTGCAGCATCTAGTNTTAATTTAGTCTTTGGTGTTTTTATTTTTCTTGAGTTGTTCAAAACTGGAGGAAAANAAATTATCTATGAGACATCTTTAATTGTGCTAGAAAATCCTAAACTTACTTTGGGTTTTGGAGTCGATGGAATGAGCGGTTTGTTGATGCTGTTAACAGTAATAGTTACTTTTTGTGCTGTTCAAATTTCTCCAGAATTCGGGCCCGACGGCAAGGATAAATTATATCACATATCTTCAATGTTAATTTCTGCNGGAGCTCTTGGAGCTTTTTGCGCAACAGATCTATTTTTCATGTTTGCGTTTCATGAATTGGCCTTGATACCAACCTTTTTAATGATCGGTATTTATGGCCACGGTCGTGATAAAACCTCAGTTGCATGGAAAATTACAATATATTTAGGCNTAGGAAGTTTAGTTCTTTTAGGTGGATTGATCGCACTCTATTCAAATCTCACCAGTTCAGGTTTAGCTACNTTTGATATCAAGGAGCTGACAGACTCAGCTGCCAACAATAANATGAGTGAGTTATCACAAAAATGGATATTCTTAGTGATTTTTATTGGGTTTGGAATTTTGGTATCCCTGTTTCCTTTTCATAGTTGGGCTGCGCCAGCCTACGCAGCTGCACCTACATCTGTTGCTATGTTACATGCGGGAGTGCTCAAAAAGTTTGGGTTGTATGGAATTATTAGAATTGCAATGCCAATGTTGCCAGACGGATTTCAAGCTTGGCAGGGTTTGATATTAGTGTTGCTTCTAGGTAATATCATATATGTTGGGTTTGTAACTATTGCTCAGAATCAATTGGATAAGATGCTTGGAAATTCAAGTGTCATGCACATGGGCTATGCTTTTTTAGGTATTGCTTGCTTTAATGAGATTGGTTGGAACGGCGCCGTCTTTATGATGTTTGCTCATGGTATTTCTATAGCGCTGTTATTTGCATTATGCGGATCCCTTCGAGAAAGATTGAACACTTTAAGTCTCAGCAGAATAGGTGGACTGGCAGGNAAAGTTCCATTTCTTGCTCTCACTTTTGGTTTTGCTGCATTTGCATCTATTGGTTTACCCGGATTTGCNAATTTTGCCTCTGAGATAACAATTTTGTTTGCTGCTTTTAAGGGTGCTGATGATATAACAGGTCTACAAATTACAGCNATNATAGCCGTCTGGGGGGTGGTAATTTCTGCCGTATATATGCTCAGGGCNTATCGTGGTATTTTTCAGGGCGAGTCGGACAGAAATTTAACTCTAGTAAGAAAAGATTTATTGCCCAAATCACCTATAGTGGTCCTGATTTTGATATTATTGATTACAGGATTTTTTCCAAACACCATTCTCTCCATTCTTCATCTTATTCCCAGCTGAATTTTGAAATGCCTGCTTATTACTTAGAAATTCTTGTTTTAGTTCTTGGCTTTACAATGCTTGGATGGGAGTCCTTTTCTAGTTCTCGTTCTAGAGCTGGTATCGCTAATTTAGGTATTGCCGGTTTGCTAATAGCTTTCCTTTTTCTATTTACAGTCCATGGAAATAAATCTTATTGGAATATTTATCATTTTGATAACCTGGCAGCTTTCTACAAAGGGATTATCATTCTTGCTACGTTATTAGTTCTTGTCATGGGGCGAAATTTTTCTCCCGTTCTTAAAAAGTATACTTCGGATTGTAATGAGGAATCAGGAATCGGTGAGTATTATTGTATTCCAATCTTTGTTTGTTGTGGGCTCATGTGGATGGCCTCAGCAAAAGACCTGATCACAATTTTTGTATCCTTAGAATTGGCGACTATTGGATTTTATGTACTGGTATCATTTATGCGAAGGAATGTTGGATCCCTCGAAGCTGGCGTGAAATATTTAATTTTGGGTGCTCTTTCGACAGGTTTTTTTGTATATGGAATTGCATGGCTTTTCGGTTCAACTGGTTCATTTGAGTTGGATGAGATAAAGCAAGTTATCGATTCAGGAAGTGTTGAAAGAGCTCCTGTTATATTTGCGATTGCTTTAATCTTGGTTGGGCTGGGTTTTAAGATCGCAGCCGTTCCGTTTCATATATGGGTTCCAGATGTATATCAAGGAACTTCAATGCCAATGACGGCTTATTTATCCGTAGCATCCAAGGCTGCTGGTTTTGTTGTTCTTATAAGAGTTTTAGAAACTTTTATGCATTCAGAAATGACTGCAGGTCCATGCGTTTTGCTTATAACCGTATTGGCAAGCCTGACCTTGATAATTGGTAACTTGGCGGCGATAAACCAAAGAAACATAAAACGATTGCTAGCCTATTCCAGTATTGCACATGCGGGCTTTTTAATGATGGCAATCCCAGCAATGAAAAAAAATATTTCATCAAGCCTTCAAGGGCCTTCTGCCGTTCAGTCCATTTCGTTTTACCTTGCTGGATATTTAATCATGTCAATGCTCTGTTTTTTGATAATGACAATTATAAGAGTTTCATCTGAAAGCGAAAATCTTGATTCCTTAAATGGTTTAAGTACAAGATCACCCTTTCTTGCTTTTTCTATGACTATAGGAATAGCTTCATTGGCTGGCGTTCCTCTTACGGTTGGCTTTTTGGGTAAGTTTATGGTTTTCAATGTGGCTGTCCAACATGCCATAAATTCTGGATTTTGGTTTTTAGTAGTTTTTGCAGTCCTAGGCGCGACTGCAGGTTTCTATTATTATTTTAAAATCATCAAATCTATTTATTTTTATGCACCGATTAGTGGTGGCAATGAAACCTTAAAGGTTGGCTCTTTATCTAAGTTTGTTATTTCTTTACTAGTTTCTTTGGTTCTTATTTTTGGAATATTTCCTAATCTTATAATGCAGTTTCTCTAGGGTGAGTTTTCCATTAATCTTAATGGATTAATACGAATTAATGAGAAATTGGAGCTCATGTTCTTGTTTTTTTTTAGTATTAGTCTAAGCTAAAGATGTGAAAATTTTATTGGTCGAGGACGAAGCGGAAATTGGTGATCTTATAAAAACTGGATTGGAGAAAGAGGAGTTTTCAGTCGATTATTGTAAAGATGGTGACTCTGGAATGGAACATGCCATGTCAAATTCTTATGACGCTATAGTTCTTGATGTTATGTTGCCTGGTAAAAGTGGCTTAGAGATACTTAAAATGGTCCGTGCTGGTCAAAATAATGTGCCCATCATTATTATTACTGCGCGTGGTGAGACAGAGGATAGAATTGAAGGTTTAGATTTGGGGGCTGATGACTATCTACCAAAACCGTTTTTTGTAGAGGAACTTATTGCACGTTTAAGGGCTATATGGAGGAGGTCCTCAGAAACTGGGATGAGTGTTCTTAATGTGGGTACGCTTTCTGCGAATTTAATGAGTCGTGAAGTTGTTCGTTCAGGTCGTCAAATTGAAATGACTCCAAAAGAATTTTCTTTGTTAGCTTTTTTGATGAGAGCTCCAGGCAGAGTTTTGACCAGAACCCAGATACTTGAGCAAGTATGGGGGTACCACTTTGATCCAGGAACAAATCTCGTTGATGTTTACATCAGAAGATTAAGATCCAAAATTGATTTTGAGGGAGAAATTCCTCTCATTGAAACTTTGAGAGGGGTAGGATATCGAATGCAAGATCCTGATAATTCCGAGGAGGGATAATCAATTGTCACTTTCATTCAGGCTTAGAATAGCACTCTGGTCAGCTTTACTATCAGGTATAGTTCTCCTTGTTTTTCTTGGAGTAACTTCAAATATGGTCAGAAAGACCATGACCGAGGAGGCAGATTTTGAATTAAAAACCTTCACAGAGGACATGGTATTAACAGCGCAGGAAATGGAGGAAGGAGGTTTATTACAGACACAAATGGTTGGAACCTTGAGTGCCGAAAGAGCAGAGGTTAGATTAATAGAATTGTCAGAAATAGATGATTTTGAAAATGAATTAGGCAGTAGTTCGCCACTTGCAATAGACGAAACTATCGGTGAATTTCCACAACTATACAAAGAGCCTGAATGGCCAGATCCTAGCCCAGGAATCGAATGGAAGCCCGATGGTTCAAACGAAACAGTTACTTTTAAGGGGAAAACTTGGAGAGTTATGACAAGAACTTTTGCTGGTTACAGAGTGCGAATGGCAATCGATTTAAGAGAGATTCGAGATGAGGTAAAAAAGTTAATGATTAATTACTTAGAAGCATTGCCATTAGCTTTGCTTGTAATTGGGTTGGGGGCATGGTGGATTGCAGGAAGAGCAGTCAAGCCAGTACAAAAGATTATTGCAACGGCAGAAAATATTACAATTAAAGGACTGGGTGAAAGAGTTGAAGGGGTAACAACTAATGATGAGTTGGGAAGGTTGGCGGGAGTTTTGAATCAAATGATGGATAGATTAGAGGAATCTTTCAGACAGATAAAAAGATTTAGTGCTGATGCGTCTCATGAATTGAAAACTCCATTAGCAGTCATGCAAGGAAAGATTGAAGCGGCATTACAGAATGAAAATCAATCTAGGGAAAGTAATTTGGTCCTTGTTGATTTGCTTGAAAGGGTAGGCCAATTAAGATCAATTATTGAGAGTCTTCTTATGCTATCTAGATCAGATGCGGGTGGGTTTGTAATGGAGACCAGTGAACTTGATATCAGTGAGATAATGTCTGAGATCACTGAGGATGCGGTGATAATAGCCTCGGAACAAGGTATAGAGTTACATGCTGATAATGGTAGGTCTGGTATGATGGTAGAGGGTGATGAGAGGTTATTACGATTAGCAATTTCTAATTTATTAACCAATGCCACTAAATATAATCTTGATGAAAAGGGAAAAATAACCTGCAATCTCAGCCAGTCAGACTTTGGATTTGATATACTTATTCAAAATACAGGACCTGAAATTAATATAGAGGATAAAGAGAAAATATTTGAAAGGTTCTATAGAGTTGATAAAGGCAGGTCTAGGGAAGCAGGAGGAACTGGCTTGGGTTTAGCAATTGTAAAACATATTCTAGAAAATCATAACGAAAAAATTGAAGTAATCAGTAAAAAGAATTATGGCTCAAAGTTTATATTTTCATTAAGTAAAAATTTAAATAATGAATAG
>NYVP01000070.1 GCA_002684575.1 Verrucomicrobiales bacterium
TTTGGTAAGGGCTTTATTAACTTTAGATGAGAAATAACTGGCGGCTTTATCAGGGTAAACTTTACCATTTATTTGATGTAAATTAACTAAACCGTTATTGATGTTTATAACAGCCTTGTTTCCACTTAAATAACCTTCCTCTCTATCTAAGCGAAAGTCAGTGAGGGTAATACTTTCTTTGCTACTCTGAATCTTACCTGTAACTGCAGTTAATGGGGTGCCATTATATTTGCAAGATCCCAAGGTGAAAGTGCCGATAGTATTGACTGTTTTGGGATCGTTGAAATTGCCAGTCCCCTTAATCTTGACATCAATTGCTGGATTATTTGGAAGTTCCAGTTTGTTGACGAAAACAGGTACTTTATCCATGAATGGAGTGAATGTCCTAGGATCCATTTTAAGCTCGGCGTCAAATTGGAATTCTTGGAATTCGTTCTGTAAATAATTTCCTGATAATGTTCCGCTTTCATGTGCTAATGATAGATTTCGAAGATATATTTTGGAATCATCGTATGAAAAATTAGTAACCCCACCCTCGAAAAGTGTGTCTTTTAAAATCATACGATTGCATTCGATGCTTCCAAATATTTTGATGAATGGTTTAGTTTTCCCTTCTTTATTTTCAAATTTCAAATGCCCTGATGCAGTGATTTCAGGAGGGTCTATGAAGAGCGAATCTTCAAGGAGTTTGCTGTTTGTGAATGATTTGGTGAGTTCCGTAATATCGATTGATGATTTGAAATTAAAAGGAATTGTTGAATCATCCATAATCCATTGAGCATTTCCATTGAGTCCTCCCAATCGGTCTTGGATATTAATTTTTTTGAATGCTAAATTACCATTTTCGTATTCACTTTCTATATCAAGTAAATTGATCTGGTAGCTTGATCCTTGGCGACTGATATTCTCTCCATATAAATCGATATTAGCTATAGTTTTCTCAGGTTCGTTAAGATTTGCAACGACTTTTAATGTTATGGTAGGAGGATTTTGGTAATCATAGTTGATTTTTTTTATTTCTTTTATGACGGTTGTTAACAAGGATCTTCTTTTTTGCAATTTCTCTGAATCTTGATTGCCAAAGTTTTTTGTTAGAAAAGATGAGTCTATATTATTTTTTTGTATTAATGATCCTGTTAAATTGATTTGTATACCATTTAATAAGCAATTGGCATTTTCAATTTCAATTGATTTTCCCGGAACTCTTACCCGAGCTTTGAGGTCGGTAATTTTAATCTTCTCACTTTTTTCGAGATTTGGATCAATTGGTAAAAAGATATCTGTGTCTCTGAATTCTACCGAGTTAAGAAATTGTTTTTTTCCTAGTAATTTTACCAAATCGATATCAAGAGTTATATTATTTATTGATGCAACTAAGCTTGTTCTCGTACTGTCTGAATACACTCTTACATTCCTTGCAACGAGACCGTCTAATGGATCAATTGTTAATTTCCCTATCTCTGCTTCAATTCCTCGACGATCGAATTCCTGCATGATGAGTTTACGCCATTTTTTTGTAAATCCCTCATTATAGGCGTAATAACCAACCCAAATTGCAAAGATCAGGCAAAGAAAAACAAGTATCTTTGCAAATGATCTAAGAATTTTTATCATGCATAAAACTCATTGAATTAGGGGGAATGGTCAAATGACTAAAAATTTTGAATTCTAATGGTAACTTTGCTTAAATACTACCACAAAGCTTGAAAATTAAATGATTTGTAATGCTTAGTTTATTGTCACTTGGTAGCGGAAGTTCAGGAAATAGTGCAGTCGTTTATTCGAACAAAACCACTATTCTCGTTGATGCTGGATTGAGTGCGATGCAATTAAAAAAAAGGATAACAGAAGGTGGGCTAGATCCTCAAAATTTGGATGCTATCTTAATTACTCATGAGCACTCAGATCACACTAAGGGTTTAGAAGTTTTATCCAAATCGATATCAGTGCCCGTTTACTGTAATTCTCTAACTCAAGAGGTTTTATTGGAAGCTAATGGTTCAGTTAATTCATGGCAATTATTTGAGAACGGACAAAAATTTGAAATTGGCGATCTTGAGGTATGTGGTTTTTCGGTTATGCATGATGCTGTAGATCCAGTTGGATTTATTTTTAAAAAAAATGATAAAAAGATTGGATTCATAAGTGATGTTGGTCATGTGAATCAGCTTTTAATAGATTCAGTAAAAGATGTTGATTGTCTTTTTATTGAAGCGAATTATGACGAGACTCTTTTGCAAGCTGATAACAAGAGGCCTTGGTCATTAAAGCAAAGGGTTGCGTCAAGACATGGCCATCTTTCAAACAAGCAAACTGCTGAAACTATTGGCTCGTTGGCGGATTTAAGTAATTTGAAAAGTGTAATTTTAAGCCACTTGAGCAACGACTGTAATACACCTGAAGTTGCAAGGGCTGAGGTTATATTGGCATTATCAAACCGTGGTATTAGTCATGTTGAAGTCAATTGTGCGAACAGGAATGAATTGACTGGGCCTTTTATTATTGAACGTGAATCTCCTCAAGATGTTAATAGTAATTCTGATCATTTAGCTCAAGCAGAATTCCCCCTGTTTTCATAGAGCCAATTCATGAAAGAATATTTTATTTGTTCGTTGATATACTGAATCCTTGATTGAAAGTGTTTACGATTAATTATCCAAATTAANGAGCTTGCAGAATATTCCCCTAACACCATTATTTGAAGATTTTGAGGAGCAATCCTCAAAAGGAAACCTCATACCTGTTTATGCGGAATTGTCGGCTGACTACGAAACTCCAATTTCTATTTTTCAAAAAATTTGTAACGGCAAATNCAGCTTTCTATTAGAGTCAGCGGAGAGTACTGATCGTGCAGGAAGATATTCATTNATTGGAAGTGATCCGCGTTCAGTTATAGAGGCTCGAGGGGCTGAAATTAAAATAACCGAGGAAAACAAAATTAATAGCTTTCAAAGTGAAAGCGGAGATCCTCTTAAAGATCTNGAATTCTTCATGTCTTCATATAAGCCGGTTCCGATCGAAGGATTACCTGTCTTTTATGGAGGAGCTGTTGGTTATCTATCCTATGACGCTGTGAGGTATTTTGAACCAACAATTAATGAGCCTATTGAGGATGATTTAGGTCTACCNGACATGATNTTCATGATCACTAACACCGTTGTGATTTTTGATCATCGTTTAAGAAAAATTCTCGTAGTGTCTAATGTTTTTGTAAACGAGGATGAGGATCTTGAAACACTTTACCAGCAAGCTAGGGAGCAAATTAGTGAGCTAATTAAAAAGCTTGATAAAACATTACAATTTCGCCCCTTAGTCAAAGGAATCGAGACAAACAGCATTAATTATAAAAGTAATACATCCAAAGAGGATTATTGCCTAATGGTGGAAAAAGCCAAAGAATACATTCATGCTGGTGACGCTTTTCAAATCGTTCTTTCTCAACGCCTAGAGGTTAATTTTCAGGGTTCATCGATTGATCTGTACAGGGCACTTAGGGCAGTCAACCCTTCACCATATATGTTTTGTTTGAATTTGGGCGAAGGTTTTTCTTTAGTGGGCTGTTCTCCTGAAGTTCATGTACGTGCCATAGATAATAAGATAGACATTCGTCCAATTGCGGGGACTCGTTGGAGAGGTAAAACTANTGCAGAGGATGATTCTTTGGCAGAAGAATTATTGTCAGATCCCAAAGAAAGGGCCGAACACATTATGCTTGTGGATCTCGCGAGAAATGATGTGGGTAGAGTTTCTGACTATGATACGGTGAATGTGGACGAATTTATGATTGTTGAGAGATACAGTCATGTGATGCATATCGTTTCGAATGTTAGTGGGCAATTNGCAAGTAACAAAACTGCATATGACGTTATGCGAGCAACTTTTCCAGCAGGGACTGTCAGTGGTGCGCCTAAAGTTAGAGCCATGCAGATAATTAATGATTTAGAGAATAATAAAAGATGTGCATATTCAGGTGCTATTGGGTATTTCGGGTTCGACGGGAATCATGATTCATGCATAGCACTTCGGACTGCGGTGATGAATGGTGACAAGACANTTGTTCAAGCTGGTGCTGGTGTGGTGGCTGATTCAAATCCTGAGTATGAATACAACGAAACGCTCAATAAGGCGATGGGATTAATAAAAGCTATAGAGTTTGCTGCATCCTTAGAAGATTGAATATAGTTACATCAACTCTAAATATTTTGAGAGATTTTCTGGTATTGATTGATTTTGATCATGTCTAGCAAGGAGGAAAAAATGCAATCTAGCTTAATTGATTGGAAGACTTGGCAGCCGAATATGTTATCTAGTTTGGTCTTCATACTCAAGGATAATGAAGTTCTTCTTATAAGAAAAAAAACTGGTCTAGGTGCAGGTAAAGTTAATGCTCCAGGAGGGAAATTAGAGGTTGATGAAAGTGCAGAGGCCGCAGCAATTAGAGAAGTTATGGAAGAAGTTAAATTGGAGGTAACGAACCTTAAAAAAATGGGAACACTAAAATTTCAATTTTTAAATGGCGATAAATTAGCGCTTCAATGTACTGTATTTAAGACATCAACTTTTTGTGGGGAACCAGAGGAAACATTGGAAGCAAAGCCTTTCTGGTGTGATATAAATAAAATTCCCTATTCAGAGATGTGGGCAGATGATGTCATCTGGCTTCCNNGAGNTCTNNAGGGCAATTGTTTCGAGGGAAAATTTGTCTTTGATGGTGATGAGATGGTTTATGAAAAAGTGCATTGGATGGATTAGAATCAATTCTGATTGATATAATCCAAGATTTTTTCATCATCGTCATTAGCTGCCCATACCACCCGAAGAAAGTCAGCTGGATGTATGTCATGATTAGACAAGAAATTCATATCACCCTGACANCAAAACATTATATCAGGATGTAACTCTCCCCTTAATTTTGCTTTAGCTTTGATGATAATTCTNGGTAGCCAAGCTATATCACCTAATTCTTCCTCTCTCTCTGGCAAGTCTCCAGATGTAATTTGATTCTCACTCCATTTTCCTTTCTGGATCACTAAGAAAAAATCTCTTCTTACAGAGGCAATCAATAGAGCAGTCTCGGGACTTGGTGCGCCCACATCACAGTAGTCCTCCACAAAATCAAAAAATTCTCTTGGCTGGTAACCAATGTCATTAAAAAATGCGAGGTCTATTTCTTCGAAGAACTTATCCAGATCTCTAATTCCTTCCTTATACTTCAATATGGATTTTTGAAAAGTATCAGTAAAATTTTTTTCCCATGAAAATTGTTTAGGCATTTTTTATTATTGATTGAATTAGTATGAAATCAAATTGATAGCTTCAAATTATTTAAGAATAATTGAACATCAAAACGTCTGAAATAAGAGTTGTTATTTTAAATCTAAATAATCGTTGAAATCGTTTTTAACGGGTCTAAATAGTGCCATTCAAACGTTTGTTTGATTCTTTTCAATCAATGATTGCCAACGAAGTTCCTTTAGATGGCCGAGCCGCTGGTCTTACCAAAGAACGCTTGCTTGCCGTAGCGGGTGAGCTTTTTGCAGACCGTGGTTTTGATTCTGTCTCTCTAAGAATGATTACAGATCGGGCAAATGTAAATTTGGCCTCGGTTAATTATCATTTTGGATCA
>NYVP01000071.1 GCA_002684575.1 Verrucomicrobiales bacterium
AATACAGGAAATGGGATTCTTTGTTGTTTTGTAGTTACATAAAAAATGCGAAAATTTGAATCATCATTATGATTAGTCGCTTCTCCGTCTATCGATGATTCTTGGTAAGTAGGATGACTTTCATGGTGTTCAATGATTTTTGGCAATAGTCGTTCAGCGTTCAGGATGTATCGAGCTTTCTCGCTGATAGTTGTTGCAGCTAAAAATTTTTCGAGGCTTATTTTTGCTGCATCAACTGCAATTTTCTCATTATCTTTTTTATTAGTAATGATTTGATTTTCGTTATTTTCAACTAAGGGTTGTTTGATTTTAAGTGGTTCTTTTTCGTCATTTTCTGATTGGAAAACGGGACTCTGATTCCCCGTCAAAAGTGTGAACGCGTAAAACCCTGAGACCAGTATGATAAATAATGAAATTGAATAAATGACGATATTACGGATTTTTTTCCTGCGCTTTGTATTTGATGTAGGCTTTTTTATTATTTCATCGGGCTTTGAAGTCTTAATTTGTTTTTTTCGTAGTGTTTCTTTTCGAATTATTTCATTCGGTTCTTTCGAGGTTACATAATTCTCCTCAATTTTAGGACTTTGGGATTCCTCTTTCCTAGATGGAGAATGGATTATACTATAGCACCGAGGACAAGGTCCTGAGATACCAGCCTTTTTCTGAGATACTCTCAATAATGCAGCACATTCAGGGCATGTGAATATGATTGATGTATCGTCTTTGGTCTGCATTTTGATGCTGTTTACTGTAACTTTTTTTGTTTGGTGATAATGTGATGAGGTCAGATTCCCAGAGCCCAATGCATTAGTTTTTCAGAATCTTTCCAAATATTACCAGAGTTGCTACCTAGCACTACAACAATAACTTCTCTGGATCCATTTTTACCTGAACTAATTAAACAATTGCCACTTGCTCTTGTGTAACCAGTTTTGAGACCATTACAGTATGAGGATTTGGAAAGAAGTTTGTTTGTATTGTTAAATGTTTTTCTTTTTCCATTGGCAAATCTGAAAGGTAACTTCTTTAGCGNAGTAATTGATCTTATAGTTCTGTGAAAGTAAGCTACCCTGGCTAATTTCGCCATATCTCGAGCAGTTGAATACTGACCGGATTCGGTCAATCCATGAGGGTTCAAAAAGTTTGAATTATGCATTCCGAGGCTTTTAGCCTTTTGATTCATCGCGTACGAAAATGATTTTTGAGAACCTGAATGATGCCGCGCTAGGCACCTGGCAACATCGTTTCCGCTTCGTACCAAAAGTGCTGCAATGAGGTCTGATTTTCGATATAACTGTCCTGCCTGAATATATATTTTTGATGGTTCAACATTTGTATCGGTACTCGCAACTCTGACCGATTCGTTCATATGACCTTTTTCGAGAGACAAAAGTGCAGTCATTAATTTCTGAGTGCTAGCNACTGCACGNTTTTGATCTGCATATTTCGAATANAGTGTCGANCCTGTTTTNGCTTCAATGACAATGGCCGATTTNCCGAATATTTTTGGGGCAGGNGATTTTGGTCTAAATATGCCAATTGATTGAGATGAANTGCGATTTGCAGCTAAGAAGGTTTTACTTGGTGAATTATAGCTTTGTCCTCGGCTATATTCACCAAAGCCTAATAAAATAAGGAAAAATAATAAAAATGAATTTTTATAAAACACTGTTTTAATTAAGAATTATTAAATATTNGAATAACTAAATGATAATAAAATAGAAAATAAGTTTGCAATAAAGAAAAAAAGAAAGAAACTGTTCTNAAGAACAGTGTTCATATGCTTACACAAAGACAACAACAGTTACTTGAATTCCTTAAAGAATATCACTCGAATAATGGCCTCATGCCTTCAACTAGAGAAATACAAGTCCACTTTGGTTTCGCTAGTCAAACTGCAGCGGTCAGTCATCTCAAAGCTTTAGAAAAAAAGGGAGTTATTCAAAAAGTTCCTGGCAAGGCAAGAGCTTTGGTATTTCCAGAGCAGTTGGAAAGAGAAGAAATCCTTGATATTCCAATATATGGCCAAATTGCTGCAGGAATGGCTTCTGAAACAGAGCAACAAAATGAGGGTTGCCTTTCAATAGATGTAGCCACACTGGGAGTTCCTAGATCAGCCAAGACCTTTGCTCTCAAGGTTAGAGGTGATTCAATGATAGATGCTCATATTATGTCAGGAGATTGTGTGATTCTTGAGTTAAANGAACCTAGAAGAGGTGATATTGTTGCTGCTTTGATTGATGGAGAAACTACCCTTAAAAGGTATGTGATTAAAGACGGGATGCCATATCTACAAGCGGAAAACGAACTCTATCCAGATCTTGTTCCTGTTCGTGAGCTTGTCATTCAGGGTGTGATGGTTGCTTTGCTTCGACGAGGCGAGGGTATGGTAGCTTAATCGGTTAATCGATTTTGATAACAGCCTTACGCTTTTTCTGAGAAGGTGATGAGAGTATCAAAAAGCCTGACACTAAACCTCCAATAAGTCCAAATAGGTGTCCATGCCATGAGATACCTTCCTGATTTACTAATAGTGTTAGTAAAAATGTTCCATATAAGGCTCCGGAAATAATTGCTAATGTTGCAGAAAATAAGCTCCTTGTTATCCATGCTTGGATAATAATAAAGCCCAGATAGCTAAAAATTAGAGTGCTCGCTCCGGTGTGAATAGTTCCTTCTCTGGCAAATATCCAAATTCCTATTCCACTAATTAATGCGGATAGAATGGAAGTAAAAATGAATTTTCTCCTCCCACTAAATAAAACCATTCCCCCTAANACCATGAATGGAAGTGTGTTGCCAATTAAATGCTGGTAATTAATGTGTATGAATGGAGCAGTAAAGATTCCTAGTATTCCAGTGGCGATTTTTGGTTTTATTCCGTAATTAATTGTTAAATTCCAATCTGGAGTATTTTGATCAATGATCGTTATTACCCATAGACACAGGGTAATCCCCATTAGTAATAAGGCATTGTCATAGAAAGGGCTGCGATTTTTATTTACCATGCGAGGTTACCATTAGCATATACTATCTAATTAGAATTGAAAATGACTGTCACAAGATTTGCTCCTAGCCCTACNGGTAACTTACATCTTGGGCATGCGTATTCTGCATTGTATTCGGAAAGAGTGGCGAGGGGTAATGGTGGAAAATTTCTACTTCGTATTGAGGATATCGATTACACAAGATGTCGATCGGAGTACATCAAAGGTATATATGATGATTTAGAGTGGTTAGGTATTAATTGGGAAGGTGATGTTGTTATTCAATCTTCCCGTTTGGACTTATATAAGGATATAGCAAATAAACTGAAAGCAATGGGGCTGTTGTATCCATGTTTTTGCACTCGAAAGGATATTGCCAAAAGTTCGGAAAGAACTGCCAGTAATGGCGATGCCATTTATTCAGGAAAGTGTCTACATTTAACTGAAGAGAAAATAGCTGAAAAAAAATCCAAAGGTTTGCCGTATTCATTAAGATTAAATTCTAAAAGAGCAGAAGAGGAAACTGGAAAGCTTTTTTGGAATGATCAGTTAAGTGGTATTCATGAGGTCAATTTTGATTCTTTGGGAGATGTTGTCCTAGTGCGAAAGGACATTGGAACAAGTTATCATTTGGCTGTTACATTGGATGATGATTTCCAAGATGTAACCTGTGTGACGAGAGGTATCGATTTGTATGAATCCACCCACATTCACAGGATATTACAATCATTATTGGAATTGAATGTTCCTGAATGGTCTCATCATAAATTGATAAAAGGATCAGACGGTAATAAATATTCAAAGAGCGATAAGAGTCTAACTTTGAAAGAATTAAGAGAATCAGGAGTCAGTGCCAAAGAAATTAGAAAAGAACTTGGTTTTTGATGTAAAGATACCTTTTCTTTTCTAGATTATAGAATACATATAACATTCAAAATTAACTCTATTACTAAATGATTGAAGATATAAAGATTACAATAAAGACAAATAAAGGAGACATCTCTCTCACAATTTATGCTTTAAATACTCCGATTACAGCGGCTAATTTTCTTAATCTTGCATCACGTGGTTACTATAATGGTATTACGTTTCATAGAGTGATACCGAATTTTATGATTCAAGGAGGAGACCCCACTGGAACAGGAGCAGGCGGACCAGGGTATCAATTCGAGGACGAATTTCTAGCCTCTTTAAAGCACGACAGACCAGGTATTCTTTCAATGGCTAATGCTGGACCAGGAACGAATGGTAGTCAGTTTTTTATTACTCATGGTCCTCAACCTCATCTTGATGGAAGGCATACAGTTTTTGGTCACGTAACTGAAGGACAAGATGTAGTGGATTCCATCGAGGGAGGAGATGAAATTCAGGATATAGAAATCCATGGTTCTACCGAAGCTCTATTTGAACAAGAATCAGAAAAAATCAATAACTGGAATACTATATTATCTGATTAGCAATGGCCGTTGGGCGGCATATAATCTGTAAAGTGGATGAAATTTCCGAAGGAGAAGGGAAATCATTTAAATTTGATGATTTGTCAGTGGCTGTATTTAAGGTTGGGGAAAATTTATATGCTTTGGAAGACGGATGCAGCCACGCAGATGTCACTATTTCTTGGGGTTACGTACACAAAAAAGAATTATGCGTCGCATGTCCCTGGCACGGGGCTCAATTTGATTTGAGGAGTGGCAGGGTAATGACACCTCCTGCCTGTGAGGATATCAAATCATTCGACGTCTCCATCGAAGGAGAGGATGTTGTGATTACTTCCTAATTTTTGATATTAATCTGTTTTCTTAGGTAAGAAATGCTTCAGAGTCAAACCTTGAACTCCAATGCTGAAGATAACGACAATGTAGGTTGCGGTGAGTAAGACATCTCTTTCTGCTCCCTTTGGAATTGATAAGGCTAACGCTAAAGATATTCCTCCTCTTAATCCCCCCCATGTTAATGCTTTAATAGTTCCTTTACTAAAGTTTGCTTTATTTTGAAGAAAGAGAGTGGGTAAAGACACAGCAGACATTCTTACGGCTAAAGTCAAAGGAATAGCAATAATTCCGAAAATGATATGATTTAAATGAAAGGCGAGAATGAGGATTTCAAGACCAATAACGAGGAAAAGAATGGCATTCAAAATTTCATCAACTAATTCCCAGAAAGAATCCAAATGCTCCTCTGTTTTTTCCGACATTGCTAAAATTCGTCCTTGATTGCCAATCATTAAACCAGCAACGACCATCGCCAAGGGGCCCGAGGTATGTAAATTGTGAGCCAAAGAATATCCACCAGTTACAAGAGCAAGTGTTATAAGAATTTCTACCTGATATTGATCAATTGATCTCAACATGAGAAAAGCTAACAAGCCAAGGGCGAACCCAATTCCAATTCCTCCAAGAACTTCAATTATAAATAAATTTCCAATGGCTGAGAAACTTGCATCATTCTTGCCAGTTGCGATGCCCAGAATTGCAATAAAAACGACTACTCCAACACCATCGTTAAATAGAGATTCACCAGTAATTTTAGTTTCCAATGATTTTGGAGCTCCTGCCTTTTTTAATATTCCTAATACAGCAACTGGATCTGTCGGAGAGATTAGTGCACCGAATAGAAGGCAATAGGTAAAACTAATTTGAATATCTAAAGATTTCATTAGTAAATAACTNAGNGACCCAATAATGAATGTTGAAAAAATGACACCAATGGTTGCGAGAATAGCGATTACCCACTTCTGATTTGATAAATCCTCTAGCTTTACGTGAAGTGCTCCTGCGAAAAGAAGATAACTCAGCATTATGCCCAGTAGTGATTCATCCAATCGGATATCGGTTACAAAATTTTGAGCAAATTTATAAAAATCATCATTAAAAATCCCTGTAATGATTATGATTAAAGAGAAAATTAGCCCTAGTAGCATCAATCCTATAGTTGTAGGTAGCTTTATGAATTTATAGTTAAAGTACCCAAAGACGGCGGCTAGAGTGAGAAGAATACCAATGATATCAAATGCTTCCATATTGTTATTCGGGTTATCCGGTCTTAATTATTTCTAATTGATGATTATTAATGGTCAAGTCTTGGTCTAAGTTGTAATTTTATTAACGTAGACAATACATTTAATTTTTACAATTAGGATATGAAAGATCGTTACGAGATCCATGATAAAATTGGTCAGGGTGGGCTTGGTGCTGTATATCGGGCCAAAGATAAACAATTAAATAGAGAGGTTGCCATAAAGCGATTGCTTCCAGTGGAGGGGCAAGAAAAAACCAACAAAGATCTCGGTGCNTCGCCGGAAAGCCTGCTTGATGAGGCTACGACTCTCTCCAGTCTGCAGCATCCCAACATTGTCACAGTTTATGATGTTGGTTTAGATGATGAAGGTTGGTTTGTTGTAATGGAATTAATTAAAGGGGAGACGTTCGATTTGACTGTTGAAAGAGGGGCCTTGACTGAGAATGATTTTAAATCCTTTGTTAGTCAAACAATGGAGGCCTTGTTGGCNGCNCATGAAAAATCCATCATACACCGTGACCTGAAACCAGGTAACTTGATGGTGAATTGGTTGCCTAGTGGTAAATTCCAAATTAAAATACTGGATTTTGGTTTGGCTAAATTGGGCAAAAAGCCAAGCGTCCAAACGACAGATCAAGGTGATGGTATTTTGGGCTCTATTTATTTTATGGCTCCGGAGCAATTCGAGAGAGCAGAACTGGACCAAAGGACAGATCTATACGCCATGGGGTCGATTTATTACTACGCTTTGACTGGTAAGTATCCTTTTGGGGGCGANACTGGACCATTAGTAATGGCTTCGCATCTTAGTGGAAACGTTCGGCACGTGAGTGAACTAAGACCTGATCTTCCATTATGGCTAACTAATTGGGTAATGGAATTAATTAAAAGAAGGCCCGAGGATCGACCTCAAACTTCTAGAGAAGCCTATGAAATTTTCTGTAGCAATTCTTTGCCTGATAATTCTATTCAAAGAAAGAAAANTATTTCAAAAGAGTCTGATTCTANGTTTGTACTTCCAAAAAAAGATCAGGTTAGGCCATTGGTTTCAAAGTTACCTCAAAATTCAATGGAAATAAGTGAACCTCCGCGACAATCTTTTGCGGAGTCTGACGAATTCTTTAATAGAGAGGCTAATAGAGGGGAACGAAAAACGATACCTATGTGGCTTGTTGTTGGGGTTCCTGTTTTACTGGTTTGTGCAGTGGCTCTTTTTGTGGTTAAGTCAGGAAAACAAANGGTTATTAAAGAAAGAAATGCATTAATCAAATCTCTTAATGAATCTGAACTCCCCATGGGTAATGCGATAACTGTTCAAGAGTTTATTGCTTTCATGGGATCTCAGCCTGATAACGATACAGGACGTGATAATATAATTGCTGCAATTACTACATTAGCTCGTTTGGAGGGACAAGGTGTTAACAAGGAGATTTCTATTCAACTTTCAAAAATACAAGGAGGAAACCCAACTATTAGCTCGGGATTAATTGGGGTTATGGTGGATAAAGGGTATGCAGAGGGAGTTCCCGTTATACTGAATTTGATTAATGATAAGAATGAACAAGTTGTCGACTCAGCTATTTATGCTATTGGAGAACTTGGTAATTTACAAAATGTTGAAACTCTTCTCAAAAAACTTGAAAATTCATCAGGTAAAAGTGCTGATGCCTTGGAGAGTGCAATTGTAAGAATTTGTCTTAGGAGCTCTAACATTGAAATTCGTAATAGTGAGGTTCGAAGGATATTGGTTCAAGAGGCACCTACGGGCGAATACAGGAAGAGGATATTGCGGATTTTAGGATACTTAGGTGGTGAAAAAGCATGGGGTGATCTAAAAAGGATTCTTGATGGAAATGACACAGATGGAAGAAAGGCGGTATTGCAGACTATAGGATCATGGCCTAATGGAGATCCTTTAAAAACATTATTCGAGATCGTTTATAATGAAAAAGATGAAGTTATCAGGCGATTGGCTTTTAGATCTTATGTTTTACTTTTATCGGGTCCTTCAAGTTTATCAGATGAAAGTAAACTTGCTGAGATTAAAGAATTATTTAAATTAAACTTCAGTAAGAATGATCAATTAAATTTGATAGGTGCTTTAGCCAGTTTGGCAACTGATGGTGCGCTTCAATTTGTGGAAGAGTTAGCAGTTAAAAATGAAAGGTATAAACTTTCTGCTGAGATGGCTTCAAAACAAATTTCTGTCAATATTTCAAAGAGAGGAAATTTTAATTATAACGAGAAAGTTTGCTCTGTTAAGAATGCCCTAATATTAGGTGAAGACTCTTTTAAGTATGATGAAACTCAAGATTCAATTGTTGGATGGAGTAATCCTCAATATTATATTGTTTGGCCTATTAAATTTTCAAGTAGTGGTCAACACGAACTTACTTTGAATGTTAAGAAGCCTGATGGAGGAGGAGGTGAGTTTGAAGTTGTTCTAGGGGCAGGTGTAAAGACTAGCAAAGTTCCTAACAGTGATGATTTTGTTGATATTAATTTGGGAGAATTTTCAGTCAACGACCCAGGTACCTACAGAATAATAATCACGGGGTTGAATCTAGAGAATAAAGATGGTGAGCTTATGAATCTAAGATCTTTAACCCTCAAAAAGAAAGATTAGATTTTATTTTTCTTGTTCCCATGAAACCACTTTATTGTTTTCAAATTCAACAACAGCCGAGGTGTATGGAATATAACCAACATTTGTTGAGTGGTAAAATGGAGAGCAGTGGTCATAGCCATGATAATAGTGGTAATCATTGTAGAGAAAGCTTTGACTCATGACTGGCATAAGTGATGAGTAACGCCATTTTTCCAGAGTTTTACCATTAGAGTTTTTCTCCATAATGCCTGATGGCTTTCCCCAAGCGATATAAACAGCATCTTGCGACATTCCTCGTATTATAAGTCCTTTTGAAACAGCTTTTTTTTCCTGACCGGTTAGAGCAGAATATAGTTGAGGGTTGTTTTCGATTCTGGACTCAATAGTTGAAGTACAGTTACAAATAAAAAGAGTTAAAAAGATAACATATATATTGTTTAACTTAATTTTCTTCATAATTTATAATTCATAAATAATTAACTAACTATATAGAATTATTTCATCCTAACAAGTAATACTAGAGTGTTAGATCAATACGGCCATTTAATATCATATTTGCGCATTTCAGTTACCGATCGTTGTAATGAAAGATGCGCTTATTGTATGCCATCAGAGTTTCAGGAATGGTTGACTCGAGAGAAGGTGATGAGTTATGAGGAAATTTTAAGAGTAGTAAAATTAGGGGCAGGGCTTGGAGTGAAAAAGGTTAGAATTACTGGAGGCGAGCCTCTTACGCGAAGAGATATTATTCCATTTATTAAGTCTCTNTCNGAGATTTCTGGTATTGATGATATAGGTGTTTCNACNAATGGAACTTTACTCTCAAAACCAACTGATGGNTTTAAAAGTGCAGCTGAGGCTCTTTTCCATGCAGGAGTGAAAACTGTTAACGTTTCTCTTGATACCTTAAGTGAAAAACAATACACAGCAATTACTGGCAGACCGTTTCTTTCTAAGGCAATAGAAGGAATTGATGCCTCAAGGGGGCTAGGCTTTGATAAGGTTAAAATTAATTCAGTGCTCATGAGAGGGAGAACTGAAAATGAGTTATTTGATTTGTTGGAATTTGCAAAAGATAGGGGGCTGCTCTTGAGGTTTATCGAGATGATGCCTGTAAGTACCAAAGACGTACTAAATGATTCGAACTTTTTGCCATGCGGAGAAGTGATTAAAATCTTGTCAGAGGAATATGGAAAGATGAAACCATTAGTTGATTATAAAACCAATGGACCTGCATCTTATTACTCTTTTCAAGATAGGGATCAAGTCATCGGGTTTATTGGTGCAATGACTAATCTCAATTTTTGCGAATCATGTAATAAGCTGAGATTAACTTGTGATGGTAAATTGAGACCTTGTCTTGGCAGTCATTTGGAGTTTGATTTGCTTAAGGAGATTCGTCGAGGA
>NYVP01000072.1 GCA_002684575.1 Verrucomicrobiales bacterium
GTTCTAAAACCATTGGTTCTATTCCGGCGAAACCTGCTTCACCGATAATTTTAGCCATGTGTGGTAATTTGTTATCATTACCTTCGCCATAGCCATCCATGAACCATGTGTATACTTCTGAGCCAAATTTTATAGCCATAATTTATGTTATTCTTTTTTATTAATTTGCTTTTAACCAATCCCTTACTCTGGGATTAAAATCGTCTAACTTTTCCCAATGAAATGCGTGCCCTGCACCTTCATATAAATGCAAATCGGAATTAGGAATTGCTTCAGCTGTTTCTTCAGACATCCAAGCAGGAGTAAAAATATCATCTTTACCGCCTATGACTAAGCATGGACTCTTTATCTGTGGCAAATCAGCATAAACATCATGATTAATACATGCGGATGCTTGTGCCTCCATTGAATGAACAGGCTGGGGAGCTGCGCCCAGCTTAGCATCATTTTGACCGTCTACGATACCTTGATAGCAATCATCATTGTCCCAGAACGGCTTAGTGAAGATTAAAAGCTGAACAAATTTCATGAACTCCTCTGGTTTTAGTCTCGCTTTAGCATTCATCATGTGTTCAAAAACCGAGACCGCATACCTATCACAACGCGACCATGTACACATCAAAACGGCACTCTTAACCTTATCAGGATGCCTAAGCGCAAGTTGCTGAGCAATTATTGATCCCATTGAACATCCAACAACCCTTGCACTTTCTATGCCTAACTCATTAAGCAACCCCGCGTAATCATCGGCCATCATTCCACTCGTATATGGACCCTCAGGCTTATCTGACTCACCAACTCCACGATTATCTCCCAAAATACACCTAAAATCTTTTTGCCACTCTTCAGCATGCGCCTCCCAGACAGCGCCAGGAGCAGTAATGCCCATAATTAGTAATAGGGGATCACCCTCACCTTGCTCAGTGTAGTGCATCTTTATTCCGTTAGTTTCTATAATTGGCATATTAGACTCCTAGATAATTTTTATGTTTATNCCTTTTAATATCTGAAGGCGAAATGAAATCCAAGTTTTTCTTTGTCATTTTGTTNTTAATGGACAAGTTTTTATAATGGAAGAAAATAATATATTCCGACATAATTGGGATAAATTCTTTAAAGATGGTAAAACTATAATATTACCAATTGACCATGGAACAGTCATCCCAGTTCCTGAACTTAATGATCCAGGTGAATTAATTGAAGCTGTATCACCATTTGTTGATGGGTTTGTTGTAAATTTTGGCACAGCCAGAGCATTTTCCGATCAACTTGACGGGAAAGGTATTTGTTTTAGAACGGATGTTTACAAACCTGCATACCAAGACAATCCAGATCATGGAAGCTATAGAGCCTTTACAGCTGATGATGCTTTGAGTGTTGGTGCTCACGCNGTAATGAACATGTGTTACACCCACCATCAATCAGAAGATAGNATTTATCGTGAATGTGCTAGCCTAGTTAGTGAGTGTATCGATTCAGAATTACCCGTTATTCTAGAGTCTCTTCCNTTTGGAATTGGCAAACCTGATGACTATAATGTAGAAAACATTTCATTTGCTGTCAGAATGGCTGCTGAGCTTGGTGCAGATGTTATTAAGACTGCATTTCCTTACGACGCCAATATCAATGACTTTAAAAAAATTATTGATTCTTCATTTGTTCCTGTTGTTGTATTGGGCGGAGCGGTTATGGGTGATAACGAAGCTCTTCTTAAAATGGTTAAGATGGCAATGGATTCTGGNGCATCAGGAATAGCTGTNGGGCGAAANGTNTTCCAACATGAAAATCCAGCACTTGTTGCCAAAAGCCTTCATGCCATAGTTCATGANGACGCTAATTTGGATCAGGCTCTAAAAATTCTAAATCATTAGAAGGCAATCGACTAATCTTCAGATTTCAGTCTCAATGTTTTAATGAAAACATTTTCAACAGGCACATCTCCGTTTGGACTAGGATACAATTGACCATTTGGCGCTCTTGATCTCAATGTTTTGGGCCCAACTCTCACANTTGCAATTTTATCAACGGTTTCCATTCCTGAAATGACTTCACCAAAAACGGCATAGCCGTCGGGTCCATTGGCNCCACCGGCATCAAGAGTTCTACTATTATCAACTGTATTGATAAAAAATTGTGNTGTAGCACTATTGGGATCATTGGTCCTTGCCATTGCAATTGATCCTCTCTTATTGGTAAGTCCATTTTTACCCTCGTTTTTAATAGGCGCTACTGTTTCTTTTTCATNACCTTCACTAGAAAATCCACCTCCTTGAATCATAAACCCCTTAATNACTCGATGAAATTGAGTATTATCATAGTGTTTTGATTTAACATAATTAAGAAAATTTTCGACGGTTACAGGAGCATTAAGAGCATCCAATTTAATTACAATCTCACCAAAATTGGTGTCCATAATGACTTCAGGAGAATTATTTTTTGTTGCCGGATCTTNAGCTATTACTGGTGGATNTAATTCAACCTTATCATNTGTATTNGNNGAGGGNGATTCCTCNGNNGAAGGTTTATTNGAGGNCTCTACATCAACGTTCTTTTTNGAACAAGATGNTAANAATAAAGTCGCCGANAGTATNATANAAAGGGTNTTCATGAGAATGCTAATTAGATTTTTTCTTCAATAGTTTTGCGCTTTTAATAATGACTTTTTTTACTGGTACATCTCTCATAGCACCGACACCACCAAGTGTCTTCAAAGGTGTAGAGCCAGTCTTAACAGACTTTATTTTATCAACCACACCCATTCCCTTAGTAACTTTCCCAAAAACCGCATATCCGTCAGCACTAAATCCACCAGGGTCTAAATTTTTGTTATCAACAACATTAATAAAGAATTGAGATGTGGCACTATGAGGGTCATTCGTTCTGGCCATTGCTATTGAACCCCTAATGTTTGATAAACCAGATTTTTTACCCTCATTTTTTATAGGGTCATCAGGCTTCTTTTGTGCTGGCATTTCTTCATTAGAGAAACCACCGCCTTGAATCATAAAGCCATCAATAATTCGGTGAAAGATAGTATTGTCGTAGAANTTCTTTTCNACATAANTAATAAAATTCTTAACAGTGATAGGNGCTTTTTCNTCGTTTAANTCAATNGTNATGTCTCCATGATTGGTNTCTAGNAATACCTTTGGATTTTCTGNATAACTTNAGGTTGAAANAAAGATATAAAATATGGCAATAATCTTGNGCTTCATGTTGTTATATATAGTAAATATTTTGGATATTTAAAACTAAATTATTATTCGCNTTATAGATAATGCTCGATCGGGATAATCAATCTAAATTAAGAAAGATCATCCATATCGATATGGATTGTTTTTATGCGGCAATTGAAATTAGAGAAAATCCAAAATTCAAGGATCAACCCGTCGCTGTTGGCGGGAGTGGAGGGAATAGAGGTGTTTTAACTACCTGTAACTACGTCGCTAGAGAATACGGTTGTAGATCNGCAATGCCTGCATTTAAAGCTCTTCAATTATGCCCAAGCCTAATAATACTACCCGTCAGACATGATTTATATAGAAACGAGTCAAAGATAATTAGAAAAATATTTCANCAATACACNGANCTTATTGAGCCATTATCATTGGACGAGGCTTATTTGGATCTTTCTGATTATAAATTAGATGCAANTACTTTAGCCCAATCGATAAGAAAAGAGATATTTGAAAAAAGAAATTTAACGTGCTCAGCAGGCATAGCCCCNAATAAAATGTTGGCGAAGATTGCGAGTGACTGGAATAAACCTAATGGACAGTTCGAATTAAAATCAGGTGAAATAGAACAATTCATGACCGCGTTACCCGTAGCTAAAATATGGGGCGTTGGTGGGAAGACATCAGATAAGTTAGCCGCCTTGAATATTTCGACTTGCGCTGANCTTCAGAANCTCGANATNGTAACATTGCATAAATTATTTGGAAAGTTNGGNGCAAGTCTATATAACTTATGTAGAGGAATAGATGATAGACCTGTTGTTTCCAATAGGGAGAGNAAGTCNTGNAGTGTAGAAAGAACCTTTAGNCACAATGTCACAACTCTAGAANATGCTAAGANGAAACTTCATCACATCCTCCTAGAACTCAAAAATGATGTTACACATTCACACAGTAACAGAAAAATTAAATCAGCATTCATTAAAATTAAGTTTTCCGATTTCACAAAAACCACTTCTGAG
The DNA here is from genome assembly GCA_002684575.1 of Verrucomicrobiales bacterium. Taxonomy (GTDB): domain Bacteria; phylum Verrucomicrobiota; class Verrucomicrobiia; order Verrucomicrobiales; family DEV007; genus EC70. The sequence goes on from NYVP01000072.1 coordinate 4,199, forward strand.
AGAACATCATCAATGATTAACAGTGAATTATTTAATCTTCTCTTAAAAAAATCATGGAATAGGGGGAAGGGAAAACCCGTCAGACTAATTGGAGCGGGTATACGTTTCCACTCAGATAGAGTTAACGAAATAGATCAACTTGAATTGTTTTAGAAAGGACTAATCAAAATGTAGTTCCCATTCTGAAAAGTCATCATCTTTCCAATCTTTTAAATTAAATCCAGATCTTTCAAGTTTATCCATAAACTTTTCCCCAGCAACCCTCACACAGCTATCGGTTTGAAGCTCAACGACTAGCATGCCCATGTAGTAAAGATCATTGAATGTCGATACAGAATCACTTCCAAATGCTTGACCTAAATGTTCTCTCAATAATTCGCTCTCATTAATTCCAAGAAAAAGATGTGAAGGTTTTCTTCCTTTGTGACAACGATCGTCAACCAAAGCCCGTAAAGCGGATGTATCCCACTTATCAGTTAACTCTAAATCCTTTGGTAATGATTTTGTATTGTCACTCATATTTAACCATTAATATTAGGTTTTAATATATCAAGAACTCTTCTTGCTTTAATTATAGATGAACATTAAAATTATATAATGAAACTCATTTTCTTTATACTGTTTTTATCAATAAGTAGTTTTGTATATTCTCAAATCACATCTGAAGTCCCTAGCTGAGTATTGTGACCAGGCGAAGGAGGCACGGTTCGTGGCTCAACAGAGTACAATCCTAAGAACGAGGAATCATTATTTTTTAAAACTCCTAAAATTTTCTTTTTCCCCGAGAAAAACATTGGAGCAATTTTGAATTTTCGCTGGATCCCTGAAAAAAATGATTCAGGTCAAATTTTCTCTAGCCTTCGATACGAATTTATAGATGGCTTTACAGCAGGCTTAGATTATAGACCATTAGTGGATGATTTTGCATTAGCGGCTAATTACAGAATTGTTTCCGAAAATAGCGGATGGCAGCCCTCTGTTATACTTGGCACATCCAATGACGAGTTTAATGATGTTCAGAGCCAATCCTATTATGGTACGATTAGCAAGTCATTGGGAAAAATTGGTGATTTCAATTTCTCACCTTACTTAGGTTTAGCATTTATTGAGGAATTAAGTGATTTGCGACCAGTCGGTGGATTGCACATCAGAAGGGGTGTTTGGTCAACAATGCTATCTTACAGCGGTGCTAATGAACACTTTACACTTTCACGACAATTAGGAAATCACACAGCAAGCTTTATATATTGGGGATTAAAATATCCCGGAATAGCCTGGACCTATCGGTATTAGGTTATGGCTTCTTTAGCAACCGCTAAACCATACTGACGATTTAGATCAGATATAAACTGTGATTTAATCGATTTAGGACAAACGGCTTCGCATTCGAAGTGGTTGGTGCAGTTGCCAAAACCTTCATTATCCATTTGATTAACCATGTTTAAAACACGTCTAGTTTTCTCTGGTTCTCCTTGAGGAAGGGAATTGAGATGTTTCACTTTGGCTGATACAAAGAGCATCGCGCTTCCATTTTTGCAAGATGCAACACAAGCTCCGGATGGTGAAGAAAACTCTTTACTGGATGTTATGGTAAATAATGACAGCCCTAAAGCAGATATTAAACTTATGAAAGAATCTTTACAAAGAGAAATAGAAAGATCTCTTTCAACTCTAAGCGATA
>NYVP01000073.1 GCA_002684575.1 Verrucomicrobiales bacterium
CTAGGTCGTTCTTTTTAAAACTTTATCTAAATAATTATTCGCCTCTGAATATTGTTTTTCAGCAACATACCTTTCGACATTAATTTGAAGTTGTTGATTGGGTTGATAGCTAGTGAGATAAAATATGAGACCAGAGANAATAAATAACGCNGAAATTGAAGTAATAAGAATATGTTTTAAATATCTGATATAAAATGGTTCNTCTAACTCAGCCTCTCTTCCGATAGTTGGAATACTAGAGTAAGTTTTTTGACCCACGTCCTGTCTTGCTATTGATGGCGTAGGAATATCAAGATTTGCAACCTTTTTCCCATCCGCATGAACTGGATTATTTTTCGGTTGATCATTAGAGGCANTAGAAAATTTAGAATCTTTAANATCATGTGNCTTATCAACCAGNTCTTTATTTCTTTCTTTATTTAAATCAGGCTTCGGAACCAGAACTCCATCAACTGCAAGTTGAGCAAGATCAGTATCCGGAGTTTTTTGATCCAAATTGCCAAGGTGAAAAACCTCTCTATTGGTTGGCTTTTGTACAATGGGATTATTAATTTCACAACCAATCCATTTAAAGTCCGACATCACATCCCCATCTTGGAAATAAGTTGTGAAAGTGATTTGATTAGGTGAACTCAGTAAACATGATGACTCTCCAAGCAAACGAATTAATTTCTTTTGTGTTGAATACGAGTCTTCTCCAAAAACCAGTATGGAATTCTTGATTTTGGATTTATTTTCCACAAGCAATGCGGCGTCCGCAGCCTCACCCCTAATCTGCTTCCAGCTTTTTGCAGGAAGTTTAAGTGTTCCTGCAAACTCAGAAAGGTCTATAATTTCATCATCTTCAAAATATCTGGGCTCATCTTTAAATAAATTAACCCAATCAAAACCGTTCATTATCTCAGCTGCCTTAGCACGACTTCTTGACAATTCTTCCTCATCACAAATCAAATGATGAGCAAGATAATTTGTTCTACCTGTATAATCTGAACCAGCGTCCACAATTCTGGTGAACACATGAAAACTTACTCCTGAGATATCGAAAATACGATGAGCATATATTATTGGAGAAGAACCACCTTTTGAATAACTATAACGACTTATCCTTTCAATCTCAGAAACNAATCTATCTCTTATCTGGCGGTGTCTNGCAGCAATAGTATATCCACTACGCCCAGGAACTAATCCCCGAGGAACACTGGTATATATAAGTTGATAAGCCATCTAAAGAGGACTCTTTGTCAGGTTAAATTATTTAAAAAATGGGACTAGCCCAGGGCGCACTCGCGACAGAGCCCATAGAGTTGGTATTTCAACATACATTGGATTTATCTTCTGCGGATCAGGNCCTATACGANACACNCCTTTNTCATCCTCGAATCTCACTGGCGTATGTCCAAACGCACTCGCAGCAAAATAACATACATCTGAGGATATTCTTTCCGCATTGGCAATTACGTATGGACAATATTCCTCCATTAAATTTCGAACAAGCTGTGAATTGGCTTCTACGGCACCAACATCAAGGGTCCCGTCGACGATAGGATTTTTTAGATTTTCGAAACCAATTTTATCAATCCATGAATCACACTTTCCAATGATAATGGCTAAAGGTGTTTGAACTTTTTCTCGTCTATCCAATCCGAGAAGTTTTTTGATTCGGACTTCAGTTTCTGCAAGAATTATATCTTGTTGATCAGANACCTGAGACTTGAATTGTGGGTCCTCAGAATCATTAATGCTTCTTCTGAAGTCAGGGTTAATTGTAGGATCAAAAAGAAAAAATATGGCATCAGATGAGGCAATGTGCTGTGCACCAGGAGAATTCGTAGAGTCTTGNCCNGGTTGGAAATGTTCTCCAGCGTTATCATAAAAAACGATAGAGCAGTTTTCGTCATCTGATTCAGCACCTGATAAGGAATATATAAATGGTTTTGGCAAAGTCACCATTCTGTCATATCGAGGTAATCTTTCATACATTGATCCCTCTAATTGAGTTTTTGTAAGAAATGCTTGAGCTGGATTCTGTGCGCTAAATAGGTGAGCCTTCATTTCATTGATCGGAGCATTGCCCGACGGATCAGCATCCCTAAAAACAACTCCAAAATCTCTGAATAAAGTGGTCTGCAGTAATTTAATAAGGACGGTCAAATAGTATGACTTCCCAGATTGTGGTGCCCCTACAATTGAAAATATTTTGTGAGGTTCATCAAAAAATCCAGGAGCTAAAGTGCGCCTGCAATGNGGACATGCTATTTCCGTGCAAGGTATNCCACACTCATCAAGTGCCTGCCCCCTNTCGTTAAATCTCGTTGCATGAAATCTTTTCATTTGTTCTTCCCCAAGCAAGGGATCTCCAAATAAAGAATCATGGACCGCAACATGCATGACGTCACCTCGGTCAAATTTCAACCAGCAAATAGGACAGGTAAACTCACCATTATCAGAGTCAATATACCTCGTCATAGATGGATTTTCAATTTCCTCATCCACAACTCGATCAGCGACAGGCTCATTATNAGATTCAATTTCATCGTCAATGCTAGGTGCTTTGCGCTCAGGTTCTAGAACCATTAGTTGCCTAAGGTAAAACCCAACTTCACTACTCCCTTTAAACACTGGAGTGGAATCTGGATCCAGACCCATGCTATCGCGAGCTTCAAAAACCTCATTAATTTGTAAAGGACGAGTGGCTGCCGCCTTATTGGATTTATTAATAATCCAACCACCATTTTTAATATTCGAGCCCCACATCTGAATGTTTTCTTTTTTGGGAGACATCGTTGTTACAATAATCAAAAAACTCTTTCCAACTTGTATTGAATGTTCAGTCCTTGCCTTCAGCTGGACCAAAGTCGTAGGATTACCATCTAAAACAACACCTCCATCAGGATGTTCTGGTTCTATTGATCTTAGCTGTATTCCTTTTTTGGTTTTCTCAATAACACAATGCTGATCAAGAACAGAATCGTCATTTAAAACCATGTCCGATTCTGCTCCTGATCCAATCACAAAAGGAGAGCTTTGTCCCTGCTTGTATTCACCAGATATACAATTAACAACTCCCAAACTTAATTTATGTGCAAATGCCATATGAAGTAGAATGAATATATACTCGGAAAAAGCTTAAATGCTAGCTCTGAAAATTGAAATCCCTATTAATAAGCCACTGATTATCAGGGGTATTTGCTTGCTTAGAGTACTCTTTTTATTGTAAAAAAATTAAATGATTTATAAGGAGCCAACATCAAAGACATTTAGCCATAAATTAATTATCTGTATTTTTATCGGAACAGTACTATTACTGCCCATTTCTTCTGACGCTCAAATACGAAAATATGAAGTCGTATTCAATGCCTCAGCTCCAGTACTGGACGGAATACGTAGTCCTGGCGAATGGGATAAGGCCAGTGAAGCGGCAACTGATTTTAAACTACTTAGAACTGGTGGCACTGAATCCAGCGAGAATATTAAATTTCAATTGTTATGGAATGACGACGGACTTTATATGATCGCTGAAACAGATAACACTTCATGGGGTGATTGGAACGGAAACGTTAACTTTGGTTTTGATGATTATAATATATTTATTGATCCCAATGCTGATGATGAACCGAATGAGGGCCCTTTTGATGGTTATCAAATTGCTATCTGGCAAACGAATGGATTGATTTCAAGATTTTCTGATGAATTAGATGAAGACGAGAGGACCACTTTTCTAGAAGCACGATATAATGGTAATTTTGGAAATAATGCAGGTTGGGCAGAACCAAGGGAATTAAATTGGGTTTCCAATCATGGAGACTTTGGTGGGGTCGTGGAACTATTCATTCCTTGGACAGACTTTAACGCCGACGAGTTCGGTGAAAATGGTCTTTATCATCCACAAGCACCAGAATTTGATGATGTGTGGTACTTTAATATTGCGAAAATTGCCACTTCAGGAGCTCTCCCAACATGGAACTGGACACCGGGTCGATTCTTTGCCCAACGTCCTCATGGAGAAATCACTTTTACCGGAGCTCGTGTTCCTTTTATCATTACCAAGTTTGCTTCCAATGAAGATGACCCAAACTCTAATGACATTACTTGGAACTCCTTATCTGGAAAGATCTACGGTGTGGATTATTCAACGGATATGGTTGAGTGGGAAGAACTTGATGATGGTATAGAAGGTGAGCAAGAACAAACCACTTTCACACATGAAGATGCTCCACAAGGCAAGAAGGCTTTCTATAGAGTAAGGCTATTGGAATAAGACATATATTTCAGCTTAGAAGTTTGTAATAATTTCTAATAAAATTAATGGACGGTGCGTTTTAAAATGAAACACATTAGTTAAAAAAATGCTCCCAATTCACCGCTCATTCAATGCCCTATCGTTACTAACGTTAATCAATGTAATGCTTATTACTTTCTGTTTTTCAGAGGAAAAAACAGCACAAAAGAATAAAATCGATTTTGAAATTCACTCCGGTTACTTTGTCTCCAATAAATTTGAACCTAAAAAACCTCAGTCTTTCATTATCACAAATGACCAGAAAATTTTTGATTCAGCTTTCGGAATTGCCTTTGTCCAGGGAGATAATTCGAACCGCTTAAAAGAAGGCTCATTAAAATCAAAAATTGTTATTTCGACGATTAAACGAGGTTCATTTTTTTGTGATTATGACGTCGTATCATTAACTAATAATAAAGGAGAACTTGAATTAAGGTATAATTTAAAGAAAAGAGAATCCTCGACGGCAGAATATTCATGCCCTTTAATAATTTCTATTCCGAAAATAGATTACAAATCAGTTAAGTTCATCGAGAATGGTAAACTGATAAAAAATTTGAAATAATAATAATTTTTTAGGCGCCACTCTAACACCACAAAACATGATACAACTCACTTCAAATCGTAGGAAATTTCTAAAGGCTGGACTTGCTAGTGCCATCTTTNCTCCATCAATTTCTTCTAGTAAAAACATTAACAGTAATATTCAACACGCTTGNATTGGGGTTGGNGGNATGATGGGTTACAACGACTATAAGAATATTAGTTCACATTCAAAAACCAAAATCGTTGCAATCTGTGATGTTGATAAAAATTATNTAGGAAGGGTAGCAAAAGAAAACCCAGGCATAAGAACTTATTCTGATTNNAGAGAGTTATTTGAAAAGGAAGGAGATCAAATTGATTCGGTNAATGTNACTGTTCCTGATCACATGCACTTTCCGATTGCCTANAATGCAGTCAAAAACAAAAAACACGTTTATTGTCAAAAACCTCTTTGTCATGATGTCGCAGAAGTCAGAGCGTTAGCGGAAGCGACTCGAGAAGCTGGAGTAAAAACTCAATTAGGAACTCAAGCTGCATCAGGTTTCGGTGACCGNATGGGAATTCATTANGTTAAGACAGGACTCATCGGAAAGGTCAAACATGTTTACCTTTGCTCTAACCGTCCCGGAGCAATCGAAAGCTATCGGTTAGTTGGTCCAAGACCTGAAAAAAAATATGCAACTCCAGATCAGTTAGACTGGGATCTTTGGCTAGGNACAGCACCCGTCAGACCGTATGCCCCTGAAATCTATCATCCTAGTAAATGGAGAGCTTGGTTAGATTTTGGAACNGGCTGGTCTGGAGATATTGGCTGTCACGTATTTGATGCGACATGGAAAGCCCTTGATTTAACAGCCCCAAAAACTATTCAAGCAAGAGTCCAAGACTCATGGAAAGAATCAAAAACTCGAAGAGGTGATACATGGCCACAGAGTGACCATATCACTTGGACCTTTCCAGGAAACAGCCTTACTGAAAAAGATGAAATCAAGATCGAATGGTTCGATGGCTTATTTTACCCTCCAGAAGAAGCTCAAAAATGGTATCCCGGAGAAAAATACCCTCCCGAATCTGCTCTGATTGTCGGCACTGAAGGCGCTGTATTAATTCCTAATGGTGGAGGAGCAATCTTACTNCCNAGAGATAAGTACAAAGGAACGCAAAAACCAAAACTGGATCCTCGTAATCACTATCATCACTTTCTAGATGCAATTCTTGGAAAAACTAAAAACGAGTCTTACTTTGAGCAAACCGGACCAATGACGGAAGCCATTCTACTTGGCACGGTGGCCATCAGNAATCCTGATCAAAATTTGAAATGGGATGCAGAAAACCTCACAATAAAAGGTAATACATCTGCGAATAAATTAATCAAAAGAAATTATAGANAAGGATGGGAAGTTGAAGGCTTCAGCGCCTAAGATTATAGCCCCCTGAGCAGCTCTATTTTATCGTAGCTTCCCTTACCTCCCATNGTGGTNANNGCNATTCCNGTAATNGTNAAGTCTCCATTATCTTTCCATAAATCAATCGTATAACTCTTCCATTCCAATGGAAGAGTTTTTGAAATTTGATTAGATTTCCAACCTGTTGAATTATCACCAACGTAATAAGTCCTGACGGCTTTGTTTTCAGGTGGAAACTTTCCTTTGTCTGCAAACTCAACCATCATACCCTTCGCATCAGCCGCCTTCATGGCTATCCTAATATATCGGAATTCATCTTTTAGTTTTGGGTTTTTTCTGACATTAAATTTCCAACCTGGCAACTGACTAGAGTATCTTTGAAACCCTGATACGGTTAGACAAGCTTTACCTGAAATACAATCATCTTCATTTATGGAGACCTTACCTTTCCCAGAATTCAGGGACTCCGCAAAACGAGACTCATCATCAAAAAGAACGAGAGAATCATCTGATTTTTTATTTTTTATAAACCAAATTATATCTGATAAATCATTGGGCTTTAGAATTTTATCAAATGTTGAGGGCATCAGTGAAAGATTAATCGGAGATAAACTATCAAGGTCAGACCGTAAAATTTGAGTCTCTGATCCAGCCGCTTTAATTAGTGAAATACTTGTAGCNGATTCAGAGGACAAGACGCCGGTATGCTCAACCCCACCCTTTAACTTAGCGATGTAGGTCCCATATCCTGCAGTAATTTCACCTGATGGATGTAAAACATCAGCCAGGAGAGACTCAGCTGGACGTCCAGCTTCCCCGTCTAGTGGAGGACCGACACTAATTCCCTCACCTTTAAATTGATGACAAGTGCCGCAATGAGCCTTGAAAAGAATATTTCCCGTTTGAATATCGGGCTTATCATTTAAAGCTGAATAAAAATCTTTATACTTTTCCTTATCCTCAAAATCAACATTACGGTTACTTGATAATGAATTGGCTAGTCCTCTTATTTCACTGTCTTCATGATTAAGCAACCGATACATCTGCAATTCGGAAAGGCTTATATTAGGGTGAGTTTTTAATAACTCTTTAGTTGTTTCATTATATGCCAAAAGCTCCTCAATCATAACTGACGCAAGACGAGGAGTCGTTCTTGGTAAATGATTCATTAAAACCTTTGCCGCTATTTTACTCTCCTTCTTAAGGACCACGTTGATGACTTTAACTCTAAAGTCTGAACTTGTGGAGGGCTTCATCAATCTTTTCACTGCCGACTCAATTACTGAGGGACTAGCATGGTGAATTAACTCGAGAGCTGCTAACTGTTCTTTTTCGCTAACACCATTATCTGAAAGCGCTTTATTTGCCACATCACGCAATGACTCGGAAACATCTACCCCATGCTTATCAGCAAGCCCCAAGACTCGAAGTCTAAAAGCAGAATCCGGGTGATTAACCGCAGCTAGTAATGAGCTAGCCTGACCTGACCTTGCAGCGGTTTCTGCTACTCTCTCAAGCAATGCAGTATCGATTTTGGATTCTGATTGAATAGCAATCTCAAAAAATTTACCAGCCTTGTGCCTCAATGAGCTTAACACAGCATTATTCATCCAACGAACTTTAGAATGATGGCTTACTAAATGGTAAAGACCCTCAGTGGCTTCGAGCGAATCACTTTCACCCAAACTCAGCGCAAGTTGTAATAGAACACTTGGATCAGATTCATTTTTGATCAATTCTAATGATTTTTTTAATAGAGCTTTATTTTCATTAAAAGATTTATCACTGGCTCTCAAAGCATGAACCCTTATCGCATAATGACTATTACTTAAAGCACTCAATAAATTTGCCCCAGGTTCATATAATTTTTTAATCCGCTCGGATATAGCTTTGGCATATCTTTGAATATTATCCTTTAGCGGTTTAGGCTCACTGCTTATTGGGGCAACCCTCCAAATACGTCCCTTATCATTCCCATTAAGCAGACCATATTGTTGCTGCATATAACGGGGAATCGCAGAATAATCCTCGATGATTTCACGATACATATCGATAACATACAAGGCTCCATCAGGACCAACTCTTAAATTGTTTGGACGAAACCACCCATCTGTAGAAGTCAAAAATTCTGATTCGACATGTTCTGGATGGCGGCGAACTCGAACACCTGGTCCATCACGTTCAACGACTGCCCTATGAATCATACTTTGTTGCGGTTCACAACAGAAATAATTACCTTGATATGAATCAGGAAAAAGTGTGGATCGGTAAATTTGCTGGCCACAGGCTGAAGTGAAGTTTCCATTGGGTTGAGTCTCCCCTTGACCATAAAATTTCACCCATCTTGGATCAGCTCCTCTCTTACTCCTCCATGGATGAGGAGTACTCGTTGGAAAGGTATTATGGTAATTGCTAGCAGTAGCAGTTAAACCAGGTGTAGGAACATGCGGGTTCCTTTTTAAATAATGATAAGGTAATGGAACCGCGTACAAGGATGGTACACTTGTTGTGATCAGAAAGCGATTACCAACATCGTCAAAAGCCATGCCAAAAGTATGATTTGAACCACTTACCGGTTCGATAGCAGAACCATCTGCCTTAAAACGAAAATCCGTGCGGCCCAATTTTACTGATCTCCTGAGATTAGGACCGGTAATATTTCCCCCTCCCCATCCCTGACCTGCATAAATCCAACCATCTGGACCCATGACAGGATTATTGATTGCCCTTTCCATTTCTCCAATAGTGAAACCAGTGAAAAGGGTTTTTCTGATGTCAGGTTTATTATCTCCATCAGTATCTGCAAAAAAGATAATGTGTGGAGCAGCCGTGATAATAACACCATTATTTACCACTATGACTCCATAGGCTGCAGGAATATCATTCGCCCAAACAATGGACTCATCCATTCTTCCATCTTTATCATTATCGATTAAGAGTTTTAGACTGCCGGTCTGACCTTCTTGAGCCTTAGCCTTAAGTTCAGGACCAACCCGGATCCGACGGATCGATTTATCCAATTTACCTGTCTTATTCAGCTCGGTCACATCCAAATGACCTTCCAAATTATAACCATGAATTTCGGTCACAAATAATTGCCCCCTTGAATCCCAGGCTATACAACTTGGGTCTTTGATCAAAGGCTCTGAAGCAATAAGATCAATACGAAACCCTTCAGTTAGTTTAAAATGTTTTTTACTCTCCTCCGGTGAGAGCGGTAAAGGAGCATCATCAGGTTTCGGAATCTGGGCCTGAAGGAAATTAAATAAACAAAGATTCAGAAATAATATAGCGGTTTTCAATCTCATTATAACTAGTATAATATTTTGCGGCTACTCGTGTCCATTTAAAATCCTTTTTAAAATAGACCTACTTATTTTTGACTGGCTCAATAACTGCAGCATGCCTATTTGCTTTAGGATCACCAGCCGCATAAAATTGGTTCATTTCTTTATCATAATAAACCATGACTGGATAAGCGATAGGACCACCAGTTGTTGAGACTCTATGTCCTCTTTCTGACAGGTCTTTTAATACATCTTTATCAATACTTTCATTGAGAGTAAGTCCTCCCAAAACGCCTACAGTCCGTAGGGCCGATGGGTCAAAAGAGTTCTCATGATGTCGTGTTGAAAATCGAGAAGCTGTAACCGCTTTCTCAGGCTTCATACCAAACTCAATAAAGTTCAACAAACAATTTAGAGTCGTTTGATCCTGTAAATCACCACCAGCCACACTGATTCCCATAATTGGAATTCCATCCTTCATTACCAATGTAGGAGTCAAAGTAATTCTAGGTCTTTTCCCTGTCTCAATTCGGTTTGGGTGCCCCTTTGCCGTATTTAAACTACGAAGCCTATTGCCATGAGCAATACCTAAAGGCTCACAAATATTGTAGGGTGGGTTTCCGCTAGGAGTGGCAGCCACAAAATTTCCCCATTTATCGGCAACCACACATGTTGTTGTTCCTCCAGGACCAGGACGATACTTTGATGGATTGTTAGTTAATGCCTTCATATTAAGTGGATCACCTGGTCTAACTACAAGTGAAGCTGACTTCATATTAATAAGCTTCCTCCTAATCTTAGTGTACTGATCAGACAAAAGCTCATTCATAGGAACCTTAACAAATCTTGGATCCCCATAATAATGATCTCTATCAGCTAAACCTAGTTTCAAAGATTCTGCTAAAACATGAATATAATCCCCTGAAAGATGACCCATAGATTTTAAATCAAATCCTTCAAGAATCTTTAAGACTTGAGATAAGTACGGACCCTGAGTCCAAGTGCCACACTTTAAAATAGTATACCCCCTATACTTAATACTTACTGGATCTTCTATTAAAGTCCGATGCTCGCTCAAGTCACGTAACTTTAAAAANCTCCCCCCNTTTTCATANNAANTGACAAGCTNCTTTGCAATATCNCCTCGATANAATCGATCTCGAGATGCTTTTANCTTNTCTTTTCTTGAGCCNTTGTAATTANATTCCCTTTCTATNAACTTTCTTATAGTTATTGCNAATTCGTCATACCAATCTTCACCGCCTNGATCTAAAATTTTTAAAGTAGGTGCTGCAACTTCAGAAAAAGACATCGTTCCATATTCAATCAAAGCTGTAAAAAATAAGTGCATGGCCCCAGGAACTGGAACAGCACGCATTCCTCCATCAGCCGGGATACCTTCTTCATAGTAGATTTTCATTGAGGACTCATCAAGGGGAGCGCTTCCAAGACCAGATAGTGTTTTTACTCTCTCAGATTTTTTATCATAAATCATAAAAGGAATCTCAGAACCTATAGAAAACATTCCATAATCAACAACACTCGCTGCTAACATCACTGCGANGGCTGCATCGGTTGCATTNCCATCATTNTTTAGCATCGCTATTCCAGCCTCTACGGCTCTAGAATCTTCTGCCGCCACAGCTCCACCGTAACCNTGGGCATGATAAGTTATAGAATTCTCNGCATAAGAAAATACCAACGAAAAAATCAAAATTAGATAAACGATAAATGCCTTTAGGAAAAACATTATGCGATTATTTCGGATATGGATCACAAAAACAATCTGATACTAATCAANATTAATATTTGGGTAAAAAATAAGGGTTTTACCGAATAAATATTTAATTATTAGAGACTTAAATTTCTAATCAAAAATTTTTATTANTATTATATTTCCATAGNNAAAAAAATTCTCTTTTTCATAAAAGCCCTTCAAAACAATTATCAATACCTTCTTAGTNATTGATAATTANNGAGTAAGAGATCTTCGCTATCGAAACATATTCTTTTCAGTTCTNATTGTCTAAATCTGCTCCTTTTTTGGTGTTAACAACCAACCGCCAGAGTTGTTTAAATCTTGACCTGTAAGTCCAAAAACAATCATTCTAGANNCTCNTTAANGGCACATGTTGAGCCCCAAATTTTTACAAAATGAATTACAAATCTTTTTCTTTCAAAAGCATTAGCTCACTATTTTATCTAACTGTCNTAATTTGTTCGGCACTTCAAACAAATCAAACATATGGCCAAGATACAGATGGCGATGGAATAGCAGATACTCTTGACGCTCAGCCAGATGTTCCTAGTGGAATGGTATTNAATCTGGATGAGACAGCGGATCTAAATGCAAACGGAGACGGCTTAAAAAAAGAGGGCATCTACAACACAGGAGCTTATGAGAATCTCATCCTGCCANATACAAAAAAAGAGGTAACTGNATTATTTTCATCCGGAAATCAGTCACTTTATGGTGATCTGGAGGTATTCAATGACGGTACTTACAAATACAATTCTAAATCCAACAAAGTCAATGGAATCGAACTTGATGCGACACATGATGATTTACCGGCGGGTGCTATTCGAGAAGAACTATTTTCATTCACTGCAGAAAATGGATTCGTTTTCCAAATCCTTGTTTCAATTAATGGAACCAATGACCCGGCAGTAATTTCAAAACTTGATTATATCATCGAAGCATCAAAAACATCTCAAATCGAGAGAGGAAGTGGCTTTATCAGGGTAAAGGACAAAGATACTAATGAGGCAAAATTAGTGGCCCAAGAAACGCAGGGNACCCACGGAAAATTTACTCTNACTGCAGAAGGTGCTTGGAATTACGAATCCACTGAGAGCAACCATCACCTAATGGCGGTTGGCTCCGAAAGCGTGAAGGATGACTTTACTATTCAATCTTTTGATGGAACCGAGCGAAATGTAAGCATCACGATAGCTGGCTCTAAAAATCCTGACCCTGTGACCGCGGACGACGGCTACGGCGGTACCATCAGTTTCTATGAAGTGCCGAACCAGGGTAAGTTAATTCTCAGAGAAGAAATCACTGAAAATGGACCATACTTTTCTCCCTTCAATGGATGGACACAAAACGGTGCGACCAATCAACAAATATTTAAGCTGGAAAAGGATCAGCGCTACAGATTTGTAATGGAAGGCATCACATTATCCGATCCCGAAATGCAGATTCTAGGACCTTTGGACATTGATAAAAAAAGGTATTCAGTAATTCAACAACCCGAACTTGGAACGGTCACTGTTAACAAGCACACCGGATCTTGGCTCTACAGCGCCAATGATGCCGAACCGACTCAAGATGACAATTCAACCTTTAAAATTGGCGTTGAATCTAATGTTCCCACCTTAGTACCTGCCAACACGAATTTGAACAGGTCACGCACAAAAGTAGGAACCGAGAATACTGCAGTTGAGTACTTACTGGAAATCAATGGTGATAGCATTCCATTCAAAGTGAGTGATGACGGTACTCCCACGGGTAACGGAATTTCATCTGAAATTGGTTTGGATTGGGAAATGTCATTTGAGATCCTCCCCGACATTAATGATGGACAAACTCCCTACGCAAATTACGACATAGTTAATACTAAACTTAATATTCACGTTGCAAGTAATGGCACTAGCACCACCGATCAAATAGCAAACGCCATTAATAACGCAAAGAAATTAGATGNTGGTGGCAATTTAATTCCTATATCAGAGGATTCAGAAGGTAATGCGATCAATGTATTTTTTGATGCTTCAGCTCAAGAAATTATAGAGATAANTGGCATTAATCTTACTAATAATAGAATGAACAGAACTAAGGCTGGTGGCCTTTTGTATGATTCGCTCGCAGGAAACGATAATGGAGACTTTATGGGTGATGACGCTGAAATATTTTTTACACCAAAAACAACTGGATACTACTTGTTAGATTTCTTTGGAAGAGGAACCGGCACTGCTTATAACCTCGATTTTCTATTTGGTACTTTTAACATCATTGCCGAGCAGGTTCCTGCTGACACTTTTATTACAGACGCAGGCACTCTCATAGATGTTGAACCTAACGGGGATACAGTGAAACCTCAAAACTCTGGCGGCGATGCTCCTACCGAAGGACAAGTGGATGCCTCGACTGTTGATTACGGTATCATCGACGAAAACCATAAGTTCAAAAACTTTACTGGTAATTTAGATTTTGATGGTGATGTCGACTACATCAAGGTTTATTTAAATGTAGAAAGATGGTACGAGTTTGAGGTTGGCGGTGAATTTCCCGATACTCAAATAGGATTGCAGAAGGAAGGTCAAAACTGGGCAATCGGGGACGAAAATGATAACGGCAAAGGGTTAAATGGAAAATTAAAATACAAACCCTCAGAGGCTGGATATTATTACCTAGTAATTTCATCAGGATCGCCAACTTACTGGCCTAATTATGAAGGCATAGGAACCGGTCAGTACGTCGTGACTGGCGGTGGAGGACCGGTGGCAAATTGGGGGCCTTGGTTAACAGAAAGAGGAGTACCAGTNGCTTTTAGTGATATCCCATCTAATGATGTACCCAGCGGCACTGATACGACTGATACAAAAAGCATCTCCGATAAATTTAGTGGAAAAATAGAGGTTGATGGGGACAAAGACTGGTACAAGTACAGCCTTGAGAAGGGNAAAATCTATAGATGGGTATTATCAAAAATTGATGTACCTAAACCCTCTCTCNCTCTCAGAGATGACACTGGTGAAATTCTTGAAGAATCCAGCATCACTAATTATTCAGGTGCTGGAACTACAGACGAATCAACGATTGTTTTTATAGCACCTTATACGGGTGATTTCTTCCTTGAGGCATATAGCAACGAGGACATCGATGAAAATCAGGCTAACGTTGCTACTGGAAGCTTTAACCTAAGCGCTAAAGAATTGTCAGATGATTTCGGTGGAGACGTTATTTACCCAGATGATGATGGCTGGCCGGGTCGCACGAGATCAGATGGTAGAAGTCCATGGATACCCGCATCCTATGATTTTACAGATGCTGGATACCTACAAGCTGGAAAGAGAGTCAGTGGAACTTTTTACGCAGGTCCGGGCGAAGGAACGGGGGCAAAAGACAATAGGGATTTTGATTTCTTTGGGATTGATATGCTGGCTCAAAATAATTATTCCTTTNATATTTTTGGAACCTCTGAGCATTCACTCGGTGATGACTATGCAAGGTTAGTACTTTTCGATAGTGACGGAGTTCTCGTNGAGGGAGATGTTACGAATGGNTCATTAGGATTGGAAAACATAACCCCTGTAAATGATGGCTATTATTATTTAAGAGCCTCAAGCGCTAACGATTTTAATGATTTAATGGGGTATACAATCTACTCAAATTTTTTCAGTGATGATTATTCAGACAATAGAAATACTCTTGGAATCCTAACCACCAATTCACCAACTTCAGGAAACCTCGACGCCAAAGGAGACACTGACTGGATCAGAGTAGATGTTGAAGCTGGTAAAAGATATCAATTCAAAATCGACCTCACTGATGTAAATAACTCAGATTACAGTGCCCCCTTAGGCAGCTGGCTCAAACTTAATGGACCACAAGTTCCATCAAATTATTGGCTCCAACGAGCCCTCTCTGGTATCGGCAGTCAGGAGAATGNTTATACTCGTGAAATCGGTCATTCCCCTGCGGAATCCTATAAATTTCCNGCATTAGATGCAGACGGTGTTAATAGTATTGGAGCTATCATCACTTATGGAGACAAGGATTGGATCGCGGCAGATCTCAACGAAGGACGAGTCTATCAAATTAATGTNGTTGGACGCCCAAGTAATCTCAATCAGGCACTAGCCGATCCAAAGTTTTCGATTTATGGACCTGATGGTCAATTTATCAAGAATGCCAACAACAACGCTGGCGTCAGTTCATCACATCAAGGAACTAAGTTTAAAGATGCTGAAATGTTATTCACTGCAACAGAAACTGGAACTTTCTATTTCCAGGTAGAGGCCGAAACAACCACACCTCAAGCGAGCATTATTGCAGACGGCGCAAAAACAGATGGAGCCACCACTATTAATGTGGACCCTATGGGCGATTATTTAAGAGTTGGAACCATAATTAATTTTAGTAGTGGAGCCACGTTCACTTTATCCCAAGAAGCCTTAGTCACTCAGACAACGCTAACAGGTACACTAAGCGGCAACATAGCTGATGATGAAGAAGCTTATTACAGTGTATATGTTGCGACAGCTGACGCTTCAGATGGAGACTCTACGATACAAATAAATCCTCTATCGACTGTAGTAGATGAAGGAACAACTATCATTTTTGCTAATGGTTCAACATTTGAAGTATCTGAAGAAGCTCAGAAAGAAGCAACCACACTTTCTGGAAAACTTTCTGGAGACATTTCAGCTAATGAGTCTGGCTACACTTTTATTACTGGGAGATACAAAATTGGAATGGTTGAATTACCTACAGGTATCATTTCCCAGCATTATCACGGTGTCAGTGAGAANGAGCAAGAAATAGTCATCGACTGGACTCCAAGATACACAGCACCATACTTTGTTGAAATTGGAACTCATTGGGGAGCNAAGGGAGGTTACAATATTTCAATGGCTGAATTGGATAGCCTTGCTGCTAACGACACTATTGGTGAAACAAAAGAAACCGCCACACCTTACACATTCGGTGAAAAAATAACTTCAGTCATGGACTATGGCGGGGACAGAGACTGGTATTCAGTTCAAATGATCCCGGGAGAGAGTTATAAAATTGAACTCGATGGAGATGCTACCCTTTCCTACAGCCGTCAATCTCCTCTCATAAGAGTTTACGACGAATATGGCAAACCAAAAGGTGATCTCTGGAAATGGAAATATGATAGAAAATGGGGAAAACCAGGAGGCGCTTATAATGATGACGCTAGGAGTTCAACCTATGTTTATTCGGTACCTCAAAACCGATTTGAAAATGATAACGAACCTCGAAATTTTTATCTTGAGGCNTCATCAAACATTACTGGAAATATTGACTTCACCGTCACTCATGTTCTGGATGACCAAAAAGAAAACATGTCCACGAGCGGAGTCATAGANGTTGGNGGCACTGCATCAGGCACATGGGAAAAACATGTAGATAATGGTGCTAATGAGGACCTACTTTGGGGAACTCACGGTGGTGACGGAGATTGGTTTAAAACTAATTTGGTGGCGGGCAATACCTACAAGATTGATATCATGACTCATCATTTCCACAGGCCTAGCATAAAACTATTCACAGAGTCCGGGGTCTATTTTAGAGACAACCAAAAGTATATTCATGGGAATCACGACACTAGCGTTTGGATTGAAACGATTAAGGACGGGCATGCCCAGATGACATTTACAGCGAACAGAACNGGCGTCTTCTTTATAGACGCATGGAACACCAAGTCATGGGGTATTGAAGAAGGTGGAACAGGAAATATAATTTACGACCTAAGCCTGGTTCACATTNCNGATGATGTTTTGTCATCAATGGATACCACCCAAACATTATTAAGTATCAAGTCNGACGGTGAAGCCACCGACGGAGCTACATCAATCAACATTGACGCATTGGTTTTTCAAACTAACGACTCCAAAGGAGCAACCAACAGTAATGCCATGCTGGATGTTGGAAGTGTTGTAAACTTTGCTGGAGGAGGCACCTTTACCCTATCTCAAAAAGCGTTGAATGGTCATACCACGCTCAATGGATCATTAAACGGCAACATTGCTGACAATGAAAAAGGGTTCAGTGAAAACCAAGCCACTCTTGAAAGAAAAAATGACAGAGACTGGTTCAAAGTTAAATTGGAAGAGGGCTCAGTATACGAATTTAATTTGATAGGTAATTCTCTAAAAGATCCTGAATTAAGGATTAGAGACAGCCACGGTAAACAATTATTTTACAACGACCACATCAACGGATGGTGGAATCCAAAAATCACCTACACGGCTAACGAAACGGGTGTCTACTACGTTGATGTCGCTGGAATTGATGCTGGTTCCTACAGAGTAAAGTGGAGCAATACTTGGACTCCACCTGAACCACTTGATTCAAATGATCCCACCAAATTTGTGGGTTCAGAAGTTGAAGTGCCATCAGGCCAAGCTACTGAATTTTTGAATAATGCCACTGAGCACACAGTTGGAAATTTTATTCAAGACGAAATCAAGTTGGAGAACAACAGGAAGTGGTACAAAATGAATCTCCAACAAACTAGAGCTTACCGCTTTGAGCAATACGGAGACTCAATGCAGGCCCCATCCATGTTCATCAGAGATCAAAATGGAGTTCCTGTATTTCCTCCACCGAAAAAGGATAAAGCAAGGTCAACTGGAGAAAAGTTAGTGTTGAACTATGATGCTCCGAGCACTGGAGTATACTATCTTGATGCTGGCGGATTTTGGTCCGATGGATATCAACTCAATGACTCAGGAAGAATTTCTGGAGTCCCTATTGGCACCTATACAATCAAATCCTATGATTTAGGCGAGGCAACAGAAAGAGCATTATCATGGGACACAAACATAGATGGGGTACTTAACGATGATGACACTTTTGATAAGGCTACACCAACTAATATCAATATTGGCGCACAGGACACTTCAGGCCAAATAGAATATGCAACCTTTAGAGATCTCTACAGCGCATCATTAACAGAGGGTGCTACCTACAGATTCAGAATATCAGGTGCACTGGTAAATGGTGATGTCGACCGAGGAGTAAAAACCAGACTTTTTCTACACGATGCAAGTGGTGAACTGCTTCACACGATGACTGATGCCGATCTGGATTATACAGCAACCAATTCTGGAACTTACTACATCGCTGTGGGAGCAACGACTGGTCAAGTTACAGGTACAAATTTCAGGCCCAACGGTGTTCCTTA
>NYVP01000074.1 GCA_002684575.1 Verrucomicrobiales bacterium
ATCTTTTCCCCATGCATCTGCCTATGGATCAAAGATGATTTCTACTCCAAACTTTGACAAAGTAGCAAAAGAGGGCGCCCTATTNACAAACGCTTTTTGNGCGGCNCCAGGTTGCAGNCCATCCCGAGCGGCATTCCTAACAGGTAGACACATATGGCAGATCGAAGAGGCAGGAACTCACGCATCCTCATTTCCATTGAAATACTCGACTTTTATGTGGCATCTCAAAGATAAGGGTTATCATACCGGTTATACCGGCAAAGGATGGGGGCCAGGAAATTGGAAGATTAGTGATCGGTCTGAAAATCCAGCTGGCCCAATTTATGGATCGAAAAAAGGGAACTATGCCCAAGCATTCAAAACATTTATAAATGACAAACCTAAAGATAAGCCCTTTGCATTCTGGTTCGGATCATCAGATCCTCATCGAGTCTTCAAAAAGGGAAGCGGCTTAGATTCCGGTAAAAAACTTACTGATGCTGAAGTACCAGCTTTCTTGCCTGACTCTCAAGAAATTCGTAATGATCTTTTAGATTATGCTTTTGAGGTTGAACGATTTGATAGAGATTGCGGAAAATTTTTAGAAATCCTAACTCAGGAAGGAATGATGGATAATACCATGATCATTGTAACCAGCGATAACGGNATGGCTTTTCCGTACGCCAAGGCTAATTGCACTGAATATGGGATTCACATGCCTTTAGCNATGTGCTGGAAAAAAAAGATTCCANCTAATCANACTGTTAGTAAGCTAGTAGGNTTCATTGATCTAACAGCTACNATTCATCATGCATTTGATATCAAAAATGANGGGNAATATCCAATATCAGGAAATAGTTTTCTTGAACAATTAACAAAAAATCAAAAANCAANTCTACCCNTTNATCAACAAAAAATTTTTGCNGGANGNGAGCGGCATTCATCCTCTCGTTATAATACATTAGGATATCCACAGCGTTGTATTAGAACGAATCAATTCCTTTTAGTCAGAAATTACAAACCAGAAAGATGGCCAGCCGGTCCTGGGCAAAAAAATAAAAAAGGACCGAATTCTGAACTTGGACCTAAACACAATGGTTACCACGATATTGATGCATGTCCNACCNTNGANTATTTAATTAANGGCAGATCCGATTCAACGATTTCCAAATATTTTCATCTTGCAGTTGATAAACGAAACTATGAACAGCTATTTAATATTATCGAGGACCCTGGTTGTATTAATGATCTGATTGGAAAGCCCGANTACAAAGAAAAACATAAGGAACTCGCCGATCAACTCACAAATTATTTAGCGCAAACAAAGGATCCGAGAGAAAATGGAAACGGAGATATATTTGAAACGTACCCGAGGTTTTCATCAATTAGATGGTTCCCAAAACCTAAGTGGGCCAAGGATAAGCCTGATACAATACCTCCAACACCTTGGCTCAAAACTAATTTAAAAATTAAGAAATNAGATCTNGACTAAGGAATTGCCTGAAAGATTTGCTGAATCGTAATCGNAGTTNCTTTCTTAGTAATCTGGAGATCAAAAAAACCGGAGTCTTTTNCCTTGTGNAGGAATNCGNCTGANANTGAATCCCCNCTTTTGTAAAAGCCGCTTGGATTAGTCCAATCNATTTGATCNAGTAATTTTTTATTACCCTTAACTTGCGGTCCTAATTGGTATTTCTGTTCTAAAAATATATTGAGAATCATTTCACATTCCTCTGGACTTAGCCCTNGGATTGAACTTGCTCTGTATTGTTTACCTTTGACGTTAAGAATAATTTTCTTCTGNTCGAAGGGTTTACCTGCCCAGAACTTACCCATACTAATTTGACCTTTCCTTGGTTTTGCGTTCGGCTCTAACCAATCGCGATTACTAACGCTTAGTATTTGAGTTGTCACTTGGCGACCATCTTTTTTTTCTTTTCCCTCAACTCGAATTCCTTTAAATGGNCTAGGATACATATTGTGTGTTGAGATTTTAATTACGGGTTCTTGCAACCCGCACTTATAGGCCAAGGCTNTGACTTTTTTTTCTTCTTCAACAGAAAGTTTAGCAAGATTGACATAATCTCTCTTAACATCTTGTCCAAGTACAACTAAGGAGTCATCCAATAAAAGAGTAATAAATAAAGTGAGTAAGGTTAANAGCTTCATNAAACGCTAATTATTAATNATTTTACCTCATAACGCACATAACAAACAGTTCATNAGTATTAATCTCATTTTNAATAAGCGAATTTNAAATATTTAGTNATANATGAAATTAATTTANGCACTTAGTTACTCGAATAACTANAGTAATAGTTTAAAGTAATCATGTAGCCTCAATGATTAAAACCTTAGCAATATTCTNTTCACTGTTCTTTTCGNTTCAAATTGAAAANCTTTATTCTGATCTAATTATATCTGAATTTATGGCGAATAATGATGGAAATCTATTGGATGAGGATAACGATCCATCTGATTGGATAGAATTATCGAACAGGTCAAATACTGCCGTATCATTGGATGGATATTTTCTGACTGATGATGAAGACGAACCCAANAAATGGAAGCTACCAAATAGAGTCATTCCTCCCAACGGTTATGTTGTGTTCTTTGCGTCTGGAAAAAATAGAGTTAATGATCAGTCCGAATCACATACTAATTTTTCCCTCTCCGCTAATGGCGAATACCTTGCGCTCACCTTTGATGGCTCTCCAATTTCTGAGTTTAGCCAAAACTATCCAGATCAATATAAAAACATTTCTTACGGTTTTAATGATACTCAAAAAGTAGAAGGTTATTTCTCTGAACCCACACCGGGTAAACAAAACAGCTTGGTGCGATACACTGGAAAAGTGGCTGATACGAGATTTGATATCGACAGAGGTTTTTACAATGATCCATTTAACATTACTATTACAACTAAGACTAAAGGCGCTACAATCATCTATACAACAGATGGGAGCAATCCTAATCTTGAAAACGGCATCAAAATTACCCCAAATAATTTAAACCATGAAGTCCAAGCTGTTGTGTCAATNAACAAGACAACACCATTAAGAGCGGCTGCATTTAAAGAAGGCTTGTTACCCTCCAATATTGATACCCANACTTACTTATTTCTCAGTGATATTCTTAATCAACCAAGAATTCCAGAAGGTTANCCATTACCTTGGGTCGGTAGAAACGGTCAAGCTATCGGCGGAGACTACGAAATGGATCCAAATGTTGTTGACAAATTATATTCGAGAAAAGAGCTAAGTGAGGCACTNCTTGATNTTCCAACGATCTCGATTGTTACCAATAAAGAGAACTTATTTGATNCTCAATTTGGCATTCAAGTCAATCCTAGGGATTCAGGAATCAACTCTGAGAGAGAAATATCNGTGGAGTTTATAAATTTTGAAGATTCTCCTAATACCCAAGAAGACGCTGGCATGAGAATGAATGGCAATGCATCAAGATTAGTTTCAAGACCAAAACACAATTTTAGAGTGATTTTTCGAGATGATTATGGTGATGGAACACTCAAATACCCTTTGTTTGGTGAAGATGCGGTGACAGACCGCTTCAACTCTTTTATTCTTCGGGGTGGCAATGGTAACTCATGGATTCATCCNAGCAAAAATGTCTACGAAAATGCCATGTACATTAGAGATCAATGGTTCAGAGACGCACACCAATTGATGGGATATCCGGAGGCACTCCAAAGAGAAGTTCATGTTTACTTTAATGGACTCTATTGGGGCATACATCATCTATTCGAAAGAATTGAGGAAGAATGGAGCGCCGAAAGATTTGGTGGAAAAAAAGAAGAATGGGAAGGGTTTCGAATTGTNNNCGGAAACAANATNGANATAATCAACGGGACAACTGAGGAAGTCCANAAAGGAATTCACGATAGCTGGCAAGCCGTTTTGGAGGCAGCTTCTAACGGCAATCTAGAGGGTGTAAAAGAGTATTTAGATCTACATTCCTTCATCGACTATCTGATTNTAAATTTTCAGGCAGGTAATTCGGATTGGGATCAGAATAATGTCAGAGCAATGCGCAGGGTATCCCCTCCAGGAAAGTTTATGTTTTTTTGTCATGATTCAGAAAGAGCAGGATTCAACGTCGGATCTCCTAACGTGGCAATCGATGTAACTAATAAAAATAACGCTAAGGCTCCAACTGCAATTCACAGTTTATTAGTTAAAGACCCAGAGTATAGATTGCTTTTTGCAGACCGTGTCCGTCTTCACTTATTTAATGACGGAGCATTAACACCACTCAACGGAGAAGCCTTATGGAGAAAAAGATCTGAGGGAATTCGCAATGCACTAAAGGCTGAAAGCGCAAGATGGGGTGATTACAGGAAAGAGCCTCCACTAGACTTAGATGACTGGCAAGGAGCATTGAATAGAGAATATAATCAATGGTTCCCCAAACGAAACCCAATTGTCATCAATCAGTTTCGTTCTCGAGGATGGTATCCAGACGTAGAATCCCCTGACTTCTCTCAGCACGGTGGACAAGTTACCTCCAATTATTCTCTGAGCATAAAAAATCCAAATACTGATGGCACTGTTTTCTACACACTAGATGGAACAGATCCTCGAATTCCTACAATGAGTTCTGANGATATAGAACTCATTTCTGAAAAAGCTTCTGCTAAGATCTTAATTCAATCAGAGGACTCTGGACTTGGCCTGAATTGGACTGGCCTAAATTTCGAGGACTCATCCTGGCAATTAGGCCAAACCGGAATCGGGTTTGAACGCATAGCTGGTGACTTTGATGATTCAATTAATTTTCCGATTCTTGAGATGAGAGGTAAAAACTCATCATGTTTAATACGCATTCCATTTGAAATTTCAGATAAAGAAACTCTAAATCAAATCGCATCTCTCAAATTACATATAAAATATGATGATGGATTTGTAGCATTCATAAATGGTAAATTTGCTACTGGAAAAAACAGTCCCGATCCATTGCTTTGGAATTCAAGAGCCACTAAATCCCACCCAGATCAACTCGCCATGGAATACGAGTCGATAGATATTTCTAAAATAATCCCTGAACTTTTGATTGGTAAAAACATTCTTGCTATTCAGGGAATGAATACTTCAAGAGCCGGAAGTGATTTTCTAATTTCTCCCAAGCTGTCTTATGAGACTAGATTCTCTATCGGAGTCTCTAATTCCGCAATTACATACTCAGCACCTATCACCCTATCGTCAAGCGGCACAGTCAAAGCAAGAGTCCTCAAGGAGGGGACATGGTCACCGATAAATGAAGCAAAATTTATTGTTGGTTCGCCTGCGAATTCAGATAATCTTGTCATCTCTGAATTACTCTATAACCCAAGAGGCAACTCTGAAGAAAATGAATTCATAGAGTTGATGAATATATCTGATCAAAGAATTGAGTTGTCCGGCGTTCAATTTACTAATGGTATTCGCTACGAATTTAAAGATGGCGAACGATTAGAACCTATGCAGAGATTAGTTCTAACACCCTCTGATTATGAGGGACAATTAGATAATGGAGGGGAAAGAATAACCTTAATTGATGCAGATGAAAAAACCATTGAGAGCTTTAGATATAATGACAAAGCCCCATGGTTCGAATCTCCAGATGGTAAAGGACCTAGCCTTGTAAGAATATCACCAGAGAAAGCATCCGATCCTGATATGGCGTTTAGTTGGAGACCTAGCACAACTGATAACGGGAATCCAGGGACCTCAGATGCATATCCGTACGAAGCTGGTGAATTATTAGATTATGCTATTAATGCGAATGGAAAACTACCAATCAGATATGAATTCATTAAAGACCTCGATAATGATACCACATCTTTAATCTGCTCTATATCTCGAAACCTTGGCGCTGATGACGTTTTGATAACAATGGAGTTTTCAACAAATNTAAATGATTGGGATGAAGGAATATTNTTATCTGATTCTCTGAATTCATCCGACAAGANTGAAATATCATGGAAATCTCATCCNATTTCAATCAATTCTGCTGGCAAACAATTTGCACGTCTTAAGATTAGNACNCGCTNAGTGAAAAAAATNATCTATCACTTTTAATGATCCTTGCTCTAGAAAGTTCTTGTGATGAAACAGCCGCCGCAGTTCTATCACCACCATCCAAANTCTTATCAAATATTGTATCCTCTCAAGCCAAAGAGCATGAACCATATGGTGGTGTTGTCCCTGAACTCGCGTCCCGAAATCATTTGGTTCTGTTAAAGCCAACTGTTGAGAATGCGTTAAATAAGGCAGGCATTTCATTTGGTCAGATTGATGCTTTTGCCGCCACTGCAGGACCCGGCCTATCAAGCTCATTATTAATCGGCAATACTGCGGCCAAATCGTTTGCACTTTCAAATCAAAAACCATTCATTGCTATTAATCANATGGAAGGTCACCTGTGCTCACCTTTTCTTGAGACTCAAATTCAACCTCACATATCAATGATTGTCAGTGGCGGCCACACACTTTTGATTAAAGTTAATAAATTTGATGACTATGAAATTATAGGCAAGTCAGTTGATGATGCCGCTGGAGAAGCTTTTGACAAAGTTGGAAAAATGCTTGGCCTAGCCTATCCNGGNGGGCCAGAAGTTGAAAAATTGGCNCTTAACGGTGACCCTGATCGATATAATTTTCCTAGAAGTATGNTGAAGAGCGGTGACTACAACTTCAGCTTCAGTGGAATAAAAACATCAGTCTTATATAAATTAAAGGAAATTGGCCATCCTGACCAAAAAACCTTAAGTGATCTTTGCGCATCTTTTCAGACAGCAGTTATTCAAATANTAACTACCAAATTAATAAATGCGGCTAAAGAACACAAAGTTCCAAGAATTGCTTTGAGTGGCGGAGTTGCTTGCAATACAGCTCTCCGAGATTTAATTAAAAAAAGAAGTTCGAATAATGGGATAGAATTATTTCTTGTTAAGAAAAAGTACAGTACTGACAATGCAGCTATGATCGCACGAGCTGCTGCAGAAAGATTTCTTAGAAATGAATTTAGTCCACTTGATGGTGACGTAAATCCAAATCTTCAAATCTAAATATCTATTTCAAGATATTTGATTATCTCCTCTGTACTATTAAGAATTCTCTGTCGTATAGGTTTGGCCTTTAATGAGAAGTCTCTTTGAAGGCNTTCATACTCTTCTCTTCCACTAGCGGTTTCAATCTTAATAGGCTCATAACCAAGAGATCTTAAGTCATATGGGCTCGCTCTCATATCTAATTGCCGTATCTCTAAAGCAAGTAAAAAAGCATCTACTACTACCTCAGAAGCCATCCATGGGCTCAGTTTATAGGACCATTTATAAAGATCCATATTAGTATGAAGACATGCAGGCTGTTCATATTTCATTCGATCATCAATAGCCAGCTCCAAATTATTCATTGATCTTGCCTCGGTAGTAAAGAAACGAAAAGCATCATAATGACTACAGCATAACTTTTGACTATTTAAGAAACTATTTACTTGATCTAAAGTCATCCTAAGAGGGTATTTTTCATGTCTGATATCTGATAACGAGGCTCGGTAAACCATAGCCCATTCATGCAAACCAAAACATTTAAAGATCCCCGACCTAGTCGAAGTCAACTTCATCAAATTATGTATCCATACCAGTTCTTTTTTTTGTCTATCTGTCATTAAATTAAAATCGAGAGAGCAAATTTTATTCTCCAATTTAAAATGACTACCTATCCTAGAATCATCACCTTTAACCTCTAGACCAAAACCAATTCCAGGACTCCATCTCAAAAGCTGTCCAGGCCGATGACTATAGTAGGTAAACAGAAAATCATTCACTGGATGACACTTCCTACGGGCTCGTCGACCTCTAAAGTCCTCTACATAAGGTAAAACCCGTTTATTGTGATCAATAACCTTTTGTTTCCATTCAGAATGACTGAGGATTTCCATTAAAGTATTATTATATTATCCAATATTATAATTAGGTTAATTCACAAAAGAAAATAATGGATTAGAATTAAGAGTTTAATAACTTAAATTAAAATCTGATAAAAGATATCATCCAATATAGACAATGAATAATAGCGAAAAAAAATTTCTCTTTAACCTCCTTTCAGCACCAAGCCCCACTGGTTTTGAAACAGAAGGTCAGAAAGTATGGGTTAAATATGTGAAAAAATATGCCCAAACTGTTAACAATGACGCATACGGAACTGCTTGGGCAACAATAAAAGGGAAATCAGCTAAATCTCCGATAGTCATGTTAGAAGCTCATGCCGATGAAATAGGATATATTGTGAAGCATATCGGTAAAGACGGCTTCCTCAGACTAGATAGAGTGGGTGGATCTGATGCGGCAACCGGACGCGGAAGAAGAATCAATCTTCTAGGAGATAAAGGCCCAGTTAAAGGGATTATCGGTAATACCGCCATACATCTTCGCAAAGATTCATTAGGAAATGAGAAAGCCCCGAAAATTTATGATTTGTATGTAGACATTGGAGCGTCAAATCCAAAAGAAGTTGCAAAACTAGGACTTCGAGTTGGTCATCCAGCAGTTTATGCAGACGAACCAGAAGAGTTTACCAAAGGCAAAATTGTCAGCCGCGCACTAGACAACCGAATCGGAGGGTTCATTATTGCAAGAGTCCTTAGTGAACTTTCAAAAATGAAAACAAAATGCCCTTCAACAGTGCATTGTGTAAATTCAGTTCAAGANGAAATAGGAGGACATGGTGCTACCATGATAACAAGAAGGTTAATGCCAGATGTCGCGATCTGTCTTGACGTTACTCATGCAACAGACACTCCTGGAATTGATCATGCAATTCATGGAGAAGTAAAAATGGGGGGANGCCCATCAGTTACCCATGGAACCTGTAATCACCCCAACGTAGTAAAAAGAATTCTTGAGGTTTCCAAAAAACTCAAAATACCTATTCAGCATGAATCAAGCTCAAGGTATAGCGGNACTGATACCGACAACATCTCTTACACAGGTAAAGGAATACCNAGCGCTCTNGTATCTTTACCNCTTAGNTACATGCACTCAGTNGTAGAAACCGTAGATNTAGACGATGTTGAAAAAGTCGTTTCACTCTTGGTTGGATTTGTAAAATCAGTCAGACCGAGTGACAACTTTGATATTAANCTTTAATAATACTTGGGATAAAAATTTAAATTAATCCAAAAAATTTATTTTCCCAGCAGCTTCGTCCATGGCCGCATGCTGCTCGTCGGTACATGCAGAATCAGTAGGAGCATCAGCCTCTTTTTCGCTTGATGCTACTAATTCATTTTCCAACATGTAGGCCTCAACTTCATCGCCACTAACATCTGGTAGCATGACATCATTAACCACAACGCATGGGGAAAGTGGCTGACCGCTTTTTTGTTCCATTTCCCAACGAAATGCTGGATTCGCAATGATATCTTTTTCCTCATAATCNAGGTTGTATTTTCTCATTATTGCTCTGACCCCCTCACTCCAACCACAGTAAGTCTTAAGGTAGGCAGTTATTTGAATTTTTTCTTCTGACATGATTTAATGTAATATAACTAAATTGGATTGCTCTATTTTTATGGTATTTCTTCACCTGAACCAGTGTACCTCCATTCCAACACTCGAGTACCAGATATTATGGCCATACCCTCTGTATCAAAAGTACCGAATAAACTTGTTGTCGGATATGTTACAGTAGCAGTCCAGTAAGGTTTATTCTTCCAAATTTGAGGTCTCGCAGGCCCCCAAAGCTTGATCTTACCAAGTGAAATTTCAGTTACTTCTTTTCGCTGAATACTTGNGATCATAGCTGCATAACCTTTGCCTGAACGTTTAGGAGGCGGGCCNAGCTCTGCAGAAAATTTTTCCATCTCCTCGGCTGTCATTGGCCTCACGGCATCATCTCCATATCCAAACTGAACTGGAGTATCAATTATGGGTTCATTTATCGCATTATCTATTGGGGCTGGATCCGGATCAATGATAACAACGTCTGGATCAGGGTTGTCTTCTAATGGAATATCATCATCTAATTTATTAGGAATATTAAGAGGTTTGATTATTTTAGGCTCTGGAGGTCTCTTAAACTCTTCCCTGTATTGTCTTAATTTTAATGCAGTATCTANTTTATTAGATTTTGTTAGAGCTAGCTGCACTTCAGCCAGACCTCGATCAGCTAAATACAAAGCTTCTCCATCTCTACTTCTTTTTAGATTATTTACACGTTTAACGAATTCATCATATTGAGCTCGCATTTTTTTTACATAGTCAGGAGCAGACTCGATATCCTTGGATCGGCTGGTGTCATTGGCTTTGATCCGATCAATTTCAGCTTCCAAAGACTTTACGGCTCTTACTGCCCCAATTTTAACCATTCTAGCTTTTGCTACCCCGAGCGCATCGGAATATTTTTCGTTCAATTTCAAAATGTAGCCAGAGTACTGCTTTTTGTTTTCATCAATTGATTTTTCATACTTGATAAGAGGATCAAGTTGATCACCTGACAAAAATTCGGGTTTCAAATTTTTAGCATTGGTAACAACCGAAACATTGATAACCAGTAAAAAAGTGAATATATAAAAAAAGAATTTTCTCATTAACTGATCAAAAAGCTTAAAATTTTTCAAAAAAGGCATCTAAACGTATATAGCGAAACCAACTCAATTAATTTTCTACCATTTTGTTAATATTACAACGTTCGTTTTTATAGTGATTTGATCAAATAAAATTTGTTATTCGCCTTAATTATCTTCATATGAGGCCAACCTCTCGAGACCTTGAGATCGAAACTTATCTTCCCAATTACGTATTTTTTCCGGCTTAAATATTAATGATTTTAAATCTTCAAGCAGCAAGTAAACACATGGAACGAGAATTAGTGTTATAAAAGTCGCAAATAAAATTCCAAAACCTAATGATATAGCCATTGGGATCAAAAATTTTGCCTGAAGGTCAGTTTCAAAAAGCATAGGACTTAACCCTGCAAAGGTTGTGAGCGATGTTAAAACTATCGGCCTAAATCGAGCCGCACCTGCTTCCCAAGCAGCCTCAACTATTGATTCTCCTCGAATCCTGTTACGATTGACATAATCTACCAAAACTAGGCTATCATTAACAACGACACCCGATAACGCCACAATTCCACACATTGACATAATGCTGATGTTGGCACCCATCAATATGTGGCCAATAATCGCTCCCACTATTCCAAACGGTATAACACTCATTACTATCAAGGGTTGTATATATGAACTTAGAGGAATAGCCATAAGAACAAAAACCACCAATAAAGCAAACATCGAACTTGTACGTAATTCCACCATACTTTGTGCCTGATCTTTTTGCTCTCCATAAAACTCATATTTGATTCCTGGATACAACTCACCAAATTCTAACAACATGTTATTTTCCAAAGTTCTTCTAGCTCGATTAGCATTGGCATTAGGGTTACTTCGATCAATATCAGCTGCTATGCGAATAGCACGTTGGCGTTCCGTTCTCCTTATTACTGATTTACTCCTTCCTTCCTCTAGCTCAACAAGTGAAGACAACGGCACTTTATTTCCGCCCTTAGTTCTAATTTTCATTGTTTCAACATCATCTATAGAAAGCCTATCTTTTTTAGGATACCGAACCATGACCTTAACCTCATCCCTACCTCTTTGTAATCGCTGCACCTCTTCACCATAAAAAGCCTGTCTCATTTGTTTTCCTACATCTGACAGACGTAGACCAGTTGATTCTCCCTCTGGAAGTAAGGATTTTAAGGATACCTGCCTTTTACCCAAAACATTAGAATCACTAATATCAATAATTCCCTCAATTTCAGACAGTTTACGTTTTACTAATTCTGTTGCCGCTAATAAATCCTCCGTGTTGTCTCCTGATAATTCAAGATCTATAGCATTACCTGAACCTGCGGACTGACTTTGAAAAGATACCTCGGAGGCAGCAGGAATTGATCCTGTAATTTCACGCCACTCAGCAGCAATCTGGTTGGCTGTTATACTTCTCTCAGAGGCTGGCAATAATTCGATGGCAACTTCTCCAAGGTTGTCTCCTGTCGGAGTAACTGGATTAAAACCAGTCTTGAATGGCTGACTGCCGACAGTTGCCAACATATTTTTGATAAGTGGCTCACCATATTTTTCACGATATTTTTGATCTAATTTTTTTGCCGCCTCTTCTATTTTTAATACCGCTTCCGAAGTTGATTCGAATGCAACTCCTTCGATCATTTTAACCTTCGTTGAAATTATTTCAGCTTCTACCTCCGGAAAAAATTCCCACTTTATCCTTTCACCAACAATCAACCCAACTGATACAAGAAAGAGGGAAACAAAAACTGTTACGACGATATATCTTCCATGCAGAGCAAATTTTAAAATCGGTCTATAAATTCTATCCACAAAAATCTCCATTCCATCAGACACCTTAGACTGAAATCTTAGAATGATGTTTTGTTTTTCATTCGGCTTAATTGGTTTTAGTAAGGCCAGATGAGCTGGTAAAATTAATTTTGATTGAACCAATGAAAATAAAAGAGTCGGAATGACTATCCATGGAATATTTCTCCATATTTTACCACTGAC
>NYVP01000075.1 GCA_002684575.1 Verrucomicrobiales bacterium
TATTGGTGGAGGTGGTTTTGCGACTGTTGATTTTCAGGGCATTCCTTATTCCTCTTATGATGTTTATGTCTATTTCGGTAGTGATGGAAATGGTCGAACTGGACAGGTTGAAAGTACAACAGCCGGTCAAATATTTTCATACACTACGGATTCCCAGAAAGGTGGTTTTGATCCGGAAATTGATTACGTATTGACGGAGGACGAGACGGATTCTTATCCTCCTGCCAACTATTGTGTCTTCAAGGAGCAAAGTGGTTCTGATTTTTCTGTTCAGATTAATCGCGGATCCTCTAACTCCGGAATTCATGGTATTCAGATTGTGAGTCTTGGGCCAGGCACCCCCTTCGAGATGACCGAGATCTTGTATAATAATGAAACCGATGAATTCACCTTGATCTGGAATTCTAAACCAAATCAAACTTACGCACTGTATGTTTCCGAAAATCTGGAAGAATGGGATTTCGATCTTGATGATAGCATTCTTTCGGATGGTGATACAACGACATATGGACCATTTGAAAATCCGATGCCCGGTTCAAAGCAATTATTCTTCCGTGCTCAGGAAACTGATGAAGAGTAATTAGCTTTAATTATATAAATATCATTCTCAATAGGCTCTCCTCTTAAAAAAAGAGAGCCTATTTTATTTATTTCTTTGATCTTTGAGTTTCGCTTTCTGTAGACGTGAGTGTAAGTTGTTGATGAACAAAAGATCATAAGGTTTTTTCTTATAATCACATATGATATTAAAAATCTTTCGCTCAAACATCCTATGAACAAGGCTCAAAGCATATCAATTTTTGGATTAATAATATTATTTCAATTCTCTCTTCGTGCGGAGTCCAATATTATCATTAACGAAATACATTATGATGTTTCTGATAAGACATTGAGAGCTGAATTTATTGAACTTCATAATGCTTCGGACAAACTAGTTGATTTATCGGGATGGCGGATCTCATCCGCCGTTGATTATACTTTTCCTCAAAACACCATTTTGGAATCCGGTGGCTTTCTTGTTATTGCTGAGGATCCAAAAACGATTGTTGATCAGTGGGGAATAAGTGCCCTTGGACCTTGGACAGGAAATTTATCCAATGATGGAGAAACAATTAGGCTTCGAGATTCGTCAGATGATCTTGTTGATGAAGTTGATTATCAATCTGGATTCCCATGGCCTGTGGTCGGCTCTGCCCCAAGTTATTCGATTGAATTAATCAATCCTAATTTGGCTAATGACCTGGGTGGAAACTGGAGAGCCTCCGCGGGTACTGCAGGAACTGACGACTCTATTTTGATTAATGGTGGATCTAGTTGGAAATATTTTAAGGGATTATCAGAGCCTTCAGAGATTCCAGATGCTTGGAAATTCCCTGACTTTGATGATTCAGATTGGGGGGAAGGAGAAGCTGCTATCGGATTCGGTGAGGGATTTTTGAATACAAATCTCACTGATATGCGTGGTAATTATTCAACTGTATATTTCCGCAAGACCTTTAATATTGATAACCCGTCGCAGGTTGGTTCTGTTCTATTAAGTGCACAAATCGATGATGGTTTTAATGCTTGGATAAATGGAAAACACGTTGCGTCCACCAATGTTTCTGGGCCCGAACTTTCATATGACGCTACTGCCGAAAGGTCAGGTGAGAATAAAGATTTTGAAGATTACCCCGTCGCTAATGTTGCAGGCCTTATTGTCGAAGGCAAGAACGTGCTCACAGTTCAGTTGCTAAATGGTTCTTTGAATGGAAGTTCTGATGCCTTTTTTGATGCAACGTTAAAAATTAATGCGTCTNCCGGTGAAGGTCCNAGNCCAGGNTTTCCAAATTCTGTTTTTGCTGTTAATGCGCCTCCAAAAATTCGTAAACTGTCTCATTCTCCAAAACAACCTGCCGAGGGAGATATAGTAACTGTAAGCGCTCTTGTNACTGACACCGATTCAGTAGATAATGTTGTTCTTCTTTANCAAATTGTTGAACCTGGTAATTATATCAGGCTTACCGATTCGAGATATGAAAGTGATTGGAAAGAAATTTCCATGAATGATTCCGGAGATAATGGTGATGATGTCGCTGATGATGGTTATTGGACTGTACAATTACCGGGATCTTTCCAAAAAAATCGTCATTTAATTCGTTATAAAATTCGCGCCGTCGATGGCCTTGATAGAACCATTACTGTGCCCTATGCNGATGACCCTCAGCCAAATTTTGCATATTATTGTTACAATGGAGTGCCGGATTGGAAGGGAGCACTCAGGCCAGGATCTACACCTGTTGTTAATTATTCATCTGAAACGCTTACAAAGGTACCAGTATACCATATGATTGCCAGAGAGTCTGATNTTATTGGCTGCATGTATAATGATTCGACTGGATCAGCTAGAACTTATCGATATTTGGCTTCTGTCGTATANGAGGGAGAAGTTTATGATCATATTCGCTTTCGTATCAAAGGGCAGGCATCAACAAGGGTTACCGGAAAAAATAAGATAAAGTGGAACTTTAATCGTTCTCACAGATTTCAGGCACGAGATAATTATGGAAGAAAATATGATAGGAAATGGGACAAGTTTGCTCTGCAAACAGGGACCTGCCCATGGTGGGGCAGTAATGCATCTACGGGTGGTATGATACTGAATGAATNCGCAAGCTATAAGTTTTATCGTCTCTGTGGTGTCCCTGCTTGCAATACAACACTATTTCATTTGAGGATTGTGGATGATGAGATTGAGGCAAATCCAAATAATCAGTACGATGGAGATTTTTGGGGGCTTTANCTNGCTTTGGAGGAACCTGATGGAAGATTTCTCGACGAGATGAATCTACCAGATGGTAATCTCTACAAGATGAATGGTNGTCCTAATAAGAGGAATCAGGGAGCAGATCAGGTTTCAGGTAATACAGATGTTAACTCATTCATAAGTGCGAAGAGAAGAACGCAACCTTTAACATGGTGGGAAGANAATACTAANCTTCCTCGATACTATGATTATAAAATTGGTACTACTCTTATCAATAATACCGATCTTCGATCCGAGTGGAATTGCCTCTATTATCATAGACCAGAAATAGAAGGTGACCCNAATTCTGGTAAATGGGAGATGCTTCCTTGGGATCTCGACTTAACCTGGGAGAGTAAATTTCATATTCGTTCTGAGANTGTGTGGGAAAATTGGCAAAATGTTTTAAGATATTCTTCAGCAGCGACCGATTTTCAGAACCGTTCGAGAGAAGTTTGGGACCTCCTTTGTAGTTCTGGAGAAGGCGCCAAAGTGGTTGAGGAAATAAAGCGTTTTCTTGANGGTGATGGNATTACCCGAATTGTCGAAGCTAATCAGGCGATGTGGGATTATCATCCAAGGAAGTCAAAGAAAGGAATATGGTACAAAAATAATCCAAGATTACCCAGTTCTCGAAAGAACTGGGAAGGTTTGATAGGATACATGAAGGACTTTGTTTCTCCAGGGGGTTACGGTGCCAATCGACTNATCAATGAAAAGGCTGATACGAATGATTCAGTACCTCGAAAGCCAAGAATAACACGTTTCGGTGATCCTGCATTTCCGGTAAATGATATTAGTTTAAGGAGTTCTTCTTTCTCAGGAAATGGTTCATCTTTTTTGGGTATGCAATGGAGGCTTGCGGAAATTACAGACCCTGATTCTCCTGATTTTGATTCAACTAGGCCTTGGGTATACGAGATTGATTCTGTTTGGGAATCGGGACAATTGAATTCTTTTCAATCGACTATTCAAGTTCCGCCAGTCTATGTCAGGGTTGGTAGAAATTACCGAGCTAGAGTCAGACACCTCGGTTCATCTGGACAATGGAGTAATTGGTCTGATCCGNTGGAATTCATTGCCTCGGAACCCGATGTTAATCCATATAAAGAAGGTCTAGTTATAACTGAAATTATGTATAACCCTCAGGATGCTTCGGCTTCAGAAAAGGAACTAGGATTTAGTACCAGTGATTTCGAGTTTATCGAATTAAAGAATGCCGGTGATATTACTCTTGATCTAACAAATATCCGATTTACAAAAGGAATAGATTTCGATTTTATTAGTGGTAATTTAAATTCGCTATCACCTGGTCAAATAATTGTATTGGCTCGAAACATTAACGCGTTTTCCTCAAGGTATGGCAATTCAGATTTCGTTGTCGGTGAATACGCTCCTAATAATCTGTCTAATGGTGGAGAAAACATTAAATTGTCNTTTGGGGCGGGAATTCCCATTCGTGAATTTGAATATATCGATAATGANCCATGGCCCACGGGAGCAGACGGAGAAGGTTATTCTTTGGTTTTAAAGGAGCCTGATACTTCGCCGGATCATAAAGAGCCTGGCAATTGGACCATCAGCTCAGTCGTAGGAGGCAGTCCGGGTAAAGACGAGATAAACTACACCTTCGATTTGTGGAAAGAATCAATGTTTACTTTTGAACAGATTCAAGATCAGTTGATATCTGGTAAATCTTCTGACCCAGATAAAGACGGATTTTCAAATTTTTTGGAATATGCTTTTGGTGGAAGAGCTTTAGTGAAAGATAATAATTTAAGCCCAAGTGCTAAAATAATAATNAAAGAAGGAGTTGAATTTTTAGCTATTGAATACCAGCAGCGTCTAGGTGCTAATGATATTATTTATGTCATTGAGCATTCCACTGATTTAAGTACTTGGGAAAGTGTTGATAGGCTTGGTCTCGAGCGGATTTTTGATAATGGCGATGGAACTATATCCTATTCCTATCGTATTCTAAATATCAATGAGCTGGGCAAACAGAGTTATTTAAGGGTTAAAGTGATTGGTCAGTGATAATCTTAAAATAAATAATTGAGCTGGGTTTTGTACTTTCAAGTAAAGAGTGTATTACATCGTTTGTAATCAGCTAAGATTAAAGCTGTTATTGTTTTTTTGGTTTAATGCCATATTAATACTTATTGTTANATCAGAAATGAAAANCTCTNTTAAACNTAGCTCAGCCCTCTTCATTACATTGGCATTGTGCAGCTGCGGTGATGATGGAGATTCTGTTTCCTCTAAAATTCAGTATCAAAAAACAAAGTATAAGGAAGTTGAAGTTACTCCTCTTAAAACAAGAGGCAACCGAGTGGCCGAAAAACTATTTACAAAACTAACGCCCGAATTTACTAATATAAATTTTAAAAATCAGATTGATTTAAATGAGCCGATGAAAAGGCTTTATCATTCAGGATTTGCTTGTGGAGGGGTTGCTTTGGGAGATTTTAATCAAGATAATAGATTAGATATCTTCCTAGTAAGTGGATCGGGTAACAATAAACTCTACTTCCAGAATGAATATTTTAGGTTCACAGAGGTAGGTCCTTCTTCGGGTGTAAGTGGAGGTGATGCATGGGGATCAGGAGCAGCTGCTATTGATATAGATGGTGACGAGGATCTAGATATCTATGTATGTAATTATGATTCTCCCAATTCGTTATTTATCAACGATGGAAAAGGAAATTTTAAAGAGTCTGCCAAGAGTTACGGTCTCGATATAATAGACGCTTCTCTACTTCCCACATTTTGTGATTATGATAGAGATGGTGATTTAGATCTCTATTTGCTAACAAACCGCTATTACAGGAGGGGCGGCAGGCCTTCAAAACCTCCATTCAAAAAAACAAANGATGGAAAAGTTATTGTATTGCCTGAGTTCCAAAAATTTTATGGTATTAAACAAAAAGGTCCAAAGGCTTATGATATGGATGAGGTTGGGAGGCCGGATTTTTTATTNCGAAATGATGGGAATTCCTTTGTCGATGTGAGTCATGAGGCTGGTATCATTGGAGATGGTCATGGGCTTTCTGCCACATGGTGGGACTACGATAACGATGGTCTGATGGATATTTATGTGGCCAATGATTTTGCAGATCCTGATAACCTGTTCCGAAATAACGGTGATGGTACATTTACTGACAAGATTACTGATGTGTTAAACTATACTCCCTGGTTTTCTATGGGAGCTGATNCCGGTGATATTAATAATGATGGAATGTTCGATTTTGTGGCTTTGGATATGGCGGCTACCACTCATTATAAATCCAAGATGTCTATGGGNGAAATGGGTGTTCTGCGTTGGGTTATCGAAGCAACCCAACCTCGTCAAGTTATGAGGAACTGTCTTTATCTGAACCAGGGTAAGGGGTACTTCTCGGAAAATGCTAGTCTCTCAGGTATCGCAAACACGGATTGGTCTTGGGCGGCTAAACTAGCCGACTATGATAATGATGGTCGAGTAGATCTTTTTGTTTCTAATGGGATGGCAAGAGATTTTAATAATTCCGATATTACTTATACGTCTCAAGATCAGATAGGAAAATCCGAGTGGGATCATTATGAAAACGCACCGACCAAGCCAGAACAGAATTTAGCTTTCCGTAATGACGGTGATTTAGTTTTTTCTGATGTCAGCAAAGAATGGGGATTAGATCATATTGGTATGAGTTATGGTACTGTCCATGGTGATCTTGATCATGATGGTGATCTTGACCTTGTTGTTGTCAATTTGAATGAACCTGTTTCTATCTATCGTAATGAGTCTATATCAGGTCACTCAGTAAATGTAAGTTTGCGAGGTAATCGAGCTAACNTATATGGTATAGGGGCGGTGGTAGAAATTGTTGCTGATGGGGTAAAGCATCTGAGACAAATGATTCCAGTTTCTGGTTATTTGTCTAGTAATGAGCCTGTACTTCATTTTGGACTCGGAGANGCTAAAAATATTGAAAGCCTAACGGTTAAGTGGGCAGATGGAACCATTCAAAAATATGAAGAGCTTTCAGTTGATCAACACATTCGCATCACTCAGTTAACGAATTCTGATTCTTTGGATTCTGATAAAAATGATATACCGATGTTTTCATTACACTCTTCGTTGAAAGGAATCGTCCATAAAGAAAGACCNTATGAGGATTTTATCCACCAACCTTTATTGCCCAATAAATTATCTCAGCTCGGTCCTGGAATTGCATTTACTGATGTTGATGGCAATGGGACTGAAGATTTTTTTATGGGTTGTCCAAGAGGACAGTCCGGAGCTATTTTTTTAGGTGATGGAAAAGGATCATTCAAAGTTAATTCTAAAAATGACCCTTTTGAGAAGCACTTTGATTATGAGGATATGGGTGTTCTTTTTTTAGATGCGGATTCTGATGGTGATGCGGATCTCTATGTTTCATCTGGTAGTTACGAGTATCAAAAAGGGGACCCACTAGTAAGAGATAGAATTTATGTTAATGATGGCTCAGGTGCTTTTAGTATTGGGAATGATGATGCTTTACCAAANAATTTAGATAATGGAAGTGTGGTTTGTGGGGCTGATTTTGATCGTGATGGTGATATTGANTTATTTGTTGGTAGCCGCGTAGTGAGCGGGGAATATCCTGTTGGCCCGAAGTCGCGATTGCTGATCAACGAATCATTACAAGNTCAGAAAATTCGATTCATTGAAGCTTCTACTGAGATTGCCGGCAATCTAACGAATTCAGGAATGGTTACTTCTGCTTTATGGACGGATGTAAATGATGATGGGTGGAGCGATTTAATAGTGACTGCAGAATGGGAACCTATTCGAGTTTTCATTAATGAAGGAGGTAAACTTTCAGATAAAACAAAAGAGTATGGGTTGTCTGAAATAAAGGGTTGGTGGAATAGTATTAATGGGGCGGATATTGATAATGATGGGGATATTGATTATTTAGTGGGAAATGCAGGTCAAAATACAAAGTATCACCCATCAGCTAAAAAACCGGTCAGAATTTATTATGGCGACTATGAGGGTGAGGGCGGAAGAAGTATTGTAGAAGCTAAATACGAAGACGGTGTTCTATTGCCANTAAGAGGAAAGAGCTGTTCGACTTCNGCAATTCCCTCTCTAAATGAAAAGTTCAAAACCTTTCATAAATTTGCTAGTTCTTCACTCAGTGAGATTTACTCTCCTTCAAATCTTAGTGATGCGTTGGTTTTTGAAGTTAATGAACTCTCGTCTGGTATTTTGATTAATGACGGACAAGGTCAGCTGACATTTAATCCTTTGCCGAATACGGTTCAAAATGCACCTATATTTGGTACAGATTTCAGTGACGTTAATGGTGACGGNAATCTTGATATTTATGTGGTTCAAAATTTTTCAACTCCACAATTTGAAACGCCTCCTTTCCGTGGTGGTTTGAGTCAATTAATGCTCGGAGATGGTAATGGCAATTTTGAAACTATTCCTGCCTCTAAGAGTGGCCTTGTTGTTAGAGGTGATGGTAGAGGATTAGTGAAAACAGATTTAAATGCAGACGGTCATCCAGACTATGTTATATCAATTAATAATGGTGAATTGTTAGCCTTTAAAAGAGAGAGTGATGCAAAACCGCTAAATCAATTGATCTTAAAAGGTTATCCAGGTAACCCACTGGCAACTGGTTCCAGAGTTATTTTTAAATCTTCTCGCTTTAATGATTCGATTCGTGCTGATGAAATATACCAAGGTAATGGTTATCTTTCGCAATCTAGTAATACTATATATTTTNACCCAAAATATGATTCCCTAACTATACGTTGGCCTGATGGAAAGGTTACTGAACACATTCTTGAAAAAGGCCGGAGGGTNGTTAAAATTTTCCAGAAATAGTGATNTAAGGATTTTTATCAGCAAATGCTTTGGTTTAATTGACAGTTTGATCGATTAGGGGCAACCTAANCGCCCGCAATAATACGGAAAATCATATATGTCTTCACAAAGTTTAATATTAGGATTACCNAAAGGAAGTTTGCAAAATGCTACTCTTGATCTATTCGAGAAAGCAGGATGGAATATTTATGTTTCTTCTCGATCATATAAGCCAACCTCGGATGACAAAGAACTAGAGCTAAGGCTAATAAGAGCGCAAGAAATTGGTAGNTATGTCGANCATGGTTTTCTNGATTGTGGTATTACAGGAAAGGACTGGATTGCNGAAAATCGTGCTGACGTTGAAGTAATTTGTGATTTAGCCTACAGTCGAGCATCAACTAATCCAACTCGCTGGGTTTTAGTTGTTCCCGAAGATTCTCCAATTCAAACCGTTCAAGATTTAGAAGGAAAAAGAATCGCAACCGAAAGTGTAGGTATAACAAACGACTTTTTGAAGAGTAAGGGAGTTAAGGCTGAAGTTGAATTTAGCTGGGGGGCAACCGAGGTAAAGGTTCCAGAATTAGTTGATGCCATTGTTGACGTTACTGAGACAGGATCTTCATTGAGAGCCAACAAATTAAGAATTA
Source organism: Verrucomicrobiales bacterium (assembly GCA_002684575.1). Classification (GTDB taxonomy): domain Bacteria; phylum Verrucomicrobiota; class Verrucomicrobiia; order Verrucomicrobiales; family DEV007; genus EC70. The sequence goes on from NYVP01000075.1 coordinate 9,281, forward strand.
TTGATACATTGATGGAATCATTTCCACAATTTGTTGCCAATAAAAATGCTTACAAGGACGAATGGAAAAGACAAAAATTAGAGAGAATTGGTATGCTTTTAAAAGCGGCACAAGCGGCGAGAGATGTTGTCGGTTTGAAAATGAATGTTCCCAGTGAAGACTTAGATAAACTCCTTGATAAGTTACCTGCACTGAGAAATCCTACAGTATCTAAGCTAGCAGATGACAATTGGGTGGCTATTGAGATAGTTCTTGAAGAATCCGTTGTGAGAACTTTGATCCCTGAGCTTAAATCTCTAGGTGCAGAGGGGATTATTGAATATCCTCTAAACAAACTCGTTTTATAATAAAGATAACCTTTCATTTTAGTTATCTTAATCTTATTTAACGCAATTTTTACTGAATGTTTAGTAAAAAGGACTGGAAATGATCGAATAATTGTGTTATAAACTCCGCCCCCAACTTTTACTTGGGACAACCAAATCCATGGGATCACTTAAAAAAAGACGTAAACCAAAGATCAATAACCACAAGCGACGTAAGCGCATGAGGGCTAACCGCCATAAGAAGCGTTTACGCTACAAGTCCTAACGGTTTTTTATTTTATTTTCTCACTCTTTCGCGGAAATTGATTCTTAACGAGTTTTAAATTTTTGGGCAACTAGATCAATTGCTCTGATCAGTCTCTTCCTCTTTTTTGGGATCAGATAATTCTTTAAGTAACTCTTCTTTGAGTTCGTTTTTGATTTCTAATTTGATCTCCTGAATAATTTCTTGCTTGATGTCTTCTCTGAGTTCTTCGTGTAGAATTCTTTTAAGCTCTTCTGTAGGGCCACTATAGTATCCGTCACTGTAGTAACCATGATCATCATGGTAACCGTGATCATAGTGATAGGTTTCAGATTCTTCAGGAACACTCCCACCTTTTGCTTCATCGCTATAACCCCAAACAGCATCACTTGTGGGGTCTATTGATTCTGAATGTTCATCAAGTCCGGAATGGTATTCATCGAAAGCTGCACTTTCTTCGGAAGTTTCAAAAGTATCACTATTTTGATCTTCATAAACTACGGCATTGTCGGGATCATATTCTAGAGTTTCGGTTTCTTCCGATGATTTGCTTGCAGAGTTACGCTCTTTTTCCTGAGTCTCTTTTTCTGCTTTAATTTGAGCAATGAGCAATTCTCTCTCTCTTTCTTTTTCAGCAGCCTCTCTCTTGGCTTCTTTTCTTTCCATAAACCACGCTAACCATATACATATCTCGTATAACATTACCATTGGACCTGCTAGCAATGACATCGTGAAAATATCAGGGGTTGGTGTGATAACAGCGGCTAATACAAACATTGCTACAATCGCGTAAGACCGTGTAGCTCGCATCATTTTTGAATCTAGAAGTCCTAGTTTGACGAGAGTCAAAACTACAACGGGAAGTTCAAAGCAAAGCCCGAAGACAAGGCATAGCATTGTAACGAAAGAAACCGTATATTTAAAACGGAGATCGGTCGTAATTGCTACACCTGAGTTAAAGTTATAGAAAAATTCTAGAGCCCTAGGTATTACGACAAAATAAGCAAAAAGAACCCCGGTGGCAAATAGTAGAAAACTAGCAAATACAACCGGGATGATGAGTTTCCTTTCTTTTTTGTTCAACCCAGGGATCACAAACTCACCAATAAAATATAAAAGCAATGGAAATGAGCTGATCAGTCCTGCGTAAAGGCAGATTTTGATGACGCTCATGAAGCCTTCGACTGGACTAAAAACACTCAGGGAGGTATCGAAGTCTGCGCTTCCTCCCTCATTTGCTTTGATGATTGGATACTTTACGATTTCAATAAGTTGTTTGTAAAAAACAAAAGCAACAACTGTAGAAATGACGAGAGTTAAGATGATTTTGAATAAAGTTCCTCTGAGATCTTCCAAATGATCTAAAAAAGGTTTTTCCTGATCTTGAAACTTTTTTGAAGCGGCATTTCCGCCCAGGCTAAGTAGTTTCTTTAGGAAGTACATTTGATCTGATTTATTCGCAGGTCAGTTATATTTATGGTCTAGAATGTGTCAGTCCAGTTTAAAAGCAACTAAGAAAAATACTAATTATTGAGAAAGTAAACCCATACTAAATATCAATCTACTAGCTTTTCTTTCCATGCATCAATTTGCTTGGCCATATTTTTAGGGGAAGGAGCACCTGTAGCTTCACGAGAGTTTAGAGCAGATTCAATATTGAATAACTGAAATACACCTTCATCGAAATGAGATGAAAATTCATGATATTTATCAATTTTAATTTTTTGGAATGGAGTCTTAGTGCTGACAGAATGGGCCGTTAATTTACCTACTATTTTATGCGCTTCTCTGAAAGGAACCCCTCTTAAAACAAGATAGTCCGCAATGTCTGTTGCAAATAAGAAAGGGTCTGAGCAAGCTTGAGAAGTTTTTTCTTTGTTAACCTCCATGGCTTCGATCATTTCAGAAAAGATAGCTACCGCATTTTGAATTGTATCTATTGAATCGAAAAGAGGCTCTTTGTCTTCTTGAAGGTCACGATTATAGGTCATGGGTAACCCTTTCAATGTTGTCATTATTGATATGAGATTACCATTAAGTCTTCCTGTTTTTCCTCTTGTTAATTCTGCTATGTCAGGATTCTTTTTTTGAGGCATTAGACTAGAACCAGTAGTGTGCCGATCATCGAGTGTTACAAAATTAAATTCAGCGCTACTCCAAAGAATAATGTCTTCGCTCAGCCTTGACAGGTGAATTCCAATCATGGCAAGGCAGAATAGTGTTTCAGCGACAAAGTCTCGATCGCTTACAGCATCCATGCTATTTTGCGATATTTTCGAGAATCCCAGATCTTTTGCTACAAATTCTCTGTCCAAAGAAATTGTGCTACCTGCAAGTGCTCCAGAACCTAGAGGCATCACATCAATTCTTTTAATGGCATCTGATATTCTTTCGTTATCCCTTGCTAACATTTCAATATAGGAAAGGAGATGATGTCCAAAGAGTACTGGTTGACCTCTCTGAAGGTGAGTATATCCAGGTATTACAGCATCAGAAAATCTTTCACAGGAATTAATTAATGAACTTTGTAATCCTTTAACCTNATTGATTATATGATTGAGCTCATCTTTACAGTACATCCTCATATCTAGAGAAACCTGATCGTTTCTGCTTCTAGCCGTATGAAGTTTGGCCCCTGTTTCACCAATTCGCTCAGTAAGCTCCGATTCGATATTCATATGAATATCTTCCAATGACGTATCAAATTCAAAAGTCCCCTCCTCGATATCTTTTCCGATACTTTCTAAACCATTACTAATGGCTTGTAGCTCNTCATCATTTATTATTCCTTTTTTTTGGAGCGCTTTAGCATGAGATATTGATCCTAGTATATCATGCTTGTACAAACGCCAATCAAAAGAAATTGATTCTCCGTACAGAGTCAATAAAGAGGATGGTTCACTCTGGAATCGACCTTTCCACATGGTTCGTAATAATCCTATATTTTGTTTTAATTGAGATTGGTGCAGGCCCCTGTTCTTCTTAGCTTATCGCATTTAGCCTTTATCTGGATGCTCTTGCTTGCAGGGCTAAAACCTAACCTTTTAGTTATACAATCTTCAAGCACGCTGATGTGCTGATCCTCAAATTCAATCACCTCTGTGCAATCGACACAGATAAGATGGTTGTGATGAGGGCTTTCAATAAAGTTAGGATCGTATGANGTGACTCCTTTGCCCAAATCGATTTCATGTAAAANTCCANCCTCGACCAAGAGGCTGACCGTTCTGTACAAGGTAGCCAGTGAGGCCGTGGTATCAATTTTCCGAGCTTTTTCAAAAAGTTCTTCAGCAGTGAAATGATCGCCTTGATCTGAAAAAGCAGCTTCCAGAATAACTTGTCTAGGCTTAGTCATCCGCAGACCCTTCTTTATAAAGAGGGCTTCAATTTTTTCTCGCACTTCTGGGTTCATTAGGCAAATTACTTGGTTGTCAATATTCGACCGAAGATCTAGACCAGTCAAATGTATGGACCAAGTTAAATTAATAAAAGGTTTTAATCCTAGAATAGCCTTACCGGTTTTATTGGTCTCTATTTTTGTAGTTGGTTTATTTTTATGGATTTTGGGGCAAATTCCCTCAAAAAGCAATTGGGTTATTTTGCATGATTTCAATGAATGGAGACCGCATATCGTACCTGATTCCACTGATAAAACCTATTTACAGAGCTTTGCTTTTGTTCGGCCAATTGAATCGGCGCTCACTCCAAAGTCTGTCAGATTTGATAGTCCTTTAGGTTCTGAGCATGGTGCAATGGTTTACAATGCCCAACCATTTATGATGGCTAATTTAAGATTGGGCAGTAATCACCTCGCTGATGATTTAAATGGTATAGGAGGAATGAATACTGATTTAGGTGACCCAGTTTACGCGATAAGCCTGGGTCGAGTTATTTATGCGGCGTACGCTGGTGAGGGTTGGGGAAATATGGTCATCATTGAGCATGCTATCGGAGATGGGCAGAGTAGGAAATATGTGCAAAGCGTTTATGCGCATCTGAAAGAATTCTATGTGCTCGTTGGATCTATTGTTCGTCGAGGGGAGGTCATTGGTGAAGTGGGTAATGCTGATGGTGAATATCCCGCGCATTTACATTTCGAGATGAGAGCATCTAATGTAACTGATCCTGGAAGTGGGTATTCTAAAAAGCCTTTAAATCGAATGGATCCAACATTGACAATCAAAAAATGGAGAGGGGTAGATAATGATGTTCTAAATTCATCTCCAAGCGTTTTAGAAAGTGAGGAAATTCTGGAAACCTTAGAATTTGATTTTTAAGGTGGTTGCCAGAGAACTACGACACCATTGAACAAACTGCCGTTGCTGCCGTCAGGCCCTGGCGGATTCGTCAGTCAATAATTCATAGACCCTGGACAACCAACTGTAGTTTATTCGATCAATGAATTGGGACAACCGATTTTTTCTTAATGCCAGATATTAAAGGGTTTTTTCTGCCCCAATAGATTCCGCGATCTTTAAATAATGATCTGAACTTCCCTCAATATAGTCATTTTTTATCACATGATCGAGGAACTTATTACATTTATTTGAACTGCAGCCAGCAACATGGGGGATGCCACATTGTTTAATTTTTTTGGCATCATTTTTTGATTTTTTAAATAACACCGCAGCATCAAAAAATGAATCAGTTATTTTTTCTGATAGATCTTTATTCCAGCCGAGATGACATTTTTCAATTATTTTAAAATGATTTTCTTGAGAGTTCCACAGTGAGGAAAGATTACTATCACATAGGATTGTGATTTCCGTGTCGGGTCTGCCTTCTGCAATCTTTTTTATAGCTCCCATTGATAATCGACATTTTTCCTCCGTATTAGGAGCTAGTAACAGTATTTTGAACTTTTTTAAAGTTTTACGATCAAAGTCATTTGGGATGTAGTAACTTCTCTTATGGTAATATGTTAAGAAATTAGTTTTAGGAACTTTCCATCTGTTGTGGAGCCAGAACCAGTCCTCAGGGGAGGATCGAATCATTTTCTCAACTTCTAGATTCATTCTTGCAGTTGTCTTTGATATTTTTTCACCTTTATCAACCAGCAGTGGCTTGCGAACGGTAATTTTCCATTTGGCTGGCTTTAGAGTGGATACGAAATAAGGATACATGGTTGCACCTGTCTTTTTAGCCATCAAAGGAGCAAGGTTTGAAGTTGATGCCAGCTTACCAAACAGCGGGCACCATATACCTTTGTATCCAGCATTTTGATCAACTAATATACCAAGGCCACCACCTGCATTTAGATGTTTTATAGGGGCTTGAAAACCATCCTTTCGATCAAATGCTTTTAGGCCATTTTGTTCTCTTCTTTTAAGGACATGTTTATCTATAAGTTTGTTTGATAAAGCACGATATATGGCACCTTGTTTAATTGAGGTTGCAACTGATTTGATTTGCGCCAGTAATTCCCAAGCTCCCATATGAGGTGTAAGATAGATTAGGGGCGTTTTTTCAATTTCGCTTTTCTGTAGATATTCTGTGCCCTCAAATTCAACATAGTCCTCTACTCGTTCGCTGCTAAGCGTCGTGATTTTAACGCTGCATAAAAAATTTGCACCCAGTGTTGAAAAGTGAAGTTTTGCTATTTTTGCTAATTCATTTTCGGATTGACTGTCTCCGTAAGCAAAACGCAAATTTCTGATAGCAAGTGATCTGTATTTTTTGAGGAGGTAAAATAATAATGTGCCAGTTGAGCTGCCTATCCAATAGCATATTTTCATAGGAATAACGGATATGATGCCTTCGGCGAGTCGAAATAGGATATAAGAGATCCTGTCGACCATATTTATANTGCGCGCACTCATAGCNTTATGAGTGTGTGATCATAATCGATAAAATTCAATTATGGAGATTCTTTTTCGGTCTCCGGAGTAGGTTCCGGAGTAGGTTCCGGNGTAGGTTCCGGAGTAGGTTCCGGAGTAGGTTCCGGAGTAGGTTCCGGAGTAGGTTCCGGAGTAGGTTCCGGAGTAGGTTCCGGAGTAGGTTCCG
>NYVP01000076.1 GCA_002684575.1 Verrucomicrobiales bacterium
GAGATTCCTTACAACGGTTATGTTGACGATATTGCGGTTTGGAGAGAAGTTTTACCTGAGGCTGCGATTGAGGCCTTAGCTGACGGATTAAGTCCAATCGGGGCGACTCAAGAAGATGGGGACGGTGATGGTCTCCCAGATGCCTGGGAAGAAAAATACGGAGTCGATGATCCTGAAGGTGATGAAGATAATGATGGGTTAACCAACATTGAAGAGTATGAATTAAGAACAAAGCCTGATAAAGCTGACTCTGATGAGGACGGACTCAGCGATAAAGCTGAGATCGAGGTTCATAAGACCAATCCATTAAATCCTGATGCTGACAAAGATGGTCTTCTTGATGGAGAAGAAATCGCTGCCGGCACCGATCCTGATAAGAAGGACACTGATGAGGATGGCATTACAGACTTTAATGAGATAGAGAATGGCACTGATCCATTGGTGAAAACACAAATTTCTTTTGATACAAATCTTGTGGCCTACTGGCCAATGGACGGAAGCTTTGATAATGCCCAGACTGATGATTATCATGGTATTGAGGATGGCGGGCCGATTGAGTTCCAGACCGGAAAGTTTGGTGATGCCGTTTACCTTAATGGTAGTCAGAGTATTGAAATCGGGGGTGATGAGAACGTGTTCGACTTTACCGGTGAGAGCTTTACGGTTTCAGCTTGGTACACGGCAGAAGAGATCAATAAGAGTTGGCAGTGCTTAGTCGCCAAAGGAGAAGGTAATGGTTGGAGACTTCACCGCCGAGGTGGTGACAATCCACCAGAGATGGCATTCACTGGAGGTAACGGAGACGTTGATCGTCATAATACCGAAATGATTGTAGGAGGCGACCCTGAGACCTGGCACCATGTGGCCGGTGTGACAGACTCCTCAATAAGTGAACAGATCCTTTATCTTGATGGAGAAGAAGTGGCCCGTAAGGCAGGAGCAACCTTACAAGATCGTGGCAACCCAATGCGTATTGGAGACAACCCTGATGCAAGGAACCGCAACTGGCAAGGTAAGGTGGATGATGTTGCAATTTGGGGAAGAGCTCTTTCACCATCTGAGATTTCAGATATCTGGAATAATGGAGATGGAAAAAGTATAGAGGAGATGCTGGGACTTGCGATTCCATTTGAGTTTACCAACATCATTTACAATGCAGAGGAAGACGGATTTAGGTTAGAGTGGAATTCAAAACCAAACAAGACCTACGCACTATTTTTCTCTGAGACATTGGAGGAATTTGATGCAGATATTGATGATTCCATTGAATCACAAGGTGAGACAACTGTTTATCCAGGAGAAGGTGAGTGGCTGCCTAATCCACTCGAAGGGGCTCCAAGGTTGTTCTTCAGGATTGAAGAGAATCAGTAAGTTTAAAACAAAAATTATTAGAGCGGTGGGTACCTTACAGGGCNNNNCGTTTTTTGTTTTAAAAGGGAATAAGAATAATGTATAAGAGAAATATCAGATCATTCGTAATCTCTTAATCAGATTGGCAGCCGTAGGCTATACCAGCAATGACAAGAACAAAAATGATAGTAAGAACGATAACTGTAGTAGGCATTGTTTTTAATGATAATTATTTTTATTGTTATGACTAATGTTTTTTATATTTTTTTATAACTATTATCTATCTTTTACGTTCAAGTAATGTGTAAAGATGAAGCCAACTGCAGACCAACGAGAGAGATTGAGGGAACGCCCCCAAAAAAAATCACCAGTAATGTTTCAAACTTGGGATGATTTACTCTTTCTTCACTGGGATGTAGATCCTGATCAATTGCAGAGAACACTACCAGATGGCTTAAAAGTNGATACTTTTGAAGGAAAAGCGTTTTTAGGAATAATACCATTTTACATGAAAAATATAAGGCCTCGATGGCTTCCGTGCGTCCCTTACATATCAAATTTTCTTGAATGCAACGTCAGAACATATGTTTATGACGAGAAAGGTAACCCCGGTGTATGGTTTTATTCGCTCGATACTAGTAGATGGCTTGCCTACAAAATCGGCAGGGCTTTTTTTTCATTACCATATTATTGGGCAGAAATGAAAGCCGAAGGAGATCATCGTATTTCATACAGTTTAAGAAGAAGAAAAAAGGGCTTTGAAAGAGTAACTTATGATTACAAAAAAAGCTTAGATGGTGGATTAGCAAAAAGCGGCACGTTAGATTATTTCCTGTTGGAAAGATATCAGTTGTTCGCTACAAACAAATCAGGCAAACTTTTATCATGCAGAGTACACCATAGTCCTTACCGATATTCACCATGTGATAATAAGCANTGGGCGAGTGATTTATTTAGTTGGAATGGNTTTGATTTTAATTTTAACAAAGCCTCNCACTCTTGTGTAGCCAATCGCGTAGATGTTGAGATATTTAAACCGCAGCTAGTTNCTTAGTTTTGAAGATCTAACTCTTATAGACTTCATCTGGCCAGCGTATTTCAACTCCATTTTTGATTAATGTTTCCTGAAAGGTGGTTAATTTTTTTTGGTCATTTCTTATTTCTTGTGGACTGGACCTTTCAATTAAACATTTTGCAGCGAGGTGCCCAGCTACCTCACCGATATTCCATTCTACTGGGTGAAGTCTGTAACATCCATTAGTGACATGAGTCGTTCCAATATTTTTAGATCCTGCTATTAGATTTTTGATTTTGATTGGAATGAGTGAACCTAGTGGTAATTCAAATGGTAAAGCAGGAAAATCAATGTAATTGTCACCNTCAGTTGTGGGATGTAAATCAATTTGGTAATGACCAATACCTACAGAATCATGATAGCTCTTAGATTTCACTTTAGATTGATCTACTCCAAGTAAGTGTGCCCTATTTTCAACGCCACAGTGATGTTCCAGAATGGTTGTCATCGCCTTAATTCTTGCAGATTCTCTAACGTAAGGGTATTTAGCCATTCCGTCATCAGTATCAAAGATATCTTTTCTCAATCTAAGACCTGGCCATCCAGTTCCGCCATCATCTCGAGGTGCNTCAGTTTGTAACCAATATAGTAATGATCTACTGAGATCTTTGGACTGGTTGATATGTTTTGATCTTTCTTTTTCTGAAACACCAGTGAGGTTTCCCAAGAGATAATCATTCTGCGGCCAATTGACTAGGCTTGTATCCTTAATGCCGCTTTGTTTATTGAAATTTTCTTCCGCTATTATCCTGCGGTATTTCCATAAATTGATGATGCCTGAATTGTGAGGTCCTTCAGGGTTGAAGCCAAGAATTTTTTTTACACCTGTTGATGGATGTGTGTATGCAAAATCAAGTAATCTTCCCGGCCAAGGTGGTGTCAAATTTGGAATAAAATCCCTCCAGAATTCATAGTTGGGAGGTTTGTCTATAGTGTGATTTTGTCCTTTTCGGTGTTCTATAGCAAAGCACATGGTGAAGGCTTGTTGATTCTTGTCTGAGTGTTTCTCAGGCATGTGTAATTCACCGGTCTCTCCTCTCCCTTCAGTTCCTAATACATGATCACATTTAGTGATAGGTAGAAGGTCACCTAGTTCTGTTGAATCTACAAAAATGGTTCCATTCAAAACTATGGAATCGTTAATTGATTTATTTTTAACCTTTACACTTCTAATTTCATTAGCCTCCATCTCCGCAGACTTTACTATTGTGTTTTTTAAGAGAGTGAGTCTTTTGTTCTGAATGTACTCATTGAACAATGATTCAATGCATTTGAGGTAGACTTTAGGTTCAGCGCATAGTCTGGACACAGATCCGTTACCAGGGTTTAAAGGAGCTATGTTTTTTGCCTGAGGAGATAATTCGTAGTTTTTTTTATAGAATTCTCTAACTAATGTTCTGAATTTCCTGTAGCTTTTTGTGCATCCAAACTTCTCAATCCATCGGTGTTCGTCTGGAGGAACTCCTTGTGATGTCAGTTGTCCTCCAATCCAGTCTGTCTCCTCACACATTATAACAGTGAGACCAGATTTTAGTGAGCTCAATGCGGCGGCACAACCGCCTAAGCNTCCACCAATGATAATGACGTCTGCTTTTAGCTCTCTAGAATAATTTATTTTTTGGAGGGCTCCTGATTTAAATGAACCTAACCCTAATGTTAAAGTTGAAAGCGCTGCTCTTCTTTTCATGGTTAATTTTGATTCTTAATATTAGATAATGTTTCTTCGATATTTTTGATTCTATTCATTGTAATGGGTAAAGCCTCTAATAAGGGGATGGTCTGTTGTATTGTTTCAATCTTGCTAATACTTAAGTTCAATTCTTCTAGAGCTACGATTCTTTTTTCTAGTTCAATAATCTTATTCTCCTTTCTATTACTTTCACAGGAAATTAGATTGATGATTATTAGGAACGTAACTCCGATTCTGTTTACTCTATTCATTATTCACTAAAATATTAATTTTGATTTAACTGAAAATTATCAATTATGATTATGTGTTTGATTATAATTATCTCTTTTGAATTTTTATTTTTCAGATGTTTTATAAGATGATATAGTAAACATTTTTCATCTACTCACTCCACAGAATCATGCGCTGCTTTTTAATTATATGTTATCAATTAGTGGTTTTTACTTCTGTAATTCATTTTTTGCATGCTCAAGAACCCTCAAAGTTAGATGCTGACTCCCAGTATCAATCTGGTATGAAATATTTCTTTGGTGATGGTGTTGCAAAAGATGAGCAAAAAGGGGTGCAGCTTTTCAAAAAAGCTGCAGGAAATGGCAATACTAATGCACAGACTAGGCTTGCCCTTGCTTATTCCAAAGGCGTCGGTGTAAATCAGAGTTATAGAGAGGCTGCCAAATGGTTTAGAAAAGCTGCGGACAAGGGCGATAAAGAAGCTGAGACGCAACTTGGCTTTATGTACGCCAAAGGTCAGGGATATAACAAAAGTGATGGTAAGGCAGTTTATTGGTGGAAAAAGGCCTCGATGCAAGGACATCGAGTTGCGCAAGCCCACTTGGGTGTAAGATTAGTAACAGGTGTAGGTATTACAAAGAATACTGTTACTGCTGTAAAGTGGTGGAGGCAATCCGCTGAGCAGGGCTATATGCTATCTCAGTATAACTTAGGAGTTATGTATGCAAGAGGTCAAGGAGTCCAAAAAAATGTTGATGAGGCATTGAAGTGGTATAGAAAGGCAGCGGCTCAAGGATATCAAGGTGCAAGACAAGCCCTTCAAAGACTGAAATCTTAAATTGGATTAATTTTCCACTAAACACATATTTAATCTTATAGAAAAATGATTTTTAAAAACGTCGATGCCGAAGCTTTAGCCAATATATACTTTGAGGGTAAAGTCACTTCTCATTCTTTGATAACTCAACAAGGAGAAAAAATTACAGTTGGTATTATTTATCCTGGGGTTTACCACTTTAATACAGAATCCTCTGAAAGAATGGAGATAACATCAGGGGCTTGTAATGTAAAAATAGATGGTGATTCTGAGGAGACTGTCTACGAGTCTGGTCAGTATTTTGAAGTGCCAGCTTCTTCTGGATTTGAAATTATTGTTCAAGATCAAATATGCCAATACGTTTGTCGTTTTTTAGATTAAGTCGGATTTCGGTCATATTTTGATTGTGATGTACTCTTTTTTAGAGTCAGTTCCTATGCTTTTTAATGTGTTTTGATTCTTTTTTTCTCCTACCTTAATTGTATAAGTTCCATTTTCGAAAACCTTTGGTTTAAATGAACTTCCTTTGACTCTGATTGTATAAACAGTTTCATTGTTTCTTTCATTGATCAATTGAACGACTTGATTGGGTTTGTTTATTTTTAAGGTAGGTAAGTGAGCAACAGCTTTGCGTCCGTAGTTATCAAGTTGATTAAACGTAAAAGGCCAACCTTTATAAGGTTTAGCCTTTTCGTCTGTGATATCGATATTTCTAGGCCAGCATGTGAACGTAATATTGCGAGTTTCTTTATTAATGTTTACGACTCCGAATCCAGCTGCTCTTGTCGTAAGTTTGTCTCCGCCTCGTTCTGGGGAAGGGTTGGCAACTGCCAGAGCTGTGACTTTGTTGTGAAAACCATCTAAATGATCACCAAGAATAGGATCTTGGCCTGGGGCTAGGTTTTTTCCTGGCTCCAAAGGTTTCCACCACCGAAGATAAAGATTCGCTATTGAGGGAACACAAAATGAGTAAATAGAATCTCGGTGCTCTTCAATACCATGGTGAAAAATCGTTGCAAGGTGCTGGTCGCCTGCGAAATGAAAAGCATAGGCTTTTCTGAGTGCGGAAATGGCCCTATTTCTTCCTGCCTGGGGCCATCCGTTGGAGTCTAGATCCGCATGCAGTCTTCCTCCAATTTTTCCATGGATGTGAGCTCCTCCGCAAAAAATTGTTTGAGAGAGTGCAACTTTAACGTCTGAATCGGTCCAATCTTGACCCCAGCTATCAAGAAATTTTAGTTGCCTTTCACCAAGTAGACGAGCTTCTGGAACATCTACAGATTTGGGATCATATTCAGGATTGCGAATATGATCTGGTCTAGGTCCTTGCTTAGGAATCATTCCAGCAGGGCCTGTTTTAAATTTTCGGTCTTCAATAATTGCAAAACTAATTCTCCCCCAATTCAGATCTGTATAATAAGTGCCTATTCCTCTTTGTATGGGTGTTGGATCATACGGGTCAGGGAGGTGGCTTGTCTGCGCACGTTCAACCTCTTTAACATATTCCACTGGCATTGCGTATCCTCCATCTGCGGCTCCAGGTAAGGTCGATTTTTTTCCGCCATGACCCCATATGTTGGGTTGTCCAACATCATGATCATCAGGGATTGTTATGGTTGGAATATTTCTTATTACTTCTCCGAAATCTCTTCCAAATTTCAACCAGGCCGCATAATGTCGCCGATGGTCATAAACTTGATCGCCTGAAAAAAACAAAAGATCAGGCCTAATTTTTTTTATGTTTTGAATGAGATCATTTTTTGGAATGTCCCCACCATGATTTGGGTTTATTGAGTTTCCAGTAAAGCCTGCCACCACAAATTCAGTTTTATCTACTGGGTTTTTTTGGATAATACCCTCGTAGGTGGCATTTTTTCCATGGCTCACTCTATATGAAGATTTTTTACTATCGTCCCAATTTTCAACTCTGAATGGCGCTGTCCAACCTCTCTCGATAATTTTTGTTTTTGCAATGGTTTTCCAATTACCGTTATTTAGGATTTCAAGCCTAGCTTCTCTTGATTCATCTTTGGTGAGCGGATAAAATTGCGCGGTAAGCTTGAGGGTCTTTTCGTTTACTGTATAGAGAGCGAAACAAATAACCTTATCACGAGTTACTTCTGGGATAGCTAGTAGATCTCTTTTTTTCTTTTGTTGTGTATATGCAGCGCTTGATAGATATGTGCAAATAATAATAAGTCCAAGAGAGGATAAAACGAATTTCATAATATTGTTATGGAATTTCTTTATGATTTTTAATTTAATTTTTTTAATCGACTGATGCGACCTGTTGAAACCCATTCGGCAACAAAAATGTTACCTACCGCATCAAAGCATGCATCATGAGGGTGAACAAACTTTCCTTGTTGCCATTTTTTGGAATCATTTCGGACTCCTTTTTCTTTTTTTGTAACTCTCTCGACGTCATCACCTAGTTTTGCAACAATCTCATTTTTCTCATTAAGCAGAGTCATTCTTGCATGAAGTTCAGGAACTAGAAGGAGATTGTTCCATGTATCTAAATTTGCAGGAAGACCGTACCCCTCTAATGTTTCAATATATTCTCCTTTCATTGTGAAAGATTGCAGGGTATGGTGGGCACGATCACAGACAATAATCTGCTCTTTGTTTTTGTTTCTCCGATCTATCCAGATTCCGTGCGGAGTATTAAATTTACCTTTACCTTGGCCCGGTCCGCCGAACATAGAGATCCAGTTAGCATCTTTGTCGTAACGGTGAATATGGAAAGACCCATAACCATCGGCCAATAGAAACCCGCCATCATCTAAAAATGCAAAATTAGTCGGCATGAAAGCATCTCTTCCCCAACGTTTGACCCGAATTTTATTCTCATTTTTTCTATATAGCCCACTTTCCATGGGTGCATATTTTTCCCAAACGGTTTCTCCCTTAAGCGTTAACTTAGCAAAAGACTTAACCTGTTGATAGGAGCAAACATAAAGGAATTCTTCGTTGCCCTCTTTTCTAACTTCAATGCCATGGCCACCACCTTGAAATCTTTCACCAAAGGCTCTTACGAATTCACCTTTTTGATCGAAGACAAAAATTGAAGGGTGGTCTTTTTTGGATGATAGCCCTTCATGTATGACGTAAAGGTATCCTTTAGAATCAACGGAAACATTATGAGTCGTTTGCCATGTGTATTTGTCGGGTAGATTTACCCAATTATGCTCAACTTCATATTGATATTCTCCATCGCCAATAATTTTTGAGCTATCAGATTTATTAGCTGCTAGAAGATTTGGATAGGAGAAAGCTGCTGATCCTAATAATGAAGTTTTAAGTATTTTGCGACGAGTTGTTATGGTATTAGTATTCATTACGTCTTAAAAGGTTTATTCATTTTTTTACAATACGGGTGAGGTTTTTTTCCGTTCTAATGTAAATAGAATTTTCATCGAACGCAGGGGTTGCCATAAGCTTGTCGTCAGACAATTTGTTTTCTGCGACGATCTCTAGCTCTCGTGTTGGTTTGATGATTGTACAGACAGTATCCTCATTAAAAAAATAGATAAGATTATTGGCAAGTATGGGAGAAGCTGAAAATCTTCCTTTCACTCTTTTTTGCCATATTGATTTTCCTGTTTTTGCTTCGATGCATGATATGTAACCGTTTCGGTCGACAACAAATAATAAGCCTTTGATGATTATTGGAGAGGCGCGAGGCGGCATTCTTTTTGTTTCTTTCCATTCGATATGGGTTTCAGTTATGTCTCCGCTGCCATTAGGGTTTATAGCCCACATCTCGGGGCGGTCACGATCAATCATTGTAAAAACCAAACCTTCTCCGTATACTGGCCTCGGGGCGATAGACCAGCCTCGATGCTCTGCTTTCCAAAGTTCTTTTCCATTTTCCGGATCGTAGGAATAAACTCCTTTTGCTCCTATGCTCACCATTTGATTCGNATTACCNCTAGGAATAATAAAAGGAGTTCCATAGGCTTTTCTTTGATTNACTTGNACGTCTGAAAAGTCAACTGAGCGGTTAGTTTTCCATGCCGTTTTACCAGTCTCTTTATTTAANGCTATGACGTATTGGACGTCACGACCGTCGACNTTAAAAATTAANAAATCATTGTAAATGAAAGGGGAGCTAGCGGGCCCAGCGCCTATTTCATGATCGCAATTTAAGTCTCTTCTTTTCCACAATATTTGCCCATCCTTTGTAGATATGCATGCAGTCCCATAAGTGCCAAAATGAACATAAACTCTGCCTTCTTCTACTACCGGCGTAGGGCTTGCGTAGGTGTTCTCATTTGTAATTGCTTGAGGTGATTTTACGTCAAAGACATGGAGGTCATGTTCAATTTTTCCACTTAATTTATTTACGCAAATTGCGTACATTTTATTTCCATCTTTGGTGGCCGTTGTCATCCAAATTTGATCATTCCATATTACGGGAGATGACCAGCCTCTATCATGGATAGGTGTACTCCAATCTATATTTGTATTTTCACTCCAATTAATAGGAGCAGATGTTGATTTGATTATTCCATTGCCATAATGCCCTCTGAATTGTGACCATTGTTCATTAGCTTCTATGACTACACACGAGGCTACTGTGATTAATAAAAGTATACATCTTTTCATTATTGAAATGATTATTTAAGTGTTATTTTGATTTTGTTTTTTCTGCGGTCCACTTGATCGATGCTACGATGTGATTTCTTGCAAAATCAGTATCGAGTGACCTGATGTCATGACCAAGTCCGGTAAATAAATAACGACCTTTACCAAGGTTTCGTCGCCAACAAATTGGATGATCTTTGCCCATAGGTTTTTTACCTTTATAGCTAGGATGGTTTCTTACAGGGACATAACTTTTTTCATCGAGCCTTAGTAAAACTTCAACTCCAGGAAGTCCTGTAACTGGCCGGTTGAAGCAAAGCCAATCAGCTGTGTAGCTGAATTGGTTTTTTTTTCCTGCAAGTATTGGGTCGCCCTCAAATTTTGGGTTTACCAAAAACTTAGCCTCTACATAATCTGAATCTGAATCAAAGTCGCAACCTGCTATTTCAATAAGTTCTGGCCATGTCCCATTTTGTACGATGCCTGCGTGCATAGCCATAATTCCTCCACCCTGATTAAACCACTGGATGATTTCTTTTCGAATGTTTTTCGGGATACTTTCACCAAGATTTGTTGAGTTGTTAAAAATCAAAACGTCAAATTTCTTGAGGTTGTTTAGCTTTAAGTCATTCGCGTTTTCGGAGACACTCACTTTAATATTGTTTTTATCACAAAGACGAACAAGGAATCCATTAATTTGAGGTATCTCAGGATGTCTATACCATGCAGTAGCCGAATAGATTAGTGCTTCTATGTTTTTTGCTGAAGACGGCAATGCTGTAAATGAATATAGAATAATGAAGAGTAATAATCGAAGCATAAAACAATGATTCAAATTCGATGGGAATTGTCGAGTATTAACTGAAGATATTACTCTAATGATTGCCAAGAACCAGCGATCCGATTAAGCTAAAAATTCAAACCTCAATTACTCTAAGGCTGATGAGAAAAAGATTAAAAACAAGGCGTGAAATGCTATCGATTGGGAGTGCCGCTACAACCTCAATATTATTACCTGATGTGGTGTCAGCTTCTTTAAAGAAAATTAAGAATGTTGTAAAGCTTGGTGTCATTAGTGATTTGCATCAGGACATCATGCACGATGGTCCATCAAGGTTGAATGAATTTCTTGAGGCTATGAAAAAAGAAAAGCCTGATGCCTTGATTCAACTTGGGGATTTTGCCTATCCAACCAAGAAAAATGAGATAATTACTAAGGTTTTCGGAGAAGCTAATTCGAAATCTTTTCATGTTCTTGGTAATCATGAAATTGATGGGGGGCATTCTTTTCAATATGTTGCTAAAATTTGGGGAATGAAAGGACGTTATTACACCGAAAATATTAATGGACTCGATTTAATTGTCTTGGATGGAAATGAGAGGCCTAAAGATCATAAAAGTGGATATCCGGCATTCATTGGCAAAGAGCAATATGATTGGCTTGCTGAGCAACTCAAATCCCTAGAAGGACCAATTCTTATTGCTAGTCACCAACCTTTGGCGGGGCCCTCAAGTATTGATAATGCAGATAAAATTCAAAAGCTTCTTAATGTAAACGCCGATAAGATATTGCTAGCAATTAATGGTCATACTCACATTGATCACGTGGAAAAAATAAATGAGGTTTCCTATCTTCACATTAACTCGGCATCTTATAAATGGGTTGGTGGCTCCTATCGTAATAAAAGTTATTCGGCAGAAATTCATAAAAAGTTTCCATGGATTGAATATACTTGTCCATATCGTGATAGTCTTTTTAGTACCCTAAGCATTGATCCTATCAACAGTCGTATTGATGTTATCGGGCGAAGTAGTAATTGGGTTGGTAAATCGCCCTCACTACTAGGTATACCATCAAAACCAAATTTAACAGACGGCAAAGAGATTTGCCCGATCATACGCAATCGACAATTTGATTTTAAATCTGTTGATCTTGATAATTCATAGCATTGATTGAAAATTGGGAAATCATTTCATAATTTAAATGAGAAAACTTTTTATAAAACTTTTCCTTTGTTTTTTATTGGTATCAGTAATGGATTTATCGTCACCTCTACTAGCTCAGGCTTCAAAGTTAAAAGTCAACAATGAGAGTCCGAGTAAACGAGACCAGGTTAAAAGAATGCATCCGTATGCGCTTAAGCTCATTTTGCAGGGGAGGAAGAAGGAGGC
>NYVP01000077.1 GCA_002684575.1 Verrucomicrobiales bacterium
AAAATCGGTAAATTTGTATCCCCCTGCTCCATAAATGTAAGTATTTGTTTGATAGCCAATTGGAGTTGAAAAACTGGCACTCGCTGCAAACATAACCGCAACAACAAGTGGCCTCGGGTCTAGATCCATAGCCTGTGCCACACTTATAGCAACCGGGGTTAAGAGAGCTGCCACCGCATTATTACTAATTAGCTCGGTGAGGATGGCTGTAACTAAATAAATTAAAGCAACAAGAACGTATATATTTGTGAGAATCATCGCCCAACCTGTAAGACTGTCAGCCAACATTTGAATTACCTCAACTTTTTGAAGAGCTGTTCCTAAGCCAAGCATTCCAAATATCATAAATATCACCTTCCAATCAATTGCATCATATGCTTCAGAAGGTTCCAGACATTTACTAAACAATGTTAACAACGCTGCCCCCAAAGCTAGGACTATCAAAGGAGCGACCTTAAAGGCAGCTAGTAACATGAACAAAAGAAGTGCTCCAACAGCAAAGGGCACTTTTGATCTTCTCAATGGTCTACAATTTGATTGTGATAGATTTATAAAATCACGCTCCCGCGACAACGCATTAATTTTATCCGGCGATCCTTCAACTAATATGGTATCCCCAAAGGCCAATCGAACATTTTCAAACTTATCTCGCAAATTTACGCCTCGACGATGAAGGGCCAAAATAATAACATCATATCTTTCCCGAAAATTTAATTCTTTTATAGATCTACCTAATAGTGAGGACCCTGGTCCAATTACCCCTTCTATTAATACAGCAGATTCCGTTTGCAACTCTTGAAGTCCAAGCCCCCCTTCAATACCAAGTTCAACTCCAGCGTTACCTCCAGCATCAACAACTCCTTCAATTCTTGATTTCACCAGAAGCTTATCACCAGAACTGAATGTGATTTCCTTTAATGGAGAGTTTATTTTTTTTCCTGATCTTGAAACCTCCAAGACTCTAAAGTTTCTAATTTTGGATAAAGAAGTTTCTGATATTTTTTTTCCAATTAGCTCTGAATCATCACTTATTATTACTGAAGTGAGAAACTCTTTACCCTCATTAGAATCAAAGAGTGTTGATAATGTGACTCTATCAGGAAGTAATTTTCGTCCGATAAAAAGCATGTATATGAATGTAACTATCACGAAAACTATTCCTAATTTTGAAACTTCAAACATTCCGAATTCCTCTAAACCAGACTCCTTCGCAATCCCAGAAGCAACGAGGTTAGTGGACGTTCCAATAATGGTGCAAGTTCCACCAACTATAGCTGCATAAGAAAGAGGAATAAGAAATCGAGATGCAACTAAGTCATGTTTCCTAGCCAAAGCTAATACAATGGGCATAAAAACAACAACAACTGGTGTGTTATTAACGAAAGCGGATAAAACAGCAACAATCAGCATTAATACCAACAAAACCCTTAATTCTCTTTTACCTGCTAACTTTTCAAACCATTCTCCTAAAGCCTCAATCGTTCCTGTTCTCTCCAATGCTGCACTTAATACAAACATACAAGACACTATAATTGGGGCCGGATTTGAAAATACTGAGAGTGCACTTTTCTCATCCAAAATGCCTATTCCAATGAGCAAAACGAAAGCCCCCATGGCCACGAGATCAGGGGAAAACCATTCCTTAACAAAAGCTACAAAAACTAATATTAATAATAAGCAAACAACTATTTGATTGAAATCCATGGTTTTCGTAAACCTATTAATATAAAACCTTTTAAAAGATTATACTATAATCCATAAGATAATATTTAGAAT
The DNA here is from genome assembly GCA_002684575.1 of Verrucomicrobiales bacterium. Taxonomy (GTDB): domain Bacteria; phylum Verrucomicrobiota; class Verrucomicrobiia; order Verrucomicrobiales; family DEV007; genus EC70. The sequence goes on from NYVP01000077.1 coordinate 1,777, forward strand.
CAACTTTAAATGGTCACTCTACTAATTGCTATAGGTTCGTTTATACTTTATCTAATAGCCTACCACACATATGGTAAGTTCTTGGGAAAAAAAATATTTGGTCTAGACCCAAATGCTGAAGTTCCTAGTGTAAAGTTTAAAGATGGAATTGATTATGTCCCCACAAAAAGAAACATTATCTTTGGTCATCACTTCACTTCATTAGCTGGAACTGGACCAATAGTTGGTCCAGCACTAGCGGTAATTTGGGGATGGGTGCCAGCACTTCTTTGGGTTATTTTTGGTTCAATATTAATTGGAGCTGTGCATGATTTTGGAGCTCTTGTAGTTTCTCTTAGAAACCGAGGGCAGACGGTTGGAGATGTAGCTGGTAGAGTTTTGGCACCAAGGGCTCGGTTACTTTTTCTATCAATTTTATTTATGGCACTGACAATTGTTTTGGCCATTTTCGGACTAGTGATTGCCTCAGTATTCAGAATGTATCCGTCGGCTATTTTCCCATGTATAATCCAAATCCCTATTGCTATAGCAATAGGAACACTGATACATAAAAGAGGAAGCAACATGCTAATACCATGTATTCTTGCTCTCTTAGCAATGTATTTAAGCGTCTATTTTGGCAACTCTGGTCTTTTAAATTCATTCAATTTAGCACTTTCTAAATGGAGCATTATAACATGGGTTATAGTATTACTTATTTACTGTTATATCGCATCAGTTCTACCAGTCTGGACTTTACTACAACCAAGAGACTTCATTAATAGTCTTCAATTATTAAGTTCAATTGGATTGGTAATGCTCGGGCTGATCGTAGCAGGAATATGGGGAGGACAGCCCACTAGCGACGACGCAAGATCTCACCTAGAAATTATTGCGCCAGCTGCCCGGATAGGAGAAAATGCGCCCGAGGGAGCACCTTGGATATTCCCTTTTTTATTTATTACTATCGCTTGTGGTGCAATTAGTGGATTTCATTGTTTAGTTTCAAGTGGTACCACTTCAAAGCAAATTAGCTGTGAAAAGGATGCCCAATTTATCGGTTTTGGTTCAATGTTAACTGAAGGTTTTCTGGCGGTTTTAGTTATTCTTGCCTGCGTTGCCGGACTGGGGCTTGGAACTGATTTCAATGGCAAAACATTAGTAGGCGAAGAAGCTTATATGGCTCGTTACGGGAGCTGGGGAGGAGCCAAAGGGCTTGCCTCAAAAATCGGGGCGTTTGTCGATGGATCTGCAAATTTTCTAAAGGCCTTAGGAATATCAAGCGCATTTGCAATTGCTCTAATGGGTGTATTTGTTGCATCATTTGCAGCAACCACTCTAGATACAGCGTGCCGTTTACAACGATATGTCATTCAGGAATTGGCATCAACAATGGGGTCAAAAAATAATCTCTTTAAGTTATTTCAAAACAAACATGCCGCTACGACACTTGCGGTAATTCTAGCTTTTTCTGTTGCAGCAACGCCAGCTCCCGGTGCTGACTGGTCTATACAGAATGCCGGAAAAGGAGGCCTAAATTTATGGCCTTTATTTGGCGCTACCAATCAACTGCTGGCCGGCCTAGCTTTTTTAGTTATATTATTTTGGATGAGAAGACGAAAAATCTCTCTTTGGTTCATTCTCATCCCAGCAGTATTCATGCTCTTCCTCCCAGGAATGGCTATGATTATAGAATTATTTAGAGAAGGTGGATGGATTAAGAAAGGAAACTATTTGTTGGTAACTTTTGGTATAGCAACCCTAGCTCTTGAAATTTGGATGATCATTGAAGCCGTCATTGCTTGGCCAAAAGTTAAAGGTCTAATTGAGGAGCCAATACCTGACCTCACCATCAATTCTGATGCTGAAAATGAAGGTGGACGAAGCTGCTAGATCTATTATTTATTTGCGTAATCTGGATTAGCTCTCGGCACCTTAGCATTAGTTTCAAGTAACCAGATCATAATTTCTTCATTTAATTCTTTAACCTTTTCGGGCATATCTTGAGAAAGATCATTCTTTTCTGATAGATCATTTTTAAGATTAAATAACTCGAATGGCTTTCCGTCATATCTTTTGATTAATTTCCAATCACCGTTCCGAATTATTGAATAAGGATTAATCTTTCCTCGATAATGAGGAAAATGCCAAAACAGGCTTTGTCTTTTAATATTATTTTCACCTTTAATTAAGGGTAATAGATTTAATCCATCGACTACCTTTTCTGTTGAATTCTTTATTCCTGCAGCGGAGCAAAGAGTGGGAAAGAAATCAATACTAGATACAGGTGTATCAATAACTTTACCTCCATTAATGAAGTCAGGCCAAAAGATGATTAGAGGAACTCGAATACCTCCCTCATAGGGAAATCCTTTACCTGATCTTAATGGTGCATTATTTGTAACTCCCAATAATCCTCCATTATCAGAGGTAAATATTATCAATGTTCTCTCAAAGATGCCCTCCTCTTTTAAGATTGTTATAATCCTACCAACGGCCTGGTCAACGCTTTCAACCATAGTAGCATAAGCTGCATTTTTCTGCTTCGTATCTAATGATTGAATCTTGGTTTTATATTTATCTAACAAACTTGGTTTAGCTTGTATCGGAGTGTGTACCGCATAATTGGCAAAATTTAAGAAAAATTTCTTTTGCCTATTCTTTTTGATAAACATTACCGCCTCATTGCATTCTCGATCCGTCAGATACTGACCCTGTTTTTTTCCTGGCAATCCATATATTCCATCAAGCCGCTTGTTCTTAAAGGGATCAAAATAACTTGGTGGCTGTCCATAATCACATCCTCCATAATTTTCATCAAAGCCCTGCTTTTCGGGATACCAATTATCAGCACCCAAATGCCACTTCCCTATATGACAAGTAGCATAACCATAATCTTTTAACTTTTCAGCAATCGTAACTTCTTCTAATTCCATCCATAAGGCATTTTGAGGGCATAATACTTTTTTGTTTTTAGATCCTACCCACCCACTTGGGTTTTTCTTGTCTTTGGGTATTTTACCCCCTTGAAATCGAGCCCTAATCCAATCAGTAACTCCTAATCTCGCGGGATATCGACCCGTCATTATTGCTGCCCTAGTGGGTGAGCATACGGCACAAGCTGAATAGGCATTTGTAAACTTTAAACCATTTCTAGACAATTTATCGATATTTGGGGTTTCGTATACGTCACTTCCATAACATCCAAGATCTTTCCATCCAAGATCATCTACATTGATAAGAATTAAATTTGGGCTCTGAACGGCAAAAGCACATTTAATTAAGACGAAAAAGGTAATAGTTCTAATAATTAACAACATATCTATAAAGAGTGACTTCTTATTGAATTTGAGTCAATTACTAGAATCCGGCTTGTCATATTGCGAAAGAGATCCCATTATCTTGTAACTCTACAATAAACTCACACTGATATATGTCTGAAAAAGAAGATGATCTTGCAAAGGAAATAGAACTACTTCGCTCTGTTGAAAACAAGGGTACTAGAGAAAAACTGAAAACTTACACGAAACTTTGTGGTCCAGGTTGGTTACAAAGCGCTATCACATTAGGTGGAGGATCATTAATTGGTGCACTCTCACTAGGAGCAATCGGTGGTTCAAATTTCATGTGGGTCCAACCTCTAGCGATGATTCTTGGTGTCATAATGCTTAGCGCAATAGCCTATGTCACCCTCTCTACAGGACAAAGACCCTTTAAAGCTATTAACAATCATGTTTCACCTGTTCTAGGATGGGGCTGGCTGGGTGCAACCATGCTTGCAAATATTGTATGGTGCCTACCACAATTTAATCTAGCCTATGGTGCAATTGCTCAGAACCTTGTTCCAGCTCTGCCAGACGCAGGAAAAGAGGGAAGCATGATCCCAATACTTATTGTCTCATTCTGTGTTTTAAGCATCGCAACCTTCGTTGTCTTCTCATATGGCAAGGGCAGTAAGGGAGTTCTTTTATTTGAGAAAACACTAAAGGTGTTTGTTGGACTAATCGTGATTTCATTTATAGGCGTCATCATAAAGATGTCTTTATCAACGGATTCTCTTCTCGATTGGGGAGCAGTTCTCGCTGGTCTCATACCAGATTTCGGAGCCCTTTTTAAACCTTCAGAAAGCTTTCAAGCTGTCATCAATCAACTAGATCAAGAAAAAGCAACAGAATGGACAAATAAGATCGTTAGTAAGCAAAGAGATTCGATCATCACTGCATTTGGTACAGCCGTCGGCATTAACATGACTTTTCTTCTACCTTATTCAATGCTAAAACGCAAATGGGGCAAGGAGCATCGTGGACTTGCCATTTTTGACCTTTCAACTGGGCTTTTCATACCGTTCGTAATAGCTACCGGTTGTTTAGTTATCGCAACGGCAACACAATTTCATGCAAATCCTGAAAACTATGTCTTCAGTAAGAGCTCTTCAATCGTAGAAACTGCGAAGGGACAATTAGGTGAAAAAGCATTTAACGAATTAGGAGACGATAAAGAGAGCACACTAGAGACCATCTACATTGCAATGCAAAAAGAAAAGCGCGCTAATGCAGAATTGGAATTAATGACTGCAAGACCGAGCCAACTTGAATTGGCTAGTTCTTTAGAACCTTTAACCGGAAAACTTATCTCTCAATGGGTTTTTGGATTTGGTGTGCTTGCCATGGCTGTTTCAACAGTTGTCATCTTAATGTTAATTAATGGCTTTGCTATATGTGAGGCATTTAATCGGCCAGATGATGAAAAACTTCGAAGAATAGGATGCCTAATTGCAGGATGCATTGGCTTTTTTGGTCCCATCGCATGGGGTAAGCTAAGTGCATATCTTGTTATTCCGACGTCTGTATTTGGATTCACACTTCTTCCAATTGCTTACATAACATTTCTACTATTAATGAATTCAAAAAGCCTTCTTGGTGACAAAAGACCAACTGGGAGTGCTAAATTAAGATGGAATATCCTTATGGTTATAGCCACCCTAGTTGCCACTCTTGGAGCGAGCTGGGCGTCCTATGGAAAGATTGGGTGGGCAGGGCCAGGGCTAATCTTAGCGTTTGGAATTTTAGCTCTTATTTTTAGATCGAAGCCAATAAAGGCTACCGAGTAAATTTATTCAGTAAAATTTTTATATTGAGCGTTAAAAAATTCACGCTCTGCAAGGTTACCTTTACCAATAAGAAATTTATACCGAAGATTTAGAGCATTGTCTTTTTCTATTTTATCAACAAAATAAGCACCGAACCTTCCGTAGTCCCTATATGCTGAGTATACGTTACCCTTCGGAATAGAAGGATGACTCATGTGTTGCACAAAATACGATTCATCACCAATTGTAAAACTCTCAGCAACCCAAGGAAGATCTTTGTCTTTTTTGGGATTTATACCCTCTTTATGAAACAAGTATTTNGCTGACTTATTTTCTGAAACTTCATTNCTCGGCCTAAACTGGCAGCCTGCATGCTCTGGGTCTCCATTTAATTCGACCTCTGCATGAGGAGCTTTAAGGGTAGTTTTNAAGTCAACTTCCAAAAAGAGNCCTTTGTCTGATAAATTTCGAAAAANCTGAGTACGTTCTTCCTCAATAAAAACTATTCCATCAGAGGATATCCATTGAATGAGTATTGTTAAGCTTGCACTCTTNNCGTCCGCCTTCGAGTCGATTATTTTTTTATATACCTGAACGCATCCTTTCATATGCCAAGAATCCACGCTCTTTCCTGAAAATCTGGTTTTCGACCATCCTAGAAAGATTCCCCGGTGATGAGTAAACGCTCCTCCAGCACCTTTGGTGATTGGAGCCTTACCGTGTTTATCAAAAATATGTGTATATACTTTATATGTTTCATGCTTCGACTCTGGAGTCGATTCGTCGTAAGCGGTCATTACCCTTGCAACGGTTTTACCATCATGGGTGATATCGATATATTTTTTAGCTTCCTCCTTAATTTGAAACGCACCTTGTGCAACATTTAAAAGAGATAAAATCGAAGGTATAACAAAAAGGTTTTTTAGATTCATGATTATTTTAATAGGTTTTACTGAAGTTTAAGAATTAGTTTACTGTCAGAAGCGGTCCATATACGCAAAACACTATCCTCTCCACCTGCTGCTATATGAGAACCGTCATGACTCGCTCCAGAGACATGAATAAATGTATCTGAATCAGGTAAAGGCTTATTGGAAAGCCTAACAGATTTATCTCCACTGCTAGAAAGCAAAGTTCCAGTTAAACCCAAATAATCTATGGACCCTACGGCTTTTGAATGCCCTTTTACCGTTTCTTTTTGGGTCCCCTTTTCATAATCCCAAATCTTCACAACATTGTCTGCCCCTGCACTTGCAAGCAAAAACCCGTCAGCACTCCATGTAACATCAAGCACGTGATTAGTATGACCTTCAAAACTCTTTTCAAGGTCACCTCCATTAACTTTGAAAACCTTTACAAATCGGTCAGTTGCAGAAGTGGCAATGGATTGACCCGATGGACTAAACACCAGACCTGAAATTGTATCACTATGCGAATCCACGTTTGATGAGACCAATTCACCAGTGCTAACATTCCAAACTTTCAGTTCACCACTTCTAGATGGAACGCCACCGCCGGTGGCTAAAAGTTTTCCATCGGGGCTAAACCCTAAGGCATTGACTCGATCAACAATCGTTTTTGGATCATCTATATTTCCTATCATTCGGTCCATAACCCAGACATGCTCATTGTTAAACCCCTCAAGCCATTTATTACCATTGATTAAAGAAAATTTATTCTCCTTTAGACCGATTAAATTAATGGAATCATCACCAACCTCCATAAAATCTGAGGGCTTTCCACTTTCAACTTCCCATGAATATATTTTCCCATCATTTGATCCCGCAAATACTTGAGCTCCATCCTCAGAAAAAATAATACTTCCAAGTTGAGATTCAGATTCAGCAAAAAGCTTGGCAGAGGTTACATGAATTTGAGTTGCATTAGCTAATTTCTTCTCAGCTTGAGCAAGTAATTGCTTTGTATTTTTATCTGCATCATTTGCTCTTTTAAGAAACCTTTCGGCTATTTCTCTGCTTCTTATAGCTTCAGTATTTTTCCGTTCAGCGTCTTTAAATTCTTTATCTTTTGCAGCTGCCGCCTCTGTTGCTTTTTTTAATTGATCCTGAGCGGCTTTGAGACCTTCATCTTTTGATTCCTCTTTAGTTTTTACATCAGCTTCAGCTTTGGTTTTTACATCATTTGAAGCTACGAGCTCAATTTTCTTTTTATCCAGTTCAGCCTTTGCGTTCTTTTCAGCATCTTTAGCTTTATCCAAGGCAACGGAATCATCCTTGATTTTTTTCTCAGATGCAGCGACTTGCTTCTTTCTTTCTTCAAGAACTTTAGCAGACACATTTTTTTTCTGCTCATCTGATTTTGCTTGTCTTTCGAGGACCCATTTATTGTTACTTTCAAACTTCAACTTACCATCATTGATATTCCATACTTTGATTTTTTCATTTCCTTCCACTGCGGCAATCAATTTAAAGTCATCAGCAATAGAAATATCATTTATACCAGCTCCATTATTAATTTCTCTTGTTTTACTAATCTTAGTTCCTTCAACTTTCCAAAACTTGATGATGTTATCACTGCCAAATGAAACAATTTCATTTCCACCACTCCCATATGCTTTCAATAGACTAACACTTTCGGAATGAGCCTTCATTTCACCGACAACTTTAAAACCATCATCTAAAGATAGAATTTTAATCATTCCATCTGCGGTCCCTATGGCTACCAAATTTACATTTTCAATGTATTCAATAGTTTGAGCCTGAAACTGTAGATTGGTAGAAACCTTGGGTTCTTTTTTATTGATATCCAAAAAAGCCAAAAAACCATCTGAACCTATAAAGGAATATGTGTTTTCACTAACAAAGGAGATGGATTTAATTTCAGAAGAATGTTTATAAATCAATTGCAGTTGTTTGGTATCAGGACTGTAAAAATAAATTTCACCCTGTTCGTTACCATGAAGACTTTTGTTTGTCTTTTTATCAACAGCAAAAGAACTTTGATTTGGCCCCTTTAATTCAAACTTAAATAATTCCTTAGGCGGTAATTTTTTCCAGAGTTTTACATTTCTAAAACCCGCTGAAGCAAGAGTACCTTGACTTGAAAAAGCCATACTCCCAACAATATCAATATGAGCAGAGGCTCCAAGTTTTTCAAGACTTGGATCGATAAGACGCCCTAAGTCTTTGCCGCTAGGTAAATGATAAATATTAATCTTATTTCCACGACCAGCCGCTGCAAATTGATTGTCTGGCGATATGGCTACAGAATATATGGCATTTACTTTGTCGCTCATTTTAGCAAAGTTAATTTTCTTATTTTCTGCACTAGCTCCATCGTCTATCGCCCCCTGGTCTATCCATAACCTTAACAAACCTAATTCCTCAGGCGTTAAATTTGGTGCATTCGATTTGTTTTTAGGTGGAGGCATAAACGATTCCTCCTGATGCGCAGCTAATAAGAACACCAGACTTTCATCGGATTTTCCAGGAACTATGACATCAAATCCATCAGCACCTTCCATCATATAAGAAACACTTTCCAAGTTCAATTTACCTTTAGCCTTTGTCGAATTATGACATGCGATACAACTCCTCTTAAAAACTGGCTCAATATCTTTTGCGTAACTAACTTTTCTAGAGGAATCAATATCATCTATTGGCAAAGGTTCACCGAGAATAGTAGTAACTGAAAACAAATAAATAATCGCGATGTATTTCATTACAGGTTCTTTTAAATCTTAATTTTGAGGATCCTCCTGATCAATTTGATTATTATTTTCAGCCTGCACCTGATTATTTTCAACAACCTCAAATGAAACTGGAACCTTTTCCGTAAGCTCAATACCATTAAATTTGATCTTACACGAAAGATCAAATTTTACTGATCCAACTAGAGCCTGGTCTTCAATTTCAAATGGAACATCAACGTTAGACTGATCTTTTGCACACACAGTCTCTGTCACTTTAATTCCCTTTAAACCCTCTGGAAAGATTGGACTAAAACTAACTGTATCTGCAAAACCGAATAACCTTTGGACTTTCAATTGAATCTTTCCTTTAGAACCTTTTTCAGTATTATCGGCTGATAAAAATTCTACTGTTATTGGCGTCGCATTAATTTTGACTTTAACTGGCTTGGAATAAGAAACGAATTGAATATCTTTAGGTTTTGATCTTTCTGATGCTTTCTTTACATCCTCTGCACTTTTGTTATTCAGGGCCTCTAATTCCTTTAATTTGGAATTTGCCTCTTTAAGCATATCCTCAGATAATTTTAGAGATTTGGCGGCTTGCTCTATAACCTTGTTCTTTTGCTCCTNTGTTTCTTGAGAAGAAGCTTTGGATTGTTCCAAAATTTTCTTAGCATCTTCAACCGCCTTTTTCAACGGCTCAATTGATTTACGATTCGCCTCAAGAGCCTCTTTATTTTTTTTTGCTATCTCTTCAGCCTCNTTTAGTAAATGTAAGTCCCTTCTGTATCCTAACTTTGTAGTTGCTTTAATTACAAATTGATGAATTCCCTCATTATATTTGTTGTTATCTTTATTATTTAATAATGGAATCACTAATTTATGTGCATCTTTAGTTTTTCCTTTATCAACTTGAATTTGTGGAGCCTTACCCATGCCAGGGAAATCNATTGGAAGAATTGTAACTTTATCCTTAATTTCTCCAGTTGATTCAAATTTGACAGGAATTTCTAATGTCGCTCCAAGAGAACTTTCCCAGACTTTATCTTCAACAGGAATAACAGATAGAGGAATCTTTTCTTTGATAGATGCAATCGTCATCACCGAACTGGTTCTTGAAACGACCCTCTCTTTATCAGCATCATTAACTGACCAATTAACTGCAACGGATTCGGCGTTTTTTGAAATTTTCTCNCCGTTGATTTCTGAATTTCCAATAACTTCAACATTTCCTACCCATTCAGAACCATGTTGTTTATTGTAAAAACTTAAAGTGCAGCTGTTTTGGCCCTTAGCAATTGAAGCGGGTCTAACTTCAAAGAAATCAGGCAGTCCTTTGATACTAACGTCGATTTGAGCATCATGACCGTCTTTTCGAAGAGCAAATATTTCCAATCGCCCTACTTGACCACTGCGCACAGCAAGTCCCCCTTTGATAATTTTCTTACCTTTGTTATTGTCGCCATCAGGTATTGGGACTGAGACAAANAGTTCGTAATCAGGTTTGGGATTTCGAACAATCAGCCTAAATGGGAGATTAGTGGAAAAATTATCTTTTATAGATACCCGAGCAACGAAATCTGAGTCTGCCTTAAATTTGAGGCTAGGATCCCGATGATTAGTGGGATATCTTCTTCCACCAATATTTGAAGCTTGGTCATCTGCTTTACCCAAACTGGTAATAGTTTCTTTACCTTCATTATTTGTCAGAACCTTGTCTACTGATAGAATGGGGTCGGTTGGGCTGTACAACCTATTAGATACAACCTCAACAACATAATCATTGCCGGTTTTTACATCGAAAGAAAACCATGACTTCTTACCAGGATAAAATCTTCCACTCACTTCTCCTGGTGGATTGATATTTTGAGCATCATTTGGAGTGGCGTTTGCGCCGTTTTCAATAAAATGTGAATGGTTTGAAAATGGAATAAATACCGAATTGGATAATTCGAGACCTTCGCCAATTGAAAAGTTAAAACCTTTCATACCTGCATTAATTGGCTTAGTAGGACCGAATCTTTGCCTCTCCAATACGTCAGGCACATCAACATCCATTTCAATCATTTCTAAACCATCATCGCCAGAAGGAACACCTTCGGGTAAATTTCTACCAAATATTTGAAACTTTTGCGTTCCCCCAACGCGTACACTAGATGGAAAAACAAAATCAATTTGAGCAGCTTTACGAATTCTTATCCTGTACCAATAATCATCACCTCCTCTTGTAAGAAAATCTGACACACGCAATATATATTCACCTGATTTTTGAGCACTCAAATCAATCAATGGATCACCACCAACCGCTTCCCTAGACCTGCCCACCTCTTTACCATTAGGATCCTCAACCACTATTAAAGCATCCATTCGCGAGTTAACTCTCTCCGCGAAACAATCCACAAAAACTCTTTCATTTTCATTAAGAAAGAACTTAAAGAAATGAGCATTCCCCTTTTGAGCAAGACCATTCAAAAACATAGAATGATCGACAAGCATTGCTTTATCTTTTGTAATAGCCTCATTTTTAACTGTAACCTCCTCTAAATTTGAAACTAAAAAGCTCAAAGATGAAGTTGTGCCACTTTTACCACCATGCCTAAAGTCATAAATTCCTGGAGCAACTTCCTCATGAACAGAAACTTTAAACTTATTGTCCCCCAGTGGCTCACTCTTTATCCTTGCGTCCTCAAAAAAAAGTTTTCCAGATGGATCCAGATCTGAGCCCTTAATAACAACTTCTATAGAACTCCCGGCTTTGGAACCTAGAGGGAAAATAGAATCAATTCGAGGAACTGGCAGTTGAGCTTGCAAAGATACTGAAGAAATAGCGAATAGGCATGCAAGCACCCAAAGAGAGGTTAATCCTTTCATAAAATAAAACCTTCCTTAATGGTTAAAAAGAAATTCCTTAGTATTTAGCAGGGCCCATACAAGATCCTCATAAGCCATTTTGATGCTATCCTCTTTTTTATTGGCATCATTCTCAATCTGCTCGGTCTTCTTTTTAATATAACCAATAGCCGTTTTCATTTCGTCATCTTTTGGATTACGTGAGAAAGCCAACTTGTATAATTCGGTAATCTTATCTTCATTCACTCGCTCTTTTTGGGAAGTAAGCTTTTGCGCATTACCACCAGCTCCTGACAACTTTTCTTGAATGTTTTTCGAATTTAACAAATGAAGTGTTTGGGCAAGGCTTGCCCCTTGAGCTCGCTCGCATTCGCAGGCGCTATCCATTTCTGGACGGCCAAATACGGTCAGAAAATAGGAACTAGAATTGTAACTATCATCGGGCAACGCTACAGCTCTAGTTCCTGGCAATTGACCGGCAAAACTTGTAGGTGAACCCGTCATTCGATCAATTGAATCAAGTAAAACTTCAGCTGGAAGTCTTTTAGGGTAGTAGCGAGAATAATTTTGTCTGTCCCCAGCATTATGTTCATTAGGTATTGCGCTTAACTGATAAGTCGTCGAATTGCATATTGTACGGATTAAATCCTTAATATCGTAACCAGTACTGATAAATTGATTTGATAAAGCTTGAAGCAACTCAGGGTTAGTTGGTGGATTAGTAACCCTCATGTCATCTTCTGGCTCAACTATCGCTCTATTAAAGAAGTGCTTCCAATACCTATTGACTAACATAGGTGCGAAAAATGGATTTTTCTCATCTGTTATCCATGAAGCTAGGTCGTCGCGAGGATCATCTTCAGCCAAGATATCCAATTCGTCTCCACCTAAAGGTGTTGGTTTAATATTTTGTCCAGTTTTGGGATGTTTTGCCGTTGCTAGACCGACATTGTGAAACACCGCTTCTTCTCCGGGCATGTCAGTTTTCTTTTTACCAATTCTGGAGAAGAAGGCCGAAAATCCATAATAGTCTTGCTGACTCCATTTCTCGTAAGGGTGATGATGGCATTCTGCACATTGCAATCTAACCCCGAGAAGGACTTGGGCCGTATCCTGAAGCCTCTCCTTCTGGTCAGTGACATTTCTAAACCAAGCTGTAGCAGGATTATGGGAAATTTCACCCCGGGCTGTTACTAGTTCAGAAACAAACTGATTATATGGTTTATTAATATGGAAGCTTTGTCTTATCCATTCATGAAAGGCTTGAGTCCCTCTTGTATAAGTATCAGCTTTACGCTTGTTTCGTAAAATGGAAGACCATTTATTGGCGAAAAACTCAGCATAATCAGTTGTAGACAACAAAAAATCAATCCATTCAGATCTCTTGTTTGGATTATCACTGTTTGAATATTTATCGGTCTCCTCTAACGTCGGCAATCTACCCGCTATATCGAGAGAAGTTCTTCTCAGAAAGGTTGAATCATCACATATTTCAGAAGTTGGAAGCCCTAAAGTTTTGAGTTTCGCAAAAACTTTTTCATCAATAACGTTTTTAGCAATCGGAAAGGATTCTATCGGGATACCAAGAGGAATTGTTGCTTGAAAAACAGATACCTGTTCTTGATATCTAATCATAACTGCCATGTCGCCAGTTTCTCCAGTAGACATGGTCACTAGTCCATTTTGGTCAACCTCTCCCATTTCTTTTTGATTAGACTCATAGGTAGCAATACCAGTAATGTCTCTAACCGAACCATCACTATAATATGCAGTGACAGCTAGTTGTTGCTTTCCTCCAGGATCAACTATCCTTGAATCAGGGAAAACTGATATTTTCTTTAGAATTGGATCATCAGGACTGCCATAAGGCATACCTTGTTCCATCCATCTAACAATCGCTTTATAATCCCAAGAGTCATGTTCAAAACGAGCACCTCCTCCATGAGGAAGATCTCCTGCACCTTTTCTTAATAATAAACTGTGTTCTGGCGCAGCGGGAAATAGCCTTCTACCTCTTGACTCTTTAACCAGATATTCAAAGTCTTCAGTAGGTTCAAAACCAAGAAGTGACAATTTGAATCCATTTTGTCCCTCGGACTTTCCATGACAACCTCCCCCATTACATCCATGCTTAGTAAATAGTGGCACGATTTCGTTAGGGAAATTAATCGGCTGGGGTGTTTCAAACCTTTCAACAACTAGATCCAGTTTACCAGTGAGACCTTTATCATTAGTTGCTGTAATAGTCACATCACCGTTACCAAGAGGCATTACCTTACCTGAATCTGAAATAGAAATCAGATTATGAGGAGCTGAGGTATAAACGACTTCTCTGGTCATATCTTGAAGATCAGAATTGTAAACTACGAGTTGTAGATTCGCGTCAGGCCCCAGAAGTTTGGCTTTTTTATCCTGAGCGGAAACAGAATATATACTTAATTCATTAGCGGCAAGATAGAATGTATTTAGCAACATCCATATCAAGATTTGAATTCCATATTTCATTTTAATCTTCTCTTTTTTAAACTAATTCATTTATAGGACTATGCCCTTCAACCAAATAACGTGGCCTACCTCCGAGGTCCATAATCGTTGTCTGAGACACATCAATTCCCAAATTATTGTACATTGTAGCAAAAATTTCACCAAAGTGAACAGGTCTTTCTTCTGCTTCTCCTCCCAATCGATCAGTCGAACCTATAGCACCACCAACCTGCATTCCACCACCAGAAAGAAGTGCACAGGACACGTTCGGCCAATGGTCTCTACCAGCATTTTTATTTATTTTTGGACTTCTACCAAATTCTCCCCAGGCTACAACCGTAACATCATCAAGCATGCCCCTTTCTTCTAGGTCTGTTATTAATGCATAATAAGCCTGGTCAAAATCAGGCAGATTTTCTTTTGCTCTCTTAAAGTTAGCCCCATGCCAATCCCAAAAACTATAACTTAATGTAACAACCCTAGCACCAGCTTCCACTAATCGCCTAGCAGCTAAAAATTGTCTATTAACTCTGGGCGCTGCATCACCTTGAACTTTATCTGTTCCTGTTCCATACATGTCCAAAGTTTTTTGACTTTCTGAATCTACATTAAGAGCGTCAGCCAATTTACTAGAAGTCAAAATATCAAAAGCCTGCTGATTCAGTCCGTCCATCCCTTTTATACCTCCAGAAGAGTCAACGTCTCGACGCAACCTATCAAAACTATTTAGTAAAGAACGTCGATCATTCAATCTATCCAAACTGAGCCCATTTAGAGACATGTCAGATAAACTATTCCCATTTGGTTTAAAAGGGTTTGCCGAAACCCCAAGGAAACTTGAATCACCAAAATTATAAGGCTTATGTTTCATCTTGGGCGAAAGATTTACATAACCAGGAACACCGCTCTCAATTCCTGCTCTATGATCTATGTCACTAACCACCGATCCTATTTCGGGCCATCCACCAGATGGCGCGTTATCATTGTGCCTTCCAGTTAAACATTGGTAACTGTAGTGTCGATCTTTAGCTCCAACAACACTTCTAATAAAAACGCATTTGTCTGCAATGCTGGCGATTTTCGGAAGGTGTTCGCAAATATTTAGGCCCGGAACATTAGTTTTAATGGGTTTAAATTCTCCTCTTATCTCTGATGGAGCCTCGGTTTTAATTTCGTACATATCCTGATGAGGTGGTCCTCCAGGCATGTAAATCATTATTAGAGATTTATTTGAACTACCAATATTATTTTGGCGTTCAGCTAAAAGCAAATTAGGCAACCCAATTCCACCCATAGCGAGACCACCAACACTCAGAAAATTTCTTCTTGTCATTCCATCGCAGAATGGATTTGATTGGCGGTCCCCTAAAAAAGTAAGCATTTTAAAAACTTATTTTGAAATAATCCTAAATTAATTCCGGCATGGGTTCTATACCTTGATCCACCAAATATCTAGGCCTTCCGTTTAAATCATTAACTGTAGCTTTGTTAATATCAATCCCAACACTGTGATATAAAGTTGCAAAAACTTCCTGAAAAGTCACAGGCCTATCATGCGCTTCCCCTCCATCTCTAGTTGTTGAACCAATAATTTGACCTGTTTTCATTCCTCCTCCAGCTATTAATGCATTTGAAACTTTAGGCCAATGATCTCTACCCCCATTCTTATTGATTACAGGAGTCCTACCAAACTCGCCCCAAACAATAACAGAAACATCATTTTCCATTCCTCTGTCATGAATATCTTGAACAAGTGAAGAAACACCCTGATCAAGAAGAGGAAAATCCTCTCTCGCTCTTTTGAAATTACCTCCATGCCAATCCCAACGACTAAATCCAATTGTTACGCACCTAGCTCCAGCTTCAACTAACCTTCTAGCCATAAGAAATTGATCAAGTCTTTTCCATGGACCATCTGCTGTCAGTTTTTCAGTTCCCTTACCATATTTTTCGACAAGCTTTGGATCCTCCTTTTTCAAATCAAAGGCTTCTGCCAGTCTGCTTGATGTTAGCACACCGTAAGCCTGTTTATTAAAATCATCCATGCTTCCCATTATTCCAGATGAATCAACATCTCTGCGAAAACAATCAACACTTTTAAGTAATTGCTGACGGTCATCGAGACGCTCCAATGAAACTCCCTTTAATTTAATATCACCTGCTCCACCACCCCGATTAGGAGTAAATGCAGCATGTGAGGGCCCACAAAACCCAGTCTGACCAGGGTCACCCCATTGGTCATGGCCACACTTGGGCGACAACCCCACAAAAGGCGGGATAGCCTTACTAGCTGGACCTTGAAGATTGGACATCACCGCACCTATTGATGGCCATCCACCTGGTGGTGCATTTCTTGGAGATTTACCAGTAAGACATTGCTGAGCATCATGACCACCATGGGCACCAACGATCGAATTGATAAATGTAAATTTATCGGCCATGCTAGCAATCTTTGGAAAAAGCTCACATATTTCGATTCCAGGAACATTAGTTTTCATGGAATTGAACTCACCTCGAATGTTTGATGGAGCATCCCTTTTAATATCCCACATATCCTGATGAGGTGGTCCGCCTGCCAAGAAAATCATTATCACTGCCTTATGGCCAAGACCACCAGGATTCGAGGTTGAGCTCGATTCTGCAGAAAGTATTTGCGGAAGTGATGCTCCGCCAAGGGAAAGACCACCGACCTTTAAAAATCCTCTACGAGAAATACCATCACAAAACTTTACAGAATTTTCAGAATAAAGACTAAGCATAAAATATACTTTTGATTAATGGTAATAATTAAATCTACAATACACTAAATTACTTCATAAATCTTTACAATCTCTACATGATTGTTAAAAAAACCAANTTTAAAATGTATGCTCTGTTAGTTTAAAAGTTTTTAAATTTTTAGCACTTTGGAAAATTGAATGGTTTTACAGATTTTTTAGTACGAATCCAATTTAAAGCTTTTTGAACCTTTCTATTATTAATTATTTTTTTCTTAAATTGATTAACAATTGCNAAATCAATCAAACACAAACCAATTAAAATTGTGATCATTCCCTGACCGGGAGTAAACAACAATATTATTCCACAAATAGTAAGTAAAAACCCAACTGCATTCTTCGCAACTCTGACGATAATCTTTTGAGGGCTTTTTGAATGACTTTTTGAAATAGAACTAGCCGTTATAAAATAATTCTCCGGCAGTCTAAGTATTACATATCTCAAAAGGAAAAGTGATAAAAAAAACAGAAAAACGGAAACAATCCCGGCCCATTGAATGATCTGATTATAATCACTTATCCAATCCGAGAACATGAAAACAAACTATTTTTCATTTTCTACCTTATAGATGGCCTTGTCAGTTCTCAGATAAATAGCTCCGTCGGAAATTGCCGCAGAAGACATTATTTTACCTTCGATTTTGTTTTCCGAAAGNATCTTAAATGCCCTACCTTCTTTAATGACAGTAGTAACACCGTCTTCATTATGAAAATAAATCTTTCCATTTGCTATGAATGGAGCGGACCAATACTTGCCGCTAGCGATCCTTTCACTCCAAACAAGTTCACCTGTTTTAGAATCGAGACAGGTCACTAAGCCCCCTGAATCACCAACAAAATAAAGCAATCCCTTGGATAGCAAAGGTGATGGNGTATTTGGAACTCCCTTTTTATATCTCCAAACTATTTCAGGTGATTCACCAGATGAAATTCCCAGCATTTGAGATCGCATAAAACAAGTCGCCACATATATCATTCCCTCTCCACTAACTGGTCTTGCTACATTAGAGAAACCTAGAACCTCATAATCAACTTTCCAATTTTCACTACCACTCTTTGGATCGTAACTGTAAAGCCAATTAGCTCCAGGTGAAATTAGCTCATCCTTACCATTACGATTTATAATTATTGGTGTACTATAACCTTTCTTAAGTTGCGGATTTGGATTCATCTTACCACTTCTTGATGTTTTCCATTTAAGAGAGCCATCATCCTTATTAAGAGCTGCTACATATTGTACATCACTTCCATCCATGTGAAAAATTATTGAATCACCATAAAGAACCGGACAACTTCCAGGGCCATTTTCATGCATGCATTGAAGTTCTAAATTTTTCCATAATACTTTACCTGTTGCAGTATCGACGCATGCAGTACCATAAGTTCCAAAGTGNCAATAAAGTCTCCCCTCTTCAATAATTGGTGTTGGCGATGCATAACTATTAAATCTGTGTACCCATTGCGGTTTATCGACACTAAAAAGTGAAATACTATGGATCACTTCGCCACTTTTCTTATCAATACAAATGGCATGGAATTTAGATGATTTTAATAAGGTTAAAGGCTGACTTCCAGTATTCTCTTTAAGTCTCTCCCTCGCCTCTTCCTCCGTAGCCAGAGACTCCTCAGCAGAAGTAAACCAAATCTGATCATTNAAAATTACCGGCGAAGACCATCCTCTGCCTTTTGTCTTAACCTTCCATGTTATATTCTTTTTTTCGTTCCAAGATACTGCCAAATTATCATAATGACTATGGCCTTGCCCATTAACTCCTCTCCATTGTGTCCAATTGGAAGTTTCAGCAAAAGTTTTAAAGTTGATTAAAAAAAATATTATACAGAAAGCTAGTCTACTCATTGTTTTATTTAATATAACTATCATTGAAAATAGTCATTTATAACAAATAAAACAATGATTTAAAAGCAGTGCACACTCTACTCAAAAAAATATTACCAATTCTCATAATTACTCTCTCCCTGTGTTCTAATTCTNCGGCTAATAGGAAACCAAACATCATTATTATTTTAACTGATGATCAAGGTTCTATAGATGCGGGATGCTATGGTGCTAAAGACCTANAAACGCCGAATATTGACAAGATTGCTGAACGAGGAATTCGCTTTACTCAATTTTATGCGGCTGCTCCTGTGTGCTCACCATCAAGAGCAGGCCTTTTAACTGGCCGCTACCCTATCAATGCAAAAGTTCCAGGAAATACCACTTCTGTAAAAGGAAGACCAGGAATGCCATCTGANCAAATTACAATAGCTGAACACTTTAAGAATGCTGGTTATGCTACCGCTCACATAGGAAAATGGCATCTCGGATACATTCCGGAACACATGCCAAATGCACAGGGNTTTGATTATTCATTTGGGCACATGGGAGGATGCATTGACAATTATTCCCATTTTTTCTACTGGCAGGGCCCAAACAGACACGATTTACATAAAAATGGAAAAGAAATTTTTGAAGATGGTAAATTTTTTCCTGATCTAATGGTCGAAGAAGCATGTGAATTTATAAAAGAAAATCAAGCATCACCATTCTTAATCTATTTTGCACTAAACACACCTCACTACCCGTATCAGGGTGACCATCATTGGTTAAATCATTACAAAGACGTAAAATACCCTCGCAATCTTTACAACGCTTTTGTTTCAACCCAAGATGCAAGAATTGGAAATCTGCTAAGATACATTGACGAAGTAGGACTTGAAAAAGATACGATAATTGTATTTCAATCTGATCATGGCCACTCCACTGAAGAGAGAGCTCATTTTGGAGGAGGTAGCGCTGGAAAATATCGAGGAGCCAANTTTAGCCTATTTGAAGGAGGAATCAGAGTACCAGCAATCATTTCATGGCCATCAAAATTACAGGAAAATAGAGAAATCACGGAGATTGCTCATTCCTGTGATTGGTTACCAACATTGGCTGATCTTGCNGGAATAAAACTCATGAANACTAAAATCGATGGTAAAAGCTTATCGCCAATGATCAAATTTGAAAGCAAGTCNAGCCCTCACTCAACACTTCATTGGCAAGTAGGAGTAGGACCAAAAAAACAATGGGCTGTAAGGCAAGGACCATGGAAATTAATTGGCAATGTGAGAGACTCTTCTAACCCTGCCAAAGTTGGATACGCCAAACCTACGAAATTATTTTTGTCCAATATTGAAAAGGATCCTGAAGAAAAAATAAACTGGGCAGATGAACACCCTGATATCGTCAAACGACTCCTTGAGGCTCATAAATCACAGCTATAAAACCCTTAGAGCCCAGTAACTAACTCTGCTGCCCCCTGCGACCCATCAACATCAATAATCTCAATGAACAAATCGGATTCACGTATGTCGTTATCGACGATCACGTAGATTTCGTGTCGCCCTTGACTGAAGGTGAATGATGAATTCTTTTTAGCTTCTATCATTTCACCACCAGTCAAAAGCTGTAAACCTTCGGGGTTTTTAATCCTAATTCCNATTTTTCCAGGAATCGAAACTTCGATTTCAAATTTAGCAATACTAAGTCTATTGTTAAAACCATTGTTTATTCCCATCTCTGCAAGAGGTAATCCTCCATCCACAAAACTGTATACTGGCTTCCATGGTAGATTATTTTTTCCATTTAAAGTATATTGAATCCCTTTAGTTTTAATTAGTCCACTAGTCTTAGAATCCTTTGGCAATGTCCTCCATCGTCTAACACTCCTTCCAGCCGGAACTTTATACTGGCCTTCTTTACCAAGAGCTGAGAGGAAGCTCATGAGATCTATAAACTCATCTTTACGAAGACTTGCAGTAAGACCTGGAGGCATTAAAGATACTGGTGAAATCTCCTTTTTCTCAATCACACTAGTTTTTATATTTTTAAAAGAACCATCAACCATTCTAATCACCAATTCACTATCGGAGTCCCTAACGAGACCACCTGTAATTACCTCCCCTTGCTTTGTCGTAATAACAGTCGTATGATATCCTTCTTTGATTTTTTTTGCAGGCTCTAACAAAGAATCAACAATATAATCAATCGGCGCACTTGATCCGAGGCTTACTAAATCAGGGCCTANAGCACCTCCTGCCCCCGCTATTGCATGGCAACTTTGACACAAAAGTTGTGACNTGCGATATATTTCCTCTCCTCTTTGAGGACTACCCGCCGATTTGACTAAATTCATCAATNCTCTCATTTCACTATCACTAAGGCCTGCTTGAATTGTTTCAAGTGAACCTGCCTTGGATAATTCTTGGATTAACTTTTCAGTTTCACCTCCAGAGGCGATNGTCATCCTGACCGCCTCTCCAGCAACGTTAGCATTCATTTTTTTNCCTGAAATTGCAGCCGCCAGGAAATTAGGCCCATCCTTTCGCGTAAGAAAAAAATCAAGAATCGTCTCAACTGGTTCAGGCGTTTCTGCTTCGACCATCAAATTAGAAGCGTAAGTGGCTGACTGAAGTAAATTTGACTGAGCAATAGCCGTTATTGCATGGGCTTTTGTTTTAAAGTCAGCTTCATTATTATCAATAATTTTCATTAGAGCCTTGAGACTCGATGCGTCTCCTATTTCTCCAAGAGCAGCTATAGCAAGAATACTTTTATCATCATTATCTAACCATTTTAGAAGTATCGGCTTAACTCCCTCGATCTTCCATACACCTGAAAGCATAGCCCCAGCTTCATTTCCACTGCTTNCTAACTTTAGCAGTTCATGTTCCCTTTTTTTCGTCGGCTGAATATTTCTATCTTTAAAGGCTCTAATTAATTCATTCAAAACATGATTTCTATCCTCTTTTTCCCTATCCTCCATAAGTGCGGAGGAGTATAGCAAATCAATGTCCTTAGAATTACCCAAATCAGCAAAGAGTGATGACAACTCTCTAAATCCTGCGCCTTTTAAATCTGTTGATGATAACGAATTAGCTAAAAGCTTCAAAGCCTCGGGCTCCTCTGAAGCTTTTAGAATAAATTGTAACGCTTTGTGACGTCCATTAATTTCCAACTTACCCTCTTCAAGTAAAGGCAGCCAAACGCTTTTTAGTTCTCTTGCAGCGAGCCAAAGGGCAAAATCTATATTTGAATCAATCTCTTTATCAAATGCATCCATAATTAAATTAAATGCTTCCGCTGTGCCTATATTGCGAAGAGTCGAAATCGCCTCAAGCCTTACTCTCGGATGATCATCTTTAATTGCATCACTTACTAAACTTATCGGAGCATTAATTTCATCTTTCCAATGATAAACCACGCGAACAGCAGCAGATCGAATTCTATGGTCTTTTGAACTCAACAAGTCTTTCAACAAATCCTCACTAACATGATTTATTGATTGATGGGCCCATAAAACCTCAAGCTTGTCCTCTGCATTTAAATCATCTCTTTCTTTGAATTTTTTGAGCTCTGAGACAACTTCTGATCTTGGCCTTTGTCTCAATTGCCTTTTAGCAAAATGTCTAGTAACACCATCAGNAGATCGAAGCTGTTCAACTACTGAAGCTGTCTGGTCATTTATTAAATTTGGAAATTTCGATAATTGCCGATTTNTATGAGTAACTCTCCATATCCGACCGTGAACGTGATCCCGCCTTGGATCTCTAAAATCAACTTCCCCATGTTGAATGATGGGGTTGTACCAGTCGGCAATATANAGAGCTCCGTCAGGCCCTATTTTAACATCAATTGGACGAAAAGATTTATGTTTAGTGCGAATCAAATCTTTAGCCTGTCGAGAAACAAATCCGCTGCCACTATCGCTTATAATAAATCTGTTTACTCTGTGACCTCTGAAATCATTAGTTATTAAATTACCCTGCCATGAATCTGGGAAGTGACTAGAATTAATAATTTCAAGACCGCATTGTTTAGGTTGCCCAGGATTTAATCCACGGAGTATTCTTTTTGCATTATATGCAGTAAAAAAAACACTNCCCGGAAAAACATAATTAATTCCNTCTCCATAAGCACCGTCAGTAGCAAAACTTTGTCCATATCTATCAAAGATATGACCCCAGCTGTTAACGAAGCCACGAGAGAAAACCTCTAGTTTCCCAGTCTCAGGTCGATAATGCCATATACCCCCTGCCATAAGTCTCCTAACCCCATGAGGAGTTTCTACATGGGAGTGAATATAAATTGATTGATTAAAATACATCATTCCATCTGGAGCCCCCTTAAATGAATGAATAATGTGGTGNGTATCCTCAGTTCCAAACCCACTCAGAACAACCGTTCTTTTATCTTCCTTGAGATCCCCGTCTAGATCCTCCATGAAAAGTATTTCGGTAGAATTTGCAACATAAACCCCGCCATCTCCAGGCATTATACCAGTCGGAATTAATAAATTTTCTGCAAAAACCGANGACTTNTCAGCTACGCCATCACCATTTTTATCTTCCAAAACTATAACTTGATCATCAGAACGTTGTCCTGGTTTTATGTGAGGGTACAACCGACTACTAACAATCCAAAGACGTCCTTGTTCATCCCAATTCATTCCAATTGGCTTTGCCATCATTGGATCTGAAGCAAACAAATTAATTTCCAATCCCTCGTCTAATATAAAGGATTCCATCTGTTTCATTGGGTCAGGATCTGGAATCTCACTCTGTGGCAGATTTCTTTGAGAAAAAAGATTCAGAGTTTGCAAAACAAAAAGCAAACATAATAGAAAAAGTTTTTGGGAATTCATTAATCTAATTATTAAGTTTATTTATTTTTGCCAAAACTATGAGCGAGATTGTGTATTTCCCTTTCTTTCTCTTTTATTAAAGGGTCAAACATTGGAATTTCTTTGGCATTATTACCCTGTTCGTGTTTCCTAAAACCGTGAAGATACGTCTCATTCTGCGGACGCCATCGATTAAAAAACAAACGATTCTTTTTTAAGATTACTTGCCTTAATTTTTCTCTCTCAGAGTTTGAAACATCAACTTTATTTTCAAACCCCATAACCTCCATCATGACTGAAGCAACTTTTCGATAACCCTGAGAAGTAAAATGCACCCCATTTAACGTTACTGGTGGAATCATTTTTGTTTTACCTGCTCCTAGGGCAGAAAAAAGGTCAATGTAATCGCATTTTTTCCTCACAGCTATGTCTTTAATAATTTTACTGTACTTACTGAGTCTAACATTTTGATAGTTCATATTGGGAAGAGGCGGACCAAGGTTTTCACACGGTGGAGGACTCATTAGTGCAATTCTAGATCCAGCTCTAGACTTAATCATATCAATCAATTTTTCATAACCCTCCTCGAAACCATCGATTCCCTCATCGCCCTCAAAAGCAGCGACTGATCCGTAACAAATAATAACCATTGTTGGCTTAATAAAATCAATATGTTTACTCAACCTATCAAAACCTTCCTTAGGAGGACCAAAGTAAGACCTCGCATGACAGTGCACCGTATCACCACTCCATCCCAGATTTCTAAAAGTTACTTTCTTGTCTGCTAAAGCAATTGATAAAAAAGTTTCAATATGACCAAAATTNACATCTCTCTCAATGAAAGTATTACCAAGTAACACAACCCTATCATTGGACTTAAATTCTATTGCTTTAGCAACTGGAATGATAAGAAATGTGAACAGTAAAAATAATTTAAACTTCATAAAACAGCGGTTATTCGTTTTTATATTATGCAATATCAACAATAAATGCGTAAAGAGCTATGATAAAAGAAAAACTTCTACTCAACAGTAAAGATATTCATACTAAAAGATAATCTCACTTTTCAATCTGGAATCATAATTAATTACGCGTGAAAAAACATTTCACAACTGACCATTATAAAANGCAGTACATGATTTAATGAGAAAGACCCAAATGAATAAAAATACA
>NYVP01000078.1 GCA_002684575.1 Verrucomicrobiales bacterium
GCGCGAGGAATCTCGATCATCGTTCCAACTGTGTACTTTAACTCGGACTTTTTAAGACCAAGTTTCTTGCGAACGCTTTCAGCAGTTTCGTCGATAACCCGCTTCTGCAGTTCAAGCTCACGATCGTAGGATACGAGAGGTACCATAATTTCAGGAAGCACCTTAGTCCCTTTAGACTGAACTTCTGCCGCAGCCTCTAGAATAGCCTCGACCTGAGTAGCGGTGACAGCTGGATAGCTGATTCCTAGACGGCAACCACGGTGACCAAGCATCGGGTTTTCTTCATGGAGAGCGTGGATCCTTTTCGTGATCGCTGGTGCACTCATTCCAATCTTCTTGGAGAGGTCTTTCTTCTGAGCTGCATCCATAGTACCAATGAATTCGTGAAGAGGCGGATCGAGAAGTCGGATTGTTGCAGGGCGCCCTGCAAGAGATTTAAAGATTCCGATGAAATCTTTTTTCATGAACCTCTTAATTTTTGTTAGTGCTTTCGCACGCCCTGCGTCGTCGTCAGCCAAAATCATTTCGCGGACAGAATCGATACGGTTACCCTCGAAGAACATATGCTCTGCACGAGTCAGACCTATTCCCTCAGCTCCAAACTTGATGGCTTGTTCAACCTGTTTTGGTGTATCTGAGTTAGTACGAACTCCGAGCTTTCGAAGTTTGTCTGTCCAGCTCATGAGCGCCATAAATTTTTTGTATGTATCAGAACGTTTGGCCGCAGCTTTATTTTCAATTAGGCCTTGAATAACTTGTGACGGAGAAGACTTGATAGAGCCCTTGTAGACATTTCCAACGAATCCGTTTAGAGAAAGGTCATCTCCTTCTTTGAGAGTCACTCCATTGCCTGAAAGTGTCTTCTTACCGTAATCAATTGTCATACCGTGAGCGCCACAAACACAAACCTTACCCATTTGGCGGGCAACGAGAGCGGCGTGTGAAGAGGCTCCACCTTCCGTCGTGAGTATTCCATCAGCAGCAATCATACCGCGAAGATCCTCTGGAGATGTGGCCTGACGCACAAGAATGACGGATTCACCCTTAGAGGCTGCTTTGACGGAATCTTCCGCTGAGAAATATATTTTACCGGAGGCGGCACCTGGACCCGCAGGAAGACCACTACCTATTTTTGTGGCTTTGCGTTCAGCGGCGAGATCAAAGATTGGTGCCAAGAGATGGCTCAAATCCTCAGCTGGTATACGAAGGATGGCCTCATCCTTTGTGATAAGTTTTTCTTTTACCATGTCGAGGGCGATATTAACTGCGGCAAAACCTGTACGCTTACCGTTACGGGTCTGTAACATCCACAACTTACCCTCTTCGACAGTGAACTCGACGTCCTGTACGTCACGGAAGTGTTTCTCGAGAATTTTACGAACCTTGAGGAGTTCTTTGTGTGATTTCGGCAGGTCCTTTACCATCTTGGCGATCGGTTTCGGAGTACGTACTCCAGCGACAACATCCTCACCTTGAGCATCAATGAGGTACTCGCCATAAAATACGTTTTCGCCTGTAGCAGGGTCGCGGGTGAAGGCTACGCCGGTGCCCGAGGTTTTGCCGGTGTTACCGAATACCATGGCCTGCACATTGACTGCAGTTCCCCACTCGGCTGGGATACCATACTTGGCACGATAGACTTTGGCTCGATCATTGTTCCAAGAATTAAAGACAGCATTGACTGATCCATAAAGTTGAGTCATCGGGTCTTCGGGAAAATTCTTTCCTGACCTTTTCTTGATGAGCTTTTTAAACTCGGCAACAACCCAACGTAAGTCTGATTCCTCAAGTCCAGAATCATCGGAAACCTTTGCCTTGGCTTTTGCGTTATCTAAAATGACTTCATAGGGGTCATGGTGTTCACCTTCGTGAGCTTCGACTCCCATAACAACACTTCCGTACATTTGAAGAAAACGTCGATAACTATCCCATGCGAATTTTGAATTTCCTGTCTTTTCTGAAAGGGCTTCTACAACTTCATCGTTAATGCCAAGGTTAAGAATAGTATCCATCATTCCNGGCATTGATTCACGAGCCCCNGAGCGCACAGAAAGTAAGAGAGGGTTTTTTAAATCACCAAATTTCTTACCCATGACTTTTTCAATCTTAGCGATATTGGATTTAATTTCCGCATCGAGTGTCTTTGGATAAGTTTTTTTGTTATCATAATAATAAGTACAAACCTCCGTTGTGATCGTCATGCCAGCAGGAACCGGTAGGCCTATTTTGGACATTTCTGATAGGTTTGCACCTTTACCTCCCAATAAGGCTTTTTGAGATCCGTCTCCATCTGCTTTGTTGCCTCCGAAGAAATAAACATGCTGTTTAGATTTACGTTTCGCGGCTTTTTTGTTCGCTGGGCTTTTTCTTTTTGTTGCGGCCTTTTTTGAGGCTGTTTTCTTTTTTGCCATGGGTATTTGTGGTGGTTAGTTCTAAATTCTTAAGAGTCTTAATGAATTATTAAAAATGAAAGTTTTTGAAATTTTTGACGATTAAAATCGAGCCGAACCTTATCAAGGCCATTAATGGTGTCAATGGGCGGTTTTTATTAGAGTTTAATAATATTCATTAAAACTAAGATATGACGGATTCGCCTCTGGCTTCTCTCTCAATTTGCTCTTCTATCCATGCATAGGTTTTGGCCAGTCCAGTCTTTAAGTCGACCTCTGGTTCCCAGCCCAGTTTATCTAAAATTAGAGTATTATCGCTATTTCTGCCTCTTACTCCTTGGGGGGCATTCAAATCATGATTCCGTTCGACGGTGACACCAGCAATCTCAGAAATAATGTCAATGAGCCCGTTGATGGATACCATTTCAGAGCGCCCCAAATTGATTGGATCACTAAAATCAGATTCCATTAGCTTATCTAAACCCGTAATACAGTCATCAATGTACATGAAGCTGCGGGTTTGTTCACCATCGCCCCAAACCTCAATAGTCAAATCCCCAGAAATTTTTGCTTCAATTATTTTTCTACAGAGTGCGGCAGGCGCTTTTTCACGTCCTCCTCGCCAGGTGCCATCAGGACCATAAACATTATGAAATCGAACGACTCGGACTTGCATTCCGAAGTCCTCTTCGAAATGTTTACACATTCTTTCACTAAACAGTTTTTCCCATCCGTATCCATCCTCAGGCATTGCCGGATAAGCATCCGTTTCTTTGAGAGCCATTATTTCTGTTTCTGTTTGTTTGTCCGCTGCATATACACAGGCGCTGGATGAGTATAGGTACTTTTTGATATTAAATTCTTTTGCGGCCATCAGGAGATGGGTGTTGATAAGAATACTAAGCATGCAGAGAGCTTTGTTATTTTCGATGAAACCCATTCCTCCCATATTACATGCAAGATTGTATACTTCATCACATCCTTCACTTGCAGAGTAACAAGCTTCTTTCTCCTCAAGGTTAGCAACAATGTTTTCAGCTCCTTCTATTTTTTGATACCATTGATCAAGAGGTTTAACATCAACGACGCGAACTTCATGACCTCTGTTTACTAGCGTTTTTGCCAGGTGCCCTCCAATAAATCCACCTCCTCCGGCAACTAATATTTTTTTGCTCATTATATTTATGTGTTCTGTTAGGGATATTGAGTGATAATTGAGTGATAAGAATCACCAGAATTTTAATTTATTAGAACCTAGTGTCAAATAGACCCTTCAGACTTAAATAATTTTGAAATTCACCAATCGTTGGTTAAGATCAATGTTTTCTACAATAACTTGAATGGTTTGACCCGCTTGAAAGATCCTTTTTGGCTTAGATCCGACGAAACGTGAATTGGAACCATCAAACCAGTATCCTTCTCGGCAATAGGGAAAATCAATTTCTGGCACTAGTCCTTTAATAAACAAATCGGTGAGCTCAATAAAAAGACCTTTGCGGCGGACTTCATGGATGATAGCAGGATGGCAGGGAAGAGAATCATCCTTAGCACTCTTTTTTTCATTCCAAAGAAATTCAATGAGCTTTAATTTCTGTGATTCTATCTCGGCACTACTCGAATTTCTTTCCGTTTCCGAGATGTGGTTAGCCAATTGTTGGAGTTCATCAAGTTTTGGTGTGCTGCCCGGAGCGGATCCCGTCACGGCTGCGAGTACCCTATGAACAATGAGATCAGAGTAACGCCTGATGGGGCTTGTGAAGTGAGTGTAGTTGGTTTTGGATAATCCGTAATGACCTAATGGTTCTGCACTGTAGTTTGCTCTCTTCATGCTTCTTAAAAGCCCTACCTTGATTGCGTGCTCTTCCGCTTCACCTCGAATATTTCTTAATAATTTTTGTAGTTCATTTGGAGCGTAGGGATCACCAATTTCTAATCCATAGCTAAGTACGAGTTGTCTGAATTCAAAAAGTTTGTCTGCGTCGGGACTCTCATGAATTCTAAACATTGATGGTCGCATTTTATCTTTGAGGTGCTTGGCCACGGCTTCATTTGCGGCAAGCATAAATTCCTCAATGAGTTGATGACTCTCGTCATTTTCAGTTTTCTCAATGCTGACGGGCTTACCTTTCTTATCGAGGATCACTTTTATTTCCGGCATATCTAATTCCAATGCACCAGATTTAAAGCGTCTCTTACGTAATTTTTTTGCCAGTTCCCATGCAATAGATAGTCTTTCACTGAAAGGGTTTTGTGGATCAGGATTATTAAGTAAAGAATAGGCCTGCTCGTAGGTGAAGCGCTTTGAATTATTGATAATAGCCTTACAAACCCTTACGGATATCATTGAGCCTTTGGAGTCAAAATCCATAATCGCGGCATGGGTGAGGCGGTCTTCTCCAGGAACAAGTGAACATAGGCCATTACTCAAAACTTCTGGGAGCATTGGTATGACCCTATCAACGAGGTAAGTGCTATTGCCTCGAAGAGAAGCTTCTTTGTCTAGTTCAGATTCCGGTTTCACATAATAGGCAACATCTGCTATGTGGACAGCTAGCCGCCAATTTCCATTTTCCAATTTTTCAACTAAGATCGCATCATCAAAGTCTTTTGCGCTGGCTGGGTCAATAGTGAATACCGGTCGATCTCTCCAATCTTCCCTCGATAATAATTCTTCTTTTGGGATATCACTGGAAAATGCTTCCGCCTCTTTAATGACTCGTTCTTTAAATTCTATTGGTAGTTTGTAACCATAGATAATTTGAAGAATGTCAATGCCTGGTGCGTCGGGGGATCCCAAAATTTTTACGACATGACCCTTAGGGCAAACTCTTCTAGATTTCCAATCCGTGATGGAGATGACTACCTTATCGCCATTTTTCAAAGTTTTTTCAAAAGTCTTATTTGGGTCAAGTTCTATGCTCTTTGGTAGAAGCACATCATCAGGCTGCGCGTAATGAAATTGATTTTTTTGAAAGTAAGTTGCTATTACAGCTTCATTTTTTCTTTCAAGCACTTTAATCACTCTGCCTTCTGGTGATTTTCTCGTTTCACTAAATCGACTTTGAAGTTTATCTTTTATCCTTTTATTTTTGATGTTTTTTGTCCATTGAGGCGAATGTTGGGATTTTTGGATTTTAATGATTACCTTATCACCATGGATGGCAGTTCCAGTGAGATCAGGAGGGA
>NYVP01000079.1 GCA_002684575.1 Verrucomicrobiales bacterium
GATTGATGCGGGCAAATCCGTTTTGGAGGATTTCGGCAAGGTTGATATTCTCATTAACAACGCTGGGGTTACGAGAGATAATTTAATGCTTCGCATGACTGAGGAGGAATGGGATGTTGTTTTGAATACCAATCTCAAAGGTGCCTTTAATAGTGTAAAAGCTTTCCAGCGCTCATTATTAAAACAGGGCGGGTCAAGGATTATTAATATTTCATCAGTCATTGGGCTTATCGGAAATGCGGGGCAGGCGAACTATGCAGCGAGTAAAGCCGGTCTTATTGGATTAACAAAATCATTAGCCCGAGAATTTGCCAGCCGATCCGTTACTGTGAATGCTATAGCGCCTGGTTTTATCGTAACCGACATGACTAATGCATTAAGTGATGAATTGAAGGATGGCATAAAATCAAAAATTCCTCTTGGTGAACTTGGAGAAGTTGATGATATCTCCAATGCAGTTGAATACTTGGCAGGCTCTGGAGGTAAGTATATCACAGGTCAGGTTTTAACTGTTGATGGTGGAATGGTGATATAGGCGGATCTTATATCAGAACCATCTAATTATATTATAAACTCAAATAATGAACGAAGTTATTAAAACAGACCATTTTGTTTCTGAAGCTGTATCCATTATTAAATCCACTATTGCTGAGAGTAACGAATCTGTTTTTAGAATGTCCCTTTGTGGAGGGGGCACGCCCAGACCTGTCTATGAGGCACTCGTCAATGAGGCTATTGATTGGGAAAATCTAGAGATTACCTTTAGTGATGAGCGGTGTGTTCCTCCAAGTCATGATGACAGTAATTACAAAATGGCAGCGGAGGCTTTGCTATCCAAGGTTTCGATTAAAGAGAACAACATTATCAGAATAAAAGGAGAGCTTGATCCCGTTGAATCTGCTTCGCAATGTGAAGACCAATTAAGAAAGCGCTCTAATGGCTCTATTTATATGCATGATTTACTTCTTTTAGGTATGGGTGAAGACGGTCATACAGCCTCATTATTTCCAGGTACTAGTGCCTTGAATGAGTCAGAGAGATGGGTCGTTGATAATTATATTCCTGATAAAGATGTTAATAGGGTCACTTTTTCCTATCCTTTGATTAACGCGTCACGAAAAATTCTTGTACTAGCCACAGGTGAAAAGAAAAAGAAGTTGGTTAATGATATGATTGATGGAGACGAGAGTTTTCCGATCTCAAAAATCTCACCTGACAATGGTAAGGTGATATGGTTGTTGGGTTAGATTGTTTAAAGGTATAATCTATTATCTTTGATGTATTCATAGACATCAGAATCTATGGTTTGAATCAAATCCTGTCGTTCTGCGAGTTTTTCCCGTATCTCTGTACTAGAAGCATCAAAGTTGTAATTAATAATATGACTTTTTATTTCTTGTTTATCCAGTGGGCATTCCTGATCTCTTGTAAAGACAATGAAAGTGATAATTTGAGCTAATTCAGCAATTTTGTACCAAGTAGTTATCTTTTTCCATTGATCGTTACCGATGATCCAATAAAGCGTTGCTTCAGGATACGTTTCTTTGAAGTGGCGTGCTGCCAATAGCGAATAAGATGGGTTTTCCTGGTTTAATTCCCACTCCGATATTTCAATCCAATCATGTTGGTTTGACGCCAGGGAAAGCATTTCAACTCTTTGCCTTTCATCAGCAATAGTATTGTTGTCCTTATGCGGTGATCTTTGGCAGGGTAATAGAATTACTTTATCCAGATCAAGATCAAATTTAGCCTGTTTAGCAATCTGAATGTGCCCCTCATGAACAGGATCAAAGCTACCACCCAGTAATGCTATTTTTGTAAACTCGGACATTGTCGAGTTGAATGATATGGCGATAAATCAATTATGCAATATCAGTAAACATCCTTGCGGTAACGTTTGCTTGATTTTAGCTCATTGACATACTCTATAGCTTCCGATTCGGATTTATTTCCGTGTTCCTGAATGATTTTGTGTAGTGCAGAATCCACATCAGGAGCCATTCTTTCAGCATCACCACAGACATAAAATATAGCCCCTCTTTCAAGATAGGACCAAAATTCTTGGCCTTCTTCTAATATTTTGTGTTGTACATAGACTTTCTCTTCTTGATCCCTAGACCAGGCCGTTGAGATTTTGCTTAATGTTCGGTCGTTGAGATAATCTTGCCACTCGTTCTCGTAGAGGAAGCATCCGTCTTCATGAATTTCACCAAAAAACAGCCACGCATCACCCTTTGCGTTAGTTGATTTTCTTTCTTGCATGAAGGCCCTAAATGGAGCGATACCAGTTCCAGGTCCGCACATAATTATCGGGGTGTCTTCTTCTGGATCAGGCAATCTAAACCCTTTTCCTGGGGTTATGAAACATTTAGCTTCAGATCCAATTTCAGTTCTTTCAGATATCCAACTGGAGCAGACACCCTGTCGAGTACGGTCATGGCTTTCATATTCTACCACTGCTACGGTTAAATCGACTTGATTGGGGGAATGACTTAAACTCGAAGCGATAGAATATAGTCGGACGTTTAACCTTTTAAGGAGCCCAACAAATTCATCTGCTGAAAATTTTGCAGCTGGGTTTTCAAGAATTATATCGATCACTTCGCGTCCCCAAAGGTAATCTATCAAGTCTTTCTTGTTGTCAGGAGAAAGTAATTCTTTAAGCGTAGAGTTGTTCGCTTTGTCTGCAGCTGCATTTAATAATTTCTTATCAGGAGTAGTAATTGCATAATCTTTTGTTAGTGCATTCCGAAGATTAGTTTCATTTTTGGATGGAGTTATTACAATTTCATCTCCAGTGAAATTAAGAACCTGAAGCAATTCATTAACCAGATTGGGGTCGTTTTCAGGGAATACAGCAAGGGAGTCACCAGGAGTAAATTCCATTCCTGAGTCAACTAAATCAATTTCAATATGCCATGTTTTCTTCTCCTTTATTTTGGAGGTAAGTAGTTCTTTTTTTGAAATTTTGGCGTGAAGTGGATTTTTACGG
The DNA here is from genome assembly GCA_002684575.1 of Verrucomicrobiales bacterium. Lineage (GTDB taxonomy): Bacteria > Verrucomicrobiota > Verrucomicrobiia > Verrucomicrobiales > DEV007 > EC70. The sequence goes on from NYVP01000079.1 coordinate 2,993, forward strand.
GAGTAAACAGATTTAGTATTTCCTGTCATAATTAAGAAATATGATGTAGCGATTATTTTTAAAAAAACTAGTTAAAAATTCTTAATCATTCCAACTTTTTCTTAAACATTAGTTACAGAATTTCATCAAGATATTCATCTGTGTGAAAAGATTTGAAGTCATTTACTTCCTCGCCTAAACCAATAAATTTTGTCGGAATACCTAATTCGTTAGCTATTGAAGCAACAATACCACCCTTACCACTGCCATCCATCTTTGTAACAATGAGGCCAGTTAGTTTAGTGGCTTTATTGAACTCCTTGGCCTGTGAAAGTGCATTTGACCCTGTTGTTGCATCAACAACCAAGAACACTTCATGAGGGGCTGAATTGTCGTTTTTAGAAAGAGTTCTGCATATTTTTTTCAATTCTTCCATTAAATTATGCCTTGTATGCAATCTGCCTGCAGTGTCACAAATAAGATAATCTACTCCCGAATTGATTGATTTGGAATGAGCATCATAACAAACAGATGATGGATCAGATTGGTAATCACCCTTAATTACAGGAACATTAATTCTTTTACCCCAAACCTCGAGTTGTTCAATTGCTGCTGCTCTGAATGTGTCAGCAGCAGCCAGCATTACATTTGCACCACTATTTTTAAGATGGTTTGCAAGTTTAGCGCTAGATGTGGTTTTGCCGGTACCATTAACTCCAACAACTAAAATAACTTTTGTTTTATCTGTCTTATCTGAAATCGAATTGCTGTCAGGAGGTAGTATCTTTCTAATTTCTTCTTTGCATGCATAAATAATGTCATCGGGGTTGATTGATTTTTTTTTATCTTGAAGGTTATCAATGATTTGCATTGATAGTTTCACTCCTAGGTCTCCGGTAATGAGTGATTCCTCTAAATCATCCCAGTCAATTTTATCCTTGGAAAATTTACTTAATATTTTTTTGAAAAACCCAGCCATTTTAAATTGTCCTTTATAAAGTAGTTAATTTAACTGGATATTTTCTTTAACCTTGTCTAAAACGCCATTAACAAAGCTACCAGATTCTTCTGTCCCTAATCTCTTGGATATCTCTATTGCTTCGTTGATGCATACAGCTGCTGGAATGTCATCTCGGTAATACATTTCGTAAATGGCTAATCGGAGTACATTTCGATCAATAGTCGATAGTCTGTTGATTTCGAAATTATCAACGTTTGATTGAATGATTTCATCTATTCCATCTATTTTTTCTATTATTCCATTTACCAATTCTATAGCAAAGATTTTGGCGCCTTTTTTTGCTGTGGATAATGAAAAGAAAGTTTCTAGATCCTCTGATCCGAAGCCATTATTAATGTCTTTGCTGTAGAGAAATTGAACGGCAGTTTCTCTTCCGTCTCTTCTTAAGCCCATTTTAACTCAGTTGCGGGTTTCTATTATTGGCCGCATCAAGGCTAGCGAATAGTTCACTCATTGTTGCCGCTGCTTTAGCGGCTTCCGTGCCTCTATTTTTATCGCCTTTACACCTTTCAATGGCTTGTTCGCGATTTTCAGTCAATAGAACTTCATGAATTATTGGTGTGTTGAAATTTGTTGCGATCTCTTGGAGGGATTGCGTCACACTGTTGCCTACNAGATCAGCATGTGAGGTTTCGCCTTTTATTATGACTCCAAGTGCAATCATTACGTCAACATTGTTTGATTCAATGAGTTTTTTTACACATACAGGGATTTCAAAGGCTCCAGGGACTCTATAAATATTTACGNTGATTCCTGGTATTAAAGTTCTTAGCCCATGAACTGTGGAATTGAGCAGAGAATTGACTAGTTCCTCGTTGTAAAGACTNGCCACAATTGAAATTGTTTTTTTTGCAGCAATTGAACGGGGTTTTGGTGGAAGTGTCTTTGAGGGCATGTTGTACTATTTCAATTAGAGTGACTTACAATTAAGATCAAATTATAATTTGTGGCCAAGTTTATCACGCTTTGTATCTAAATACCTCTCGTTATGCGGGTTGGGTATAGATTTGATTGGAATTTGTTCAACGATTTCTAACTTATGAGCATTTAGGCCAACTACTTTCTTCGGATTATTCGTCATTAATCGAATTTTTCTTACTCCTAAGTCATATAGAATTTGAGCGCCAATACCGTAATCGCGAAGATCACTTGGAAACCCTAGTTTTTCATTTGCTTCAACTGTGTCATAGCCNTGTTCTTGTAATTTATAAGCATGTATTTTTGCTTGCAGGCCAATCCCGCGTCCCTCCTGTCTCATATACAAAAGGATTCCAGATGCTTCATTAGATATTCTTTCCATTGCGCAATCCAGTTGTATGCCACAATCACACCTTCGCGATCCGAATACATCGCCTGTTAAGCATTCACTATGAACTCTCACTGTGATTGCTGTGTCAGGGTCAATTTTTCCTCTAACAAGTGCCAAATGTGTTTCTTCATCGAAGGCAGATTGATACATGTGAAGATCAAAATCACCCCAATTTGTAGGTAGACTAATTGTCTCTAAGTGATCAATTAGTTTTTCCCTTTTTCTCCTGTATTGAATTAAACTTTCAATTGTTCCGATTTTGAGATTATGTGTTTTTGCGAGTTGTAATAANTCTGGCAATCGTGACATTGTGCCATCATCATTTAAGATTTCACAAATAACAGCGGCTTCGTTTAGGCCAGCAAGTTTCGCAAGATCAGTTGCTGCTTCTGTATGGCCTGCTCTTCTTAAGACTCCTCCAGGCTTGGCTAGTAATGGGAAAATATGNCCAGGCTGTACCAAGTCCTCTCCGATTGTACAGTCTTCAGATAATAATTTGATTGTGGTTGCTCTGTCTGCTGCACTGATACCAGTGGTGATTCCCGAGGCAGCATCAACTGATACAGTGAAATTTGTTTTAAATGATTCTCTGTTATTCGGAACCATCATTGGTAATTCTAATCTGGTTGCGATAGATTCAGAAATGGGTGTGCAAATGAGGCCTCTACCATATTTTGACATAAAATTAACGATTTCAGGGGTAATGCATTCCGCTGAAGCAATTAGATCACCTTCGTTTTCTCTGTCAGCATCATCTGTAATGATGACCATTTTTCCTTTTTTTATATCCTCGATGATGTCTTCAACAGGACTGAATGTNGAATCGTTACTCATATTTGAATAACGTAATATAGCACTGATTGGGTTTAGATGCTTCAAATGAAGTGATGAAAAAANGCTTTTTTAAATAAATTAAAGCCGTTAANGTANTTTAAATTATGAAACCTCATTTTAGGCGCTATTCCCCGCTAGCAGCGCTCATNCTNCTGCNTGCACTCTTAAATNTCACAAAATTTTCTGTTAATGCTAATTTTTCAATAACTGAAATTAAGGCAGTGGCTGAATTGTCTTTTCCAGATAATGATGGGAAGCCATCAGATTGGATTGAAATTACCAATACTGGCGATAGTTNGGCTTCGTTAGAAGGTCATTTTTTGACAAATAATGCTAACGATTTAACACGCTGGAAGTTTCCCGCAGTTAACCTTAGAAAGGGTGAGTCTATTATTGTTTTTGCATCTGCCAAGAATCGGATNAATCCGGACGAGCCACTTCATGCAAGTTTTACACTTGATAGAAAAGGAGACTATTTAGCGTTAATTGCTCCGGACGGTTCATCTGTGGTATCAGGATTTGATGAGGGGTACCCTGAGCAATACCCCGGTTCGTCTTATGGTTATGGAACATCCGGTTTAGTGAATAGAGAAATTCTTGTTTCTTCAGACTCCAAAGTGAAATATAAAATCCCAACTGATGATGCATTAGGTCAAAGTTGGTTGTCTGCATCCCCTGATTTTGACGATTCTACATGGACTGAAGTTGATCACCCTGTTGGATTTGAATCCAATGGCGGAACACTTGAGCCTTTGATTAAGACTAACATATCTGCAGATATGAAAGGTGTTAATNCAAGTGGATACTTTAGATTTCCTTTCNANTTTAACGCTNCGGACAGAAGAATAGTTTCCGCGCAGCTGGCAGTTAGTATTGATGATGGGTANGTCGCATATCTAAATGGGGANAAGGTTTCAGAATTAAACGTTCCCATTCCAGTATTATTTGATTCTCGGGCCACGGCTTCTAGGTTGGATAGGTTAGTTGTAGCTGCTCCAGAAATTGAGGACGTTTCTTCTAATGCCGGAGTAATAAAAGAAGGGGCCAACGTTTTAGCTGTTCAAGCAATGAATCGCAGTTCAGGGGGTTCTGATTTTGTTATTGGTGTTGAGTTAATTGCCGAAGTGCAAGATACGAGTGGAGGTGTTCAGTATGGATTCTTTAAAGAGTCAACGCCTGGTAAGCCAAATGGTATTATTTACAATAAACCACCAGATGAGGTAAGTTTTTCGAATGGCAGTCAGCTGTTTGAAGATAATTTTGAATTAACTCTAAGTACAGAAACTCCCGGTGCAGTCATTCGCTATACGACTGATCTTTCTTTGCCATCTAACGAATTTGGTTCTGAATCAGAACTCTATAGGGGTCCGATTTCTATAACAAGTTCCACACAAATTAGAGCTCAAGCTTTCTTGCCAGGTTCACTAGACGGCCCTGTTTCTACCAAAACATTTCTAAAGATGTCAGGATCTGTCCCAAATTTTACATCGAATTTACCAATTATAGTGATGTCAACTTTGGGTAAGGGGGCGCCACCTGAAAGTGGTTCAACTGCTCGAAAGGATGCATACATTTTCTTTTTCGAACCTGATCCTGAGACTGGAAGAACTTCATTAAAACAAGAACCCCAGGTAGTCACAAGGTCTGGAATAAGGAAGCGTGGATCCAGTTCATCTGGATGGCCTAAATATGGAATGTCAGTTGAAACTTGGAATGAAGGTGATGATATGGATAATAATATTAAGCCATTCGGATTTGCCCGTGAGGCGGATTGGATTTTTAATTCTCGGTATCAATTTGATCGGGCATTAATTAGAAATCCTCTCATATATGAAATTAGTCGTAATGCGGGTCGATATGCTGCAAGGAGCAAGTTTGTTGAATTATACAATGATGTAAGTGGCAGTGGACTCAATGATGCTGATTATTTTGGTGTTTATTCATTGATGGAAAAAATTGAGACGGATCCTAATCGAGTCGAAATTGACCGTTTGATGCCTTGGGATAATGAGGGTGATGAACTTACAGGAGGTTATATTTTTAAGAGAGATAGAAATGATGCAGGTAGCCCTCCAACGTATAGTGTGAGAGGTGCTGGAGGGTCGCTCATTCCCCATGATCCAGGTGGTAGGGAAGTTAGCGCTAAACAAAAGACCTATATTCAAAATTATCTCAACGATATGAATACGGCACTATTAAACCGCCCAAGTGGGATAAACCCAAGTACAGGTCTGCACTTTAGTGACTATATGGATGTAGATTCTTTTATCGACCATCAATGGCTAAATACGCTTGCCATGAATGTTGACTGGGGGCGTCTTAGTGCCTATTACCATAAAGATAAATTAGGCAAGGTTAATGCTGGTCCAATTTGGGATTTTGATAGAAATATGGGATCTGAGGATGGTCGAGATGCTAACCCTAGAACATGGGATGGTAGTGGAGATTCAAGTAAAACTTGGTATGATGGAAGATATCCGTGGTTTGGAAACTTGATAGGTCCCAGTTCAAATCCCGCTTCTGCCCATTATCCTGATGTTAGACAACGCCATACAGATAGATGGTTTGAATTACGAAGAATGGCGTTTTCTACCGAAAATATTCATGCCATTATTGATAGAATGGCCGGAGAAATAGAAGAGGCACAGGCTCGAAGTTTTGCCAAGTGGACTTCTGTAAGACCTAATGGTGGTACATATGCTGATAGAGGTCTTCGAGGATGGGAGGCTGAGATATCGCATATTAAAGGATGGATGAAGACGAGGGTTGAATGGATTGACAGCCAATATGCTAAGTATGCTCCTCCAGAATTCTCGCAATCAGGTGGCATTGTTAGTGATGGGGTTGAGTTAACTATGATCTCTCAAAATGGACAGGTCTACTATACTACGGATGGGTCTGACCCGAGGTTAGAGGGAGGAGTTGTTTCTCCAAAGGCAATTCCTTTTCAAGGTGGTCCAATTGACACTGAATTGATAAATGCAGATTCATCCTGCCGTTATTTTGTGCCTAATGATGATTCGCTAGGTCTGAATTGGGTGAAAGATGATTTTGATGATAGTGGATGGGAATTAGGAAAAAATGGGCTTGGCTATGAGACGCCAAACGGACCTCTGATTCCTTATGTTTTAACTAATACCTTTGAGTTGATGCGTTCACCAGGGCGAGCTTCTTCAATTTATATTAGATATGAATTTGATTTCGAAAATATTGAAAATGTGAATTCACTCATTCTCAGAGCGGTGATTGATGATGGGTTCGCGGCTTTTTTAAATGGTGAGCGAGTCGCCACATTTCAAGCCCCTGATGATTTGAGTTATGATTCTAGAGCCTCAGGATCAAGGCTTGATTCACTTGTTATAAGAGAGTCCTCCTGGCCGAGTTTTGATTTGGCCTCTCGTAAAGATCTATTAAAGAAGGGTAAAAATGTCTTAGCCATTCAAGCGATGAATACATCAGCTGGAGGGTCTGATTTTGTTTTTAGCGGCAGGCTTGATGTTAATCATACTGTTACATCTGAACCATTTATTCTTGGTGATTCAGCTGTAGTGACAGCTCGAGCTTATGATGGTGAATTATGGAGTGCCCCATCGAAGGAGACATTCGTTATCGTCGATGCAGCAATAAATGATAAGAATTTAGTAATATCAGAATTTATGTATAGGCCTTCTCAAGAGACTGATGAGGAAGAGGCGCTAGGCTATACAGATCGTGATGATTTTGAATTTATTGAGCTGCTGAATATTGGAAATAACCCTATTTCACTTCTTGGTTCATCTTTTAATGACGGAATTGAATTTGATTTTGATAATGCGAGTAAGTCGATAGTGAAATCTGGTGAGAGGGTTTTATTAGTAAAGGATGCATCTGCTTTCGCCCATCGTTATGGAGAAGTGGCAGCCTCTAAGATTATTGGAGAATTTGAAGGGGATACTGGTTTAAGTAATGATGGAGAAAGTGTTATTATTTCAGGAGTTAATGGAGAGGTTATTCGTTCATTCACCTACAATGATCAACTTCCATGGCCCGTGGAGGCTGATGGTGATGGCTTCAGTCTTGAGCTAATTTCTCCGGAATCAAATCCAGATCACAATGATGCAAATAATTGGCAATTAAGTTCTGTGTCTGGCGGGTCTCCTGGAGAAGAAAGTGTTATTGTTGAGGGTCAGACCTTTGCTTCATGGGCACAAGAGAATGGGGGAGTTGAACCAAGTTCTGATAATGATAGCGATGGGCGTAGTGCTTTAGTCGAGTTTGCGATGGGTACCAATCCATCAGTGTTTGAAAGAGAATCTGAAATCCTAAAAATAGAAGTTCTTAAAGATGGTGAAAAAGATATGCTCCAAGTTTCTATCGATAAGAACCCCAGAGCTCAAGAGGTAACCTTACTAGCAGAATGGTCTAATGACTTGAGCCAGTGGGGGAATGATGAAGTGTTAAGCAGCACTGAAACAAAAATTAATGATGATGGGACTGTAATTAAAAAAGTTACTTTTTCTATTGAGGTAAATGACGATTTGAAAAAGCCTGTGTTTTTCAGAATTAAGGCATCGATGCCTTAATTTTCTGAAATGTTTATACAGTATATTATAAACTAGATTAGAAGATCTTACGCTTTGTCCTTGATGTGAATCCACGCATGGACATGTGGGTCTCCTCTGAAATAACAAATCATTGAAGGGCCTTCAATTTGCCAAACATCCTACACATGATCTCTGCCTACATCTTCAATTTCAGAAAATGCTATGTGTAAATGATCGAATCCGGCTTGATCGATTAATTTTAAAGCTTCTTTAGAATCCTTTTCTCTGTAAGGGGCCATAATATCAACTAAGGTTTCTCTGATCTTGTTCTTATGGTCTGCAGTTAGCTCAGTCATGGGGATGCCTTCCAGACCTTTCTTTTTACCAGTTAGTTTAACTGTGTCAGTGTCTTCTTCGTCTCTGCACTCATCGATCAAGGCTAATTTTCGTTGTTTGCTATTTAGCATTTGAAAGACTTCATTAGCTTTTTGAGCTTGGTACCAATATGCATTACCAGGATGGTCAGGTTTTTCTACAAATCCTTCAGCTGCATGGCCATAAAAAATGGGGCCACCGAATGCGGTGCCATCAACTGAGTCGCCATCACACCGACGAGTACAGTGATGCCCAGTTAATACGAATTCAAATTTCCCAGTGCCCGGTTTTCCAAATATAGCTATTGATGAATCACCAAAGCCTGCCTGTCCACTATCGTGTAGAACTTGATCATAAACTGTCTTTGCATATTTTTCACTATGAAGGCCCATGAATATTTCCTTCACTAGCGCTTGTTGATCAGGTGTATATGAATTGCCA
>NYVP01000080.1 GCA_002684575.1 Verrucomicrobiales bacterium
AATAACAGTTTTGGAATAATCCCTTATGTTTACAGTTGCACAATCGTCATCTCACTAAAACTGTAAAAATAAAATGGGTGGATCTACAATAAGATGTACAAAATTTTCTCGGAGGCTTTACCTCCCAAACCTCCCTTTTCATTGTCGTAAAAAAGAAATGATGCTTGTTCGTCTGGCTATCGTAGCCGATCATCTGTTTTTATTGTTTTGGAAAGTAAACTGATGAAATTTTTACTCTTAGATTTTTCGTTAATCTCGTCACTGATTAAGTAATTGGCATACTTTGCTCTTGTAAGAGCAACATAGAATTTACAGACTTCTTCATATGTGTTGTTCTTAGCTTCACGTGAATAAAAGTCACTTAGCTCATCATCTAGCTCAACATATGCCTTGTTAGGCATATTGAGAATCCACTCAGTTTCATGGTTTCCATTTCTTTTCATTTTTATTCCGGGACGAAGGGAATAAAATGAATTGCCCTCGATTTCAGGCAAAATAACGGCGTCGAAGTCTAAACCTTTTGATTTGTGTATGGTCATCACCTGGACTGACCCTGTTTGACCGGTTTCACGAAGTTTATAGCTTTCCATGAATCTTATAAAGTCATCTATTGAACGACTACCTCGACGATCATAGATACAGGCTGCTGTGTAAAACTGTTCAGCTCGCATTAAATTAAAATCATCCAAATCAATTTCTAAAGAAGAGATCCATGATTTGACTGTCTCAGCAAACTGGTTTCTCCAAACTGATGACCTGACGCTTTGACTGAACTCTTTAATATTTGAAAATCTATCATTAATTATTTTCCAAAATGGTGTCATTTTAAGATGGGTCCATGAGAAGTCATCAGATGGATGTGCGGCACATCTAAAAATTGAGATTAAAGCAATGCTTAATGGATTATCAGTGGCAATTGCGATGTCTGCGTCATTAGTTATCTTTATTCCTGTGTGCTCTCTTAAATATTCGGTGACTTTATTACCGATTTTTTTTGTTTGTACAAGTACTCCAATATCAATCCCTTTTTTAATTGGATCAATTTCATTAATGATGGTTGCTACGATTTCAAGCCTTGCCTCAAATTTATTTCTTTCCTTTGTATTGGGGGTAATCCAGGTTGCATACCCTAATCTTTTATCATGAATTGTTGAATGATTTTGAAATTCCCATTCATTGGAGATCGCGGGGAATAAGGTATTTATTTCATCAATGTCTCCAAAAATAGAATTCGTCATTTCAATTACCGGAGATGATGATCTTCTGGATAAATTGAGGTTCGTTTCTTTGTATCGCTGTGCCCCTAAGTTCCGATACTTCGCTCTTTGATCCCTGAATAATTGAGTGTCTCCGCCTCTCCATGCGTAAATTGATTGTTTTATATCTCCTACAATAAAAACGCTTCTTTTAGCTTCTGGGTCCTGCGCCGCCTCATCGATAAGATTCTTAATGGCATTCCATTGTTCTCTACTGGTGTCTTGGAATTCGTCTAGTAACCAATGTTCATATTTAGCGTCAAGACGATATTCGACTTTATCTATCAAATCAGCAACAAGGCCTCCGAATGATTCTCTAGAATGATTTGAAGAAAGAAAATAAGAGAGATCTGAAAAAGTTAGTCGGCCTCTTTTTCTAACTGTTCTCTGATATTCATTTTCGAAAGATTGTAAGACTTTCCAGAGTCCTCTTGTTCTGCTTGCTTGGGCTTTTATCTGAGTGCCCACTATGTGTGACAAAATCTCTAGAAAAATATCCGCTTGTTCTCCTTCAATGAAATGTTTATTTCGCGAAACATTTATTGAAGCATTGCCTTTATTCAGTTCATCTCTTGCCTGTAGAAGATTATTGTGAAGAGTTCTAAGGTCTGACGGGACAGCGTTGCCTGAATCATTAATGAGTACCCAATCAAAATAAGTTCTCCATTTTTTTATTATGATGTCTTTATCATTATTCTCTTTAATTAACTGTAAGAGTTTTTTTGTTTTATTCTTCAGTGTGATTTTATCAAGAACTTTCCAATTAAATCCGCTTGGCCATATATGTAATTCATTACCCCAATAATGGGGTTCGGGATTATAAAGGTAGATGTTGTGAAGACTATTGATGTAATCATCAAGATTTCTGAGTATACCAGAATCCTCTCTTCCAAAAGTCGCTAGTTTAAAAGCTACTAAAAATTCTTCACCAGATTTGCCGCTGTTTTCAAATACTTTGCGGTATACAGCCTCTCTCTCTATGAGAATTTCATAATCAGTCATTAATTCAAATTCATTGTCAATACCGATTTCAAAAGGAATCTGATTTATTATTTTATATAAAAAGCTGTCGAGAGTTCCCAGTTCGAGCCTCGGCATTGCATCTGTAAAAACTCTAAGAAGATCAAGAAACTTTTCTTGGGTTAGATCAGGATACCCTAAATCTTTGGCAATCAATTTGGCTGAATTTTCATCTGTTGCGCACTTGGCTAGTTTTTTTAGGATTTCTTCAAAGAATTCGGCAGCCGCTTTCTTTGTAAAGGTTAGTGCAACAATACTTTCGGGCTTTACCCCCTGATGCATTAATTGAATGAATTTGTTTGTAAGCCTATATGTTTTCCCTGTTCCTGCCGAAGCTGGAATGATCTCATTAAGGAATTTAACGGGATTATTCATTTCTAAATATCAGAAAATATTTTCGAATTAAAAGTGGAATTACAGTCTCCAAAAATAATTTCGGAATATTTGTCATGCTTCGGATATCTGTTAGGTGGCCAAAAATTATAATCACATATTGCAGAAGAAACGCCTGTTGCGCAATTTATTGCGCTTTCTAAAAAGTCATTCTCAAGTTCATTCCAAGTTTCAATTTTTGTTGATTCTCTTGAAGAACCAATATTGAAGTAGCCCGACGAAATTTTATTGTTCTTTAGGATGTTTTTTGTCGCGTGGAGGTATAAAGGTAATTGAAGGTCGATCCATTCAAAGTATTTATCCTTTAGTTTACCATATTTCCATTCCGTCTCTTTCTCTATGTTAGATTGGCTTGCCCTCTTAATGTGTACTGATTTTGGGGTTTTTGAATGGCTCGTAGTTTTGTAATCTAGTATACGATAAGATCCATCGTTTTCATTAATTTCGATTCTATCGATGGTTCCTCGCAGTTTTAGACTACCAATTTCAATTTCTTCTTTTTCGTGGATTGAATATTCTGAATGACAAATTTTCCACCCTAATAATCTTTGTTCGGCTTGAAATGAAGAAAACCACCTTAGTCTTTCGTTGATAGAGCTAATTTGAAAGAGTATTGGAACTGAGGGTTTCTTTCCATATTTCCTATTTGCCCTTAGAACTAATTTCTCAGACAAATAATTATAAATGTCGTCCGCATTTTGACTTTCATTGATTTCTGTGTTTTTACCAAAGTCATCAAGTACCTGATGGCAAAGAGTGCCAAACTCTCTTGCGTCCATCTCCATTTTTAAAATATCTTTCTCATTCATTCCTGCAATGTTTTTGAGATAAAAGCGAAATGGACAGGAGAGATAATTCCGAAATTCAGTTACGGATATTTGATTGAATATTTTTGCCTTTCTATTAATTTCAATGGGTTCGAGTTCCCAAGCATAGGTCCAAGGGGGTATTGTATTGGTATCATTGGAGTGAGAACATAATCTTAAAGCTCTATCTGGGAGTTTATTGTCCTCACATTGCAGAAGGAGTCTAGATGGTCTTAGATTGTCTCCTTCTATTGATGTTTTACCCAATGTAATATCAATTCTTCCGTTTGATGTTCTCCAGCCTATTAATGCTTTAAATATATAGCTATCTCTTGCCAACATTGACTCATTGGATCTTAGGCCAATATTAGATCTCAGACTTTCAGGAAGAAAAATGTCACCGGTAAGTTTGTCTGGTACAAACTCCTCATTCATACCTGCAATGATGATGTGTGGGTTGTCATCCCATAAGGCTTCTAGCCAACCTTGAAGCACAATAGAATGTTCTTCTTTTATCTCTTGAGTTCTCTCATTTTTTAGAGAATGGATCAATAAATCTAATTTATCGACTGTTCCTATATTCTGTAAATTATTTCTTTCGAGTAAATCTAGCTGAGAAATAAGAGCCTCAGCAAAGATGGTAAAGTCATGGTCCAAATATGAATCAAATTCTCGATCAGAGTAAATTTTTTCAAAAAATAAAGGGAGATATTTATTTAAATCGTTCTCGAAATGATTGATCCAATTATTTATTTCTACTAATGCCAAGTTAACGTCCTTATATTTATTTCTATTGGCAGTAAATCTAAGACCTGAATCCAGATCTTTTGGCATGTGAAGATTATTTATTTCATCTAGCTTTATAAGAATTTTATTAATTAGTGATTGTTTTTCATTTTCTAGTTGGTGCTTATCAGGGGAGGGTATTATGTTNGTTATTTCAGGAAATTGTGAGATTTCGCAAACNGTTCTAAAAGATTTTGTAGCAACTAATTTTCTTATTAAGGACAAGAGAGCATAGAGCTCATGATTAGAGAATGGTTGTCCGGAAGGGTCGTAGGTACTAAGGTTGTTTTTCTGGAGTTCATCTCTAAGGCTCGCGGTGATTTCCTTATCATTAATAATAACGCCTACCAAACCAAAGGGGTCATTGTATTTATTAATGATTTCGGCAACTTTTTGGCCCTCTTCTTTTGGTGTGGATGCTTGGTTTATTACAGCATCAGCAAATGGAATATTTATTAAATTATTTTTCCATATCTCTTTAATGGGTCTACCCCAACAATCAAATTCATGTTCATTCAATTTTGGAGCATAAATTACAATTTTAATATCAATTGCTGATGAAGCATTTTTTAATGTTTTGGTTAGAATCTTAGGAGGATCAGGTAACCCAATTAAAATAATATTCTTAATTTGGTGATCCAAATTATCAGGTTTAGAATCAATTATTGTTTTGTGAGTAGTGCCGTTTTTTTGAAGTGATGATTCAACGCATTGTTCTAATCTTGATAATTCTTTCCACCTTGAGGTGTCTCCAAAATCCCATTCTTTATTTTCACTGACATCTGAAATATTCAACCCTCCCTCNCTTAGTGCGTTTTTTAATGAAATGAATACTNTAGCTGTTCTTAGAGCCCAATTCATNGATCTATCATTTGGAACTATAGGGAATATATTCTTGAGCTGTTCAAAGTTGGTTTTTATTAAAGTTATTGCCCATGCTAATAGTTGTTGATTCTGATTAGCATATTTTAATTCACTTTGCTCAAATATTTCTAAAGCAGTCTCTGGTGTGCCAAACAGTATTTCTTCTTTAGAAGTAAAGTTTTCTTTAAATCTAAATTTTAACTTCCGGGCTGCTTGTTTTGAAGGAACTACGATGAGTGTTTTTCCTGATTCATTGGAAATTTCTTTTTTTAAAAAAGCATTCGCAAGTTCTATTAGTGGCTCATCCCAACCAAGAAAGAATCTACTAATACTCATAAATACATTGTTGGCTGGCTTTGTTCCTCAAGTCAACCAGGCTCGATAGACTAAACTGAATTTATTAATTCAGACTCGCGATAATTCTTTTCGCTACATTTTTGAATTCCTTTGCCGTTTCGGATTCTCCTAAGGCAATAGGATTGCCAGAATCTCCTGCTTCTCTTGTCTGCATTTCTATAGGAATTTGACCTATTAAAGGAACACCTAATCTAGCGGATTCCTTTTCGCCTCCACCTTGACCAAATATTGCATATTTTTCGCCATCACTTGGACAGAGGAAGTAACTCATGTTTTCAACTATCCCAAGTATAGGAACGTTTACTTTTGCAAACATTGAGGCTGCTTTTCTGGCATCGATAAGTGCCATCTCTTGAGGGGTGGTTACAATTATAGCCCCGTCGACTGATACTGACTGTGCTATCGTTAATTGAATGTCTCCAGTTCCGGGAGGGAGGTCTAAAACCAAATAGTCTAGATCACCCCACAAACAACCAGTAAGAAATTGCTGAGTGTATCGTGTTGCTAGAGGTCCTCTCACTATTACTGGTGAGCTGTCGTCCAATAAGAAGCCCATAGACATTAATTTTATTCCATGACTTTCAATCGGNATAATTTCGTTGTCATCNGTTGCTGTGGGTCTNGCGCTTTCTTGGCCAAACATTANAGGAATACTTGGTCCATAAAGATCACAATCGCATAAACCTACGCTAGGATTATCATCTAGCAGTGAAAGTGCTAAAGCGATATTTGTTGCTACAGTTGACTTTCCTACTCCGCCTTTTCCGGAGGCGACTGCTATGATGTTTTTAACGCCCGGTAATGATGATTGGCCAATAGTGTTTTCACCTATTTGTTCAGGTGGGGATTTAATATCGATATTAATTTGAACATTACCAATACCAGCNATTAAATTGATGGCCTCTTGAGCATTATTATGAATTTTCTGTGGTATTGACGGATCCTTGGTCGCTAATTCAATACTAACAACAACATCATTTTCGTNTATGGAAATTGATTTAACTAATCCGAAAGAAACGATATTTCTACTGAACCCTGGATACTGGACTTTTTCCAAACATGCTAAAATATCCTTTTCATTAATCACAAGAGATTACTGCTCCAGTAGAGTTGCTTGGTCAAGTAAATCTATAAAACTTTGACCGTAAAATGACATCAATAAGTTCTTCTCAAGTGGCTCGGAAGAATCCCTAATTCATCCCTGTATTTNGCAACTGTTCGGCGAGCTAATTTGATTCCTTGTTCATGAAGTTTTTTAACGATTTTATCATCACTGTACGGCTTGGTATGATCNTCGTTTTTAACAAGATCACTAACGNCCTGTTTTACACTCGTGTTGCTTAATGATTCTCCGTCACTAGTTTGATAGCCTGGTTTGAAAAAATACTTCATCTCAAATACCCCTCTGGGAGTGGCAATATATTTTCCTGCAATTGCTCTACTAACAGTTGTTTCATGAACCCCAACAACTTCTGCGACCTGCGCCATGTTCATAGGGTGAAGGTGNGCAACTCCATGATCAAGGAAGTCNCGTTGTCGTTTGACAATTTCCTCAGAAATTTTTCTTATAGTNTCCTGTCTTTGCTCAATGCATCGAATNAGGAATTTACCNGCGTGAATTTTATCGCGTATATATTCTTTAGTATCGGTCGTGGCNTTTCCNCCAGNAATTATATCNTTGTAAGTATTNCTAATACGTAAACGAGGTATNGTTTCATCGTTTATGNTGATNAGATATTCNTCTNCATCTTTNATNACNGTNACATCNGGNCTTATAAAATGATTGTTNCCCTCTGATAATTCACTTCCAGGTTTAGGGTCAAGCTTTGCGATAGATTCCGCNGCTTCAGTGATTTTATCAATTGTTACNCCNAGTTTTTTAGAGATTTGGGGGTATCTNTTTCTAGCTAATTCATCCAAATACTTNTCTACAATCCTNTGCTCAAGACTATGCTCCTTTCCTAATCGATTAAGTTGAATAAGAAGGCATTCTCTAAGGTCTTGTGCTCCAATGCCAGGAGGGTGAAATGACTGCAGAGTGTTTAATGCTTTCTGTAGCGGTTGAAATGGAATTCCATTTTCTAGGGCAAGATCTTCAATGTTTTGAGATAGAAATCCATCATCATCAATATATCCAATAAGGATTTGAGTAAGCTCCTGAACGTCCTTTTCACAATCCGTTGTGTTGAGTTGTTCAGTTAAATTTTCAGTTAGAGTTTGTGGCTCAACAAGGGAGTCAATTCTTCTNTGGTATTTTTCATTTTCCTCATCAGTCCGCATTCTAGTTGATCGACTCTGTTGATAGTAATCACGCCAATCGTCATCAAGTTGTGAAATTTCAGATAATTCCTCATCAAGATCCTCCTGATCCTTATCAAGTTTCTCCTCCTCTAGAGAAATTTCTACAGACTCCTCTTCAAGAACCGGATTGGCAGATAATTCCTGACCAATCATTTGATTAAGCTCTAATGTGGAAGCTTGGAGTACACCAAGACTTTGCTGCATTTGCGGTGCAATTGCAGTGCGTAATTCGAAATTTTGGGATTGAGAGTGATTGAGTGTTTGGGCGGGCATTTCACGCCTTTCTTTTTACATTTTCTAACATGTATTTGCTGATTGAAANAATTNAAGCAGGTACCTTGCCAAACCTATAATTTTTTTTCAATTAAAATAAATTATTTNAACAACTCAATTTCTCTAAGAGCCTTAACCCGTTCATTCACAGAAGGGTGTGAATGATGCATAAAAACATAGAAAGGGTGAGGNGTAAGATTTGATAAATTGTCTGCGGAAAGCTTTTTAAGTGCAGCTATCAATGAATTTGGGTCTTCAGTTACATGTGCTGCGAATTCGTCTGCTTCGAACTCATTTTTGCGACTTAAAATATTCATTATCACTGAAAGTATTTTGCTTATTGGTTTGAATAAAAGAGTGAAAAAAATGANGGAACAATAAACTTTTGGATCTGAAACACCAAAAGCCATTGAGAGTGGTTCGCTATTTATGAAGAAACCAAGCAGAAAAAATATTATTCCAGTTTGTGCAATTCCAATTATCAAGGTTTGAATAATATGTTTTTTCTTAAAGTGGCCTATTTCATGAGCAAGAACGGCAACCAACTCTTTAGTGCTGTGATTAGCAATTAGAGTATCAAACAAAGCGATTTTTTTATTTTTACCAAAACCAGTGAAAAAGGCATTTGATTTTTTTGATCTTTTAGAGCCATCCATTACAGACAACTCAGTAAGAGGAAAATTACACTTTTCGGACATTTCGTTTATTGCCGTTTTAAGTTCGCCGTCCTCAAGAGGTTCAAACTTGTTGAACATTGGTAGTATTACTGCTGGTGCTAAATAAGCCATTAGCAATGAGAAAGAAGAAATGAATATCCATCCCCAGAGCCATGCCATGTCAATATTTTCAAAGAGCCATAGAATTAATGAAAGTACTGGCAAGCCTATGATGGCGCCTAACAAAACACCTTTTATTTTATCGGATATGAATGTATTTAGAGTTGTATTGTTAAAACCGAATTCTGCCTCAATTTTGAAAGTTTCATAAAGTTCAAAAGGAAGCCCGATTATGCTCGAAGAAAAGATTAGAATGCCAAAGAAAATTAATCCAGAAGCAACCGGGCCATAGTTGAAACTTGAGACAATACCATCTAACCATCCAAATCCTCCCAACAACCAAAAGAGAAGAAATACCACTAAATTAAAAGTTGCATCTGCGAAGCCAAACTTTGTAGTAACCTTAGTGTATTTTAGTGATTGAGTATATTTTTCGTCGTCAAATACATTACTGAATTCCTCAGGAACTTTCGGGACCAACGCCTTTAAGTTTAAAAATTCTGAAATTTGATCTAGAANGAAAATTATGATGACTGCGATAAAAACAATCCAAAATATGAGGTTGGGGTCGATTGGCATTAAATTAGATTTTTATTTAATTATTTAAGCAACAGTCAAGGTTNCTGAGCTTTTTTTGTTTTGGGCGTGAAAGTTAATATGCTCTTCGGCTATTTCATTGATTTCATCGATTGAAACTATTTGAGACATTCTTTGTCTTAAGCGTTTGCCACTAGGCAATCCCTTCGAATAAGCCATTAGTCTGGATCTCATAGCCATTAGAGTTTGTTTTTCATTTCCATATCTTCCCCAACTAATTGCNTCACGGCAATGCTTTGCAATGAGTTCCCAGCGTTCNNTCAGGTCGACTGGAGGCAGNTGTTCGCCAGTTTTTAAATAATGTTTGGCTTCTCTAAAAACCCATGGGTTTTGCATTGCTGCACGGCCTATCATGATTCCTG
The DNA here is from genome assembly GCA_002684575.1 of Verrucomicrobiales bacterium. Lineage (GTDB taxonomy): Bacteria > Verrucomicrobiota > Verrucomicrobiia > Verrucomicrobiales > DEV007 > EC70. The sequence continues at coordinate 9,792 of NYVP01000080.1, forward strand.
AAACGGAGGTAGTTTCTATTTTTTCTTGGACATCAAGGCCTGAAGATATGTCACCATTACCGATAACTGGTATAGATATTGATTTGGAACATTCATCGATAACATTCCAGTCAGCTTCACCGCTATAACGTTGTGAACGGGTTCTGCCATGAATGGAAACGGCTTGCATTCCAGATTCTTCCAAGATTGTTGAAACTTCTACGGCATTTATTGAGTCAAAATCCCATCCTATGCGTATTTTACCTGTTACAGGAACTTGATCCCCAACGCCTTTAACCACTGTAGAAGCAACTTTAGCCAAAACTGGACAATCTCTAAGAAGTGATGAACCACCATTTTTAGATACAACTTTATTCACCGGACATCCAAAATTGATGTCAATGAAATCGGGCTCTTTCCAATCAATAATTTTCTTTGCAGCTTCGGACATCTTTTCANCGTCAGCGCCAAATAATTGAACTCCTACAGGTCTTTGTTGATCATCAAATTCAGTGTATTTTCTAGTGCGATCATCTCGCCTAATGATTCCCTCAGAGGATACAAATTCTGTCACCATTACATCTGCGCCAAGTTGTTTACAGATCGAGCGAAAAACTCTATCTGTAACTCCGGCCATGGGAGCCAGGTATAAAGGAAAGTTTCCGTCTTTAAACCAATGGAGCATTTATTATTTTGTAATTACATTAATNCGCCTTAGTTATTGAGCAAGCGAATGCATGCATTAGACTGCAATGAACACATTAATGGTAAGGGTTTTATGATCTTGAGTTATTTTTAATTAGGTCGACGATNNAACACAAATGGAAGAATCTAAAAAATTAGAACTTAGAGAGAAGATTTTGGAACGTTCTGTAGAGGTTGGTTCACGTATTATTGATTTAGAGGAACTAACGAAGCCTATNTCGCCAGACAAAGGGTTAGGTAGGTTGACAAGGCTTGAAGCTCTTCAAGATAAAAATGTCAATGAGGCAGCCCTAGAACGGTTGAGAGATGAAGAAGTAAGGCTACAAAATGCACTGGTTAATATTTCACTTCCCACTTTTGGGATTTGCCAAGGATGCAATAATGAGATTAATTTTAACAGGCTTGAAGCGTTGCCAGGGAGTACCTTATGCACTGATTGTGCCAAATGAACTGCTAGCACTATGGATTTTGAGATACTGCTTTATTACCAATATGTAACAATTGATGATCCTGAAAGTTTTGCTGCTAAGCAAAAAAGTTTATGTCAGGATAATGATATTTTGGGAAGAATAATTATTTCTCACGAAGGAATAAACGGAACTGTTTCAGGTAACAAGCGGGCAACTGAAATCTATAGAAGCCAAACTTTGTCTGATCTCGGTAATGATAGCATGCAATTTAAGATAGATCTTGCTGAAGAACATGCTTTCAAAAAACTTTCTGTTAAAATTAGACCCGAGATCGTTTCATTACATCTTGAAGAAGATGAAGATATTAATCCTAANAACAGTACCGGAGAAAGGTTAGCGCCTGAAGAATTTCTNGATGAAATGGAAAATGGTGATGTGATTGTTTTTGATGGTAGAAATAAATACGAATCTGATTTGGGTAAATTCAAGGGTGCAGTTTGCCCGCCAGTCGATAACTTTAGGGACTTTCCTGAATGGATTAGAAATAATTTTTCTGATGCCAAGGAGAAACGAATACTCACTTATTGCACTGGTGGAATAAGATGTGAGAAATTGTCAGGATTTTTAATAAAAGAAGGGTTTAAATCCGTTGCTCAACTTGATGGGGGTATTATCAATTACGGAAAGGATTCCAAAACTAAAGGTAAAAATTTTGAAGGAGAATGTTACGTTTTCGATCAAAGAATCGGAGTCGAAGTTAATTCTAGTAATCCAACAATAGTTTCCAATTGTATTTATTGTGATGAGCCATGTTCGAGATATCGAAATTGTGCCTGGAAGCCGTGCAATGATCAGGTTTTTATTTGCGAGTCTTGTGAAGAGAAATATGGCAAATTCTGTGATGAAAAATGCCGCTCTTCGTTCGAGAATCTAGAATTTCATGTTTAATTAGTAAATTCCCTGTTTTTATAGGGTTATTCTGGTTTTTTGGCTCCTTTTTCTAAAAGTCCCAAAATTAACACATCGTTAATATCTTGGACTGCTTCGAAATCGAAAAAAAATAAGTGAAATTTGTACAAATTTCGCTTGTGAAAATTTTCACAAGCTATTATAGAAATACTGAATAATACATAAATGGCCAATCCTTTCCCGCGTTGGACAAACACGCTCCCTCTGAAAATAATTGGTGCTCTAATTTTACTGGGCATCGGGGTAAGTGCTGCCGTTAATTATTACTTTACTCCCAAGTANACCAGAGTTGGATATCAGCCTGANCAGCCTGTGCCTTATGATCACAAATTGCATGTTGGTCAATTGGGTATGGACTGTCGTTACTGTCATTCTTTTGTTGAAAACTCAGGTCACGCAAACGTTCCAACTGCATCAACATGTTGGAATTGCCATCAAAATGTAAAAACTGACAGTCCTAAACTTGAGCCGATTAGAAAGGCAATTGATAAAAACTACGAGCATTATGATGGTAAGCCTGTTGAATGGGTAAGAATACATCGTTCACCTGATTATGTTTATTTTGATCATTCTGCTCACGTAAATAGAGGTGTTAGCTGCGCAAGTTGCCATGGTGATGTGGGTGAAATGGTAGTAGTTCATCACGAAGAATCCCACAGCATGAGTTGGTGTTTGGATTGCCACAAAAATCCCGAAAAACATTTGAGACCNTTGGATGAAGTTTTTAATCTCAAGTGGAAGGCAGAGGATCTTGCCGTGGAGGATTTTAAATCTTACATCACAGACCGTTTTGGTGAGGATAAGCACGGAGAGATTGCGAATTTAGAAGATGGGCAAAAACTCACTCAAGAATTAATAGGTTCAACGCTTAAAGATCTTTGGCACATAAGACCTCCCTCAGGAAATAATTGCAGTGGNTGTCACAGATAGAAAATTAACTCAATAAGACTAAAAACGTGAAACACATTTGGCAACACCCGACAGACCCTCTTAAGGGAAAGAGGATGTTCCGTAGTCTAGGTGAGCTAGAAAGCACTCCATCATTTGTCGCTAAGCTTGAAAGAGAATTTCCCAGAGGAGCCGCAGAGTTTAACAGAGAAGAGGGAGATAATTCTGTATCAAGACGTAGTTTCATGAAATACATGGGTGCATCCACCGCACTCGCAGGAATAGGATTGTCTGGGTGCAGGAGACCTGTGGCAAAAATACTTCCTTACGCAGACAGTGTTGAATGGATGGTTCCTGGTAAAGCAGTCTACTATGCAACAGCGATGCCCAGACTTGGAGGAGCCACACCCATAATTGCAAAAGTTCATGAGGGCAGACCAATTCATTTAATGGGTAACCCTCTCCACCCTGGTAGTTCTGGTTGTGCAGATTCTTTCGCAATAGCCTCAATTCTGGACTTCTATGATCCCGAAAGATCTAGATTCTACAAAAAAGGTAGAGGNAAGAACGCAAAAGTTATTGAATCTGAAGAGTTCTGGAATTTCATCGATTCAAGTAAGAAAATATGGTCAGAAAACAAAGGTGAGGGGCTCGCATTCCTTCATGGCTCCAATACTTCTCCAACGATTGAGCGCCTTGCAAAGCAACTACATAAGAGTATGCCCATGACTGATTTTTATGAGTATGAGGCGGTTAGTAGATCTGGAATGGATAAGGCAGCTGTCACTTTATTCGGGAATGGGGCAATGGCCAGATATAGGCTAGACAAAGCACAAAGAATCTTTACGGTTGGTTGTGACTTCCTTGGTGTTGATCGAATCTCTGATGGGGCAACAAGCGAGTTTTCTAATGGTAGGAAGGTCGAGTCGATTTCAGGAGACGAAAAAGTTGGACCAATGAATAGACTCTACACTGTAGAGCATCAATACACAATCACTGGGGGAATGGCCGATCATAGAATGCCACTCGCTGTGAGTCAGCATTTGCCATTACTTATTGAGATTGGCAAAAAAGTATCTGAATTGACTGGAGATGAGAATCTAACATCATTGGTAAATCAAAAACAATCCAATCTANTAATTGATGATAAATGGCTTCCTTGGATAGATGAGGCCGTAAAAGATCTTTTTGAAAACAGAGGGAAAAGTTTAGTAGTAGCTGGAACCAGATACGATCAACCTGCTCATTTGCTTTGTTTGGCAATCAACGGAGCTCTTGGAAACATTGACCCTGACGGCCCAGTTCAAATTTTAGAGGGTTCGGTGTCCGAATCAGCAACAATTAATGAACTTGCAAAAGCAATAAATAAGGGTGAAATCAAAACTTTAGTCATTAGTGCTGAAAGTGATCCTGTTTATAGTGCTCCGGCAGAACTTGAATTTGAAAAAATCCTAGAAAAGGTTGATACCATCATTCATTTAGGTGTTCGTGATCTCTGTGCCTCATCCAGATCTGCGGACTGGCATGTTCCTGGAGCCCACTTTTTAGAAAGTTGGAGTGATGTTAGGTCGTCTGATGGAACTTATTCTGTAATACAACCAATGATTGCTCCACTATTTGATGGGGTTTCAGAAGTTGAATTTCTTGTTCGCTTGGTGAGTAACGATGAGCCACCCAAAGGNAAAGATCCGTCTCAGCTTGCGGTGAAATTAACACACTCTGAGATTGCTGGAAATGAAGCNGAAAATACTTGGAATACCACATTGAGAAATGGTTTTCTCAAAGATAGTCAATACAAAGCTCTTGAATTTGATTCAAATTTCGCTGCTGCAAAAAAAATAATTAGTGAGGTTACTTTGGATTCAGATAATGATAATTTTGAAATCGTCTTTACCACTGACAGTAAAGTTTGGGATGGGCGTCACATAAATAATGGTTGGCTTCAAGAAATACCTGATCCAATAACAAGTCTGACATGGGATAATGCTGCGCTCGTTGGAATTCCGACGATTAAAAAATTGGCCAAGGCAAAAGGTTTAGATTGGACTAATAAGGATTTAATCATCGAGGACAAAGCGCACCTTATTAAAGTGGTTATGGAGGATGGTAGACATGGCTATTTCCCTTTGCTGCCAGCATATGGTCACGCCAGAGATTCAATCAGTATATCAATAGGTTACGGTCAGAGTGGAGCTGGATCAATCGCAGGGACCCCGCAAAGTGATTCCATATGGTCNTACGAATCTGACACTGGNGACACCACAGGTTTTAATGTTTACCCCTTGAGGGATAGCAATAGTAAATATTTTACTAAGGTCAAGAGTGTAGAATTGGTGACTGAGGAGGTTGAACTAAGGCCAGGACTGAAGACTTTAAAATATCCTATTGCCATAACTCAGGAACATTTCTTGATGGAGGGGAGAGCACTGTTTAGGGACGGAACGAAAGAAGAATTTTACAAGGAAGAAAAAAAAGCAAAAAAGGCTAACAAGTATCATCCTGAACACGAACACCTCAGCTCATTTCAGCAGAGAGGCATGGATTCACATATACCCCCTAACCAAGCGGTTTACAGGGGACAGGATATAAAGAAGCTTTCCGAGGACAAAGTTCAACAGTGGGGTATGACAGTTGACCTCAACGTCTGTAATGGCTGCAATGCCTGTAATATTGCATGTCAGTCTGAAAATAATATCCCAATCGTTGGAAAAGACCAAGTCATTGTGGGTCGTGAAATGCACTGGCTTAGGATGGACAGATATTTTGCACCAGANATGGAAAAAGATGATCATGATCACTATCATTCCGTAGACGAAGAACTTGAGAATCCTCAATTTATGCCGTTGCCGGTCTCTTGCTCTCAGTGCGAGGCTGCACCATGTGAAACTGTCTGCCCCGTTAACGCCACAGTACATACTGAGGAAGGTCTTAATGCGATGGCCTATAATCGTTGTATTGGGACACGNTATTGTGCTAATAACTGCCCTCTCAAGGCCCGTCGTTTTAATTTCTTTGATTATAACAAAAGGCCTCTGGACCAATTATATAAAGGTCCTTTATCGGACCAAGACAAGACTGGAGTTCCCCCATCACTAAAATTGCAAAAAAATCCTAATGTTACGGTGAGGATGCGCGGCGTTATGGAGAAGTGCACTTATTGTGTTCAGAGAATCCAAGAGGCAAAAATAAATCAAAGAAGAATAGCGAGGGATTCTGATAATGTTAAAGTTCCAGATGGCGCCTTAAAGGTGGCTTGTCAGGCAGCGTGTACATCAGACGCTATTATTTTTGGAGACATAACTGACAAAAATTCAAGGGTATATAAGGCCAAGAAATCTATTAGAAATTATGAAAGTTTGAAATATTTAGGTCTAAGACAGAGGACCACATACCTTGCCAGAATTAAGAATCCTAACAAAAAAATGCCTGGTGCGAAACAGGTGGGTACAGTGAGTAAAAAGTTTCATTAATAATCCTAAATGTCAGAAATTACGCCATCCAATTCATCCAGACCAGTTCTCGCCAGAGAGCCTTTGGTCACTAATGATCGTTCGATGAGTTGGATTACCAACAAGATTTGCGGGATTGTTGAAAATCGTCAGCCTGCACTTTGGTGGTACTTATTTATTCCCTCATTAATGCTAATGGGATTGCTTGGATACTGTTTGGCATACCTGGTCTCAACAGGTGTGGGGGTTTGGGGGAATAATCACCCTGTAGGATGGGGTTGGGCNATCACAAACTTTGTTTTTTGGATTGGTATTGGTCATGCCGGAACCTTGATATCTGCAATTCTGTTTTTGACTCGACAAAAGTGGAGAACTGCAGTNGCAAGGGCTGCAGAAGCAATGACAATTTTTGCTGTTATGTGCGCTGGTATCTATCCTGCTTTACATGTTGGTCGCTTTTGGATGGTATGGTTCTTGGCTCCAGTCCCCAATGCCAATGGAATATGGCAAAATTTTAAGTCACCATTGCTTTGGGACGTTTTTGCAGTTTCCACATATTTTAGTGTTTCCTTAATGTTCTGGTTTGTTGGATTGGTTCCCGATTTAGCAATTCTTAGAGATCGCGCAAAGACAAAGATCAGTCGATTAGCATATGGTTTCTTTGCCCTTGGTTGGAGAGNGGGGAATCGCCAGTGGAGACACTACGAAATGGCATACTTACTACTTGCCGCGCTTTCAACACCTTTGGTTTTGTCAGTGCACTCTGTGGTNTCTTTCGATTTTGCCACATCTGTTGTACCAGGATGGCATACAACTATATTTCCACCTTACTTTGTGGCTGGTGCGATTTTTGGTGGTTTCGCTATGGTATTAACCCTTATGATTCCATGCAGAAAAATTTATGGTTTACAGGATCTTATCACGGCAAAGCACATAGATAATATGGCCAAAATCATTCTTCTTACAGGAACGATTGTTGGTTACGCTTACATAATGGAATTGTTCATCGCCTGGTACGGTGGAAATAAATATGAACAGGCAGCTTTTGTGAATCGTACCACAGGATACTATTGGTGGGCATATGCGGCTATGTTCTTTTGTAATGTCATAGCTCCACAAGTTTTTTGGTTTAGGTGGAGCCGTCACAACCTTTGGGTAGTAATGTCTGTTTGTATGTGTGTTAACGCGGGTATGTGGTTTGAGAGATTTGTTATTATTGTAACTTCAATTGCTCAGGATTTCATGCCTGGAGCTTGGGACTTTTATCACCCTAGCAGAGTAGAGATTTGGACTTTCGTCGGAACCTTCGGTCTATTCATGGCATTGTTCCTTTTATTTTTNAGATTTTTACCATGTATTGCGGTTTTCGAAGTTAAGGGAGTCCTTCCAGAAAGTGACCCTCATTATTTGCCACCTGAAACCTTTACTCATGATGCAGAAGGTGACCGCCTCATGCATTTGAAAAAACAAGCGTCGTCNAAAAAGGCAACTCAAAAGAAAGTTTCCTCTACAAATGATGACAAGGATAAATCCACATAAACAATAAAAGATTATTCAAGAAAACTGAAAACACTAACTAGAGTACACGGCTATATAGCTGAATTTCAGACTGCTCGTGATGTTTATCACGCTGCAGAAAAATTGCGTGATGACGGTTTTACTCGTTGGGATGTTCATTCACCATTTCCTATTCATGGAATGGATGGAGCNATGGGTCTCTCAAAATCACCTCTTTCTTGGTTCGTTTTTGTAGGTGGTACAATGGGCGTATCAACGGCTTTTGTTTTGCAATATTTAACCCAAGTTGAAATTTATCCTACAATAGTCCAAGACAAGCCCGCTGGTATAACAACGCTCCCTGCGTTTTTTCCGGTGATGTTCGAGTTAACAATTCTTTTTTCAGCTCTTACCACGGTTTTTGGTAGTATGATTATGAACCGTTTGCCTCGATGGAATCATCCACTATTTACGAGTGAGCAGTTTAAGAAATTCTCAGATGACAAATTTTTTATATCTATCGAAGCCAGAGACCCCAAATTTTCCAAGGATGATACAGAAAAAATGCTTAAATCTATTGGAGGCACTAACATTGAATTAATACAAGATAAAATATAATTAAGTTATGCGTTATATAATCCTCGCGATAATTTTAGCTGGACTACTCATTGTGGGCATGTTCGGTTCGCGTGGTCATAAATTTAACGAAACTCCAATTGAGATCTTCNATGACATGGATAGGCAAGACCGTGTAAATGCCCAAAGCACATCGGATTTCTTCGCGGATGGCGTGGGAGCCAGAAAACCAGTNGATGGTACTTTTCCGATAGGTTTTTCCATTCCTGATAAACCTTTTTCTGAAGGTGACGCTGTTGAAGATGGATTCTCTCTAACAGGCACTTATTTCAATTCTGGTCAAATAGGCGATTACTATGGTGATGGGTTGCCTAAGGAAATTAAATTGGATAATCAATTCCTGGAAAGAGGAAAACAAAGGTATGCAATTTACTGTGCGGTTTGTCACGCTGATTCAGGTGATGGAAATGGTGTTATCAGACCCTTTGGGAATGGAGGCCANATACCNATTGCCAATTTACACGACGCAAGATTANCAGATCCCTCTAACCCCAACTACAGCCCAGACGGAGAAATTTTTAGCGTGATAACAATGGGTAAGGGACTCATGGGTGGCTACGGTGGTGCAATTCCTGCCAAGGACAGATGGGCAATAATCGCTTATTTAAGAGTTTTGCAAAAGGCTAAAATTGAATCTGAACTAGAGGGTGCCGAAACCGCGAACAATAATTAGAAGAAATTGGAATGTCAGATCATGGAGTAACACTAACTGATTTACCCCCGGATGGGGAAAAAGTGGACGTTTCAAAGTTTTCTAGGGTTATCCGAATATCGGGTTGGCTTGGCCTTCTCACNCTCATTGTTTGCTTGGCGATTGTTTTTTTTGGAGGTCATANCCAATACAGAAAAACCTTTTCTTACTCNTGGCTTTTTGCATGTTATTTCTTTTTNACAATTGCCTCAGGAGGGCTTTTNTGGGTACTCCTGCACAATGTTTCGAATTCGGGTTGGGGCGTTGCGATCCGCAGGATAATGGAACACCTAGCAAATATGCTACCTTACATNTTCATTCTTTTGATNCCAATTCTAATCCTACAGGAACCNCGCGAAGCGTTATATGAATGGATGCAAAAACTTCGACTTGCATCNGAAAAAGGTGAAGACCCTGAGTATTTGCTTAAGAACAAAGCCCCNTANTTAACAATGGGTTTTTTCTTTATCAGGTTCTTTACTTATGCCATATCACTTTCAGGTATCGCATGGCTCATGCGAAAATGGTCAGTAGGCCAGGACTCCTCTGGTGATATAAGACCAACCTTCTGGGCCAGAAGAGCAAGTGCTGGTTTTGTCCCAGTTTTTGCAGTCAGTGCCACTTTCATGGCGTTTGATCTTCTAATGGGGCTCGACTGGACTTGGTTTTCCACAATGTGGGGGGTATATATTTTTGCTGGATCTGCTCTGAGCTCCATGGCTGTCATGATTCTGACCATTACTTTCCTAAGATCCAGAGGATATATGCTCAAGGTGGTCTCTCTTGAACATTACCACATCATGGGAAAGTTCATGTTCGCCTTCACCGTTTTTTGGGCATACATATCTTTTAGTCAGTTTTTTCTTTATTGGTATGCAAATGTTACCGAGGAGACAAAATTTTATATAATTAGAAATACCGAAGGCTGGCACTACATGAGTATATTTCTGGTCTTTGGTCACTTCGTTATGCCTTTCGCCTTTTTACTCCGACAAAGGGCTAAGAAGGATATGCGACAAATCTGTGGAGCTGCGTGTTGGGTCTTACTGGTTCATTTTATTGATATTTATTGGATCATTATGCCTGAGAGAGGCCCGTCAATCACCGCAAATGATCCTATAATGCAAATAACAATACCTTATGGAATTATACTCGATATTTTAGCATTTATTAGTGTTGGAAGCATCATGGTCTGGGCCTACTTAAGATCTATTGGTGATTACAGCATTTATCCATCAAGAGATCCAAGGCTTCTTGAGTCCGCCAGACTAGTTAACTAAATTAAATTCATCTTGAACATAAATACTGACACTTCACCATTACAAAGACTAGGAATTTTCTTCGTAGGATTATTCACATTTGTTGGATTTGGTTTTCTTGCATGGATAACTTTTAATCTCTCAGGTGGTGATGTTGATAGTAATTACGAGATGAAGAGTGAGGCGAGAGCTCTCAAGATTAATGAGATGGTTGCCAATCAAGATAATAGTTATATTCCAACAGTCTCTGACTTTGAAAATTACATCAAAATTAATAGCGAGAGTGAACAAATAATATCTCAAAAACCCGTTCCTGGCACCAAGACTTTCTCTGAAAAAATGGCTGCCCAGATGGCGGCGCAGGTGGCGGCGCAGGCTGATGCCTCTCAAAGCACCGATCCCAAACAAGAAGTAACCAAGAAAGATGAACTCATTGAGCTGACAATCAATGCACTTGCCGATCCTCCTGGCACAATGAAGTTCAAGGAGACAGAGCTTGAGATTAAGGCAGGTGCTAAAGTTTCACTAACTTTTTTGAATCCTGACGTTTTACAACACAACCTCGTGCTGGTCGACAAGGAAAAGAAAGACGCAGTTGGAGCTCTTGCTGATGCGATGTTAACCGATCCGGATGCTTTGAAGAAGAACTATGTTCCTGAATCTGAGGATATTATTGCAAGCACGAAACTTGTGAATCCAGGGGGTGTTGATAAAATTGAGTTTGTAGCACCTTCNGAGCCGGGCGACTATCCGTATATTTGCACTTTTCCCGGTCATTGGAGATTGATGCAGGGCATAATTAAGGTTAAAAAATAGTATAATCGATANATAATTGAATATGACAACGGAGGAGGAAAATAATGAGACAATCAATCGTAGGTCTTTGATTGACAAGTCATGCCGTTTTCCGGTTCTTTTCTTTATAGTGAGTGCATCAGCATGGCTTATTTTTGCAGCCACACTTGGTTTCATTCAACAAATGAAAATGCATGCGCCTCAGTTTATTGACTTCTCATGGTTGTATTTCTTAAATTACGGCCGATCTAATCCCGCATTTATGACTGCTTTGGTTTATGGCTGGGCTATTCAAGCTGGTCTAGGGATTGGGNTTTGGATTATGGCCAGACTTTGCAGCGCGGAAATTAAAAATCCACTGACCTTGCTAGTTGCAGGCCATTTTTGGAACATTGGGGNNTCGATTGGTGTTTTTGGAATCTTGCTCGGATACGGAACTTCCATTGAATGGATGGCTTTTCCAAAAGCTGTTTGGCCAATTTTGTTTGCCTCCTTTTCCATGATTGTCATTTGGATGGTCATGATGTTTTTCAGACGACAGGACCGGAACGTTTATATTTCTGTTTGGTATATATTGGGATCTTGCTTTTGGTTTACATGGATATTTTTAACTTCAAACATGTATATTCATGTCTTCCCTGGATCCGCCTTGGCAAAAGCATCCACAAACGCATGGTATTTAAGTAGTTTAATATACTTATTCTTTGTCCCCCTAGGCCTGGGAGTGGCTTATTATTTGATACCTAAGATAATGGGTAGGCCAGTGCATTCATCACAGCTAAGTTATTATGGGTTTTGGGGNCTAGCTGTTTTTGGAGGTTGGACAGGAATTCAGAAATTTATGGGTGGGCCCTTTCCTTCATGGATGCCCGCGGTTTCAGGTGCGGCTGTTATTTTCATGTTAATTCCTATTCTCATAGTTACGGTCAACCAACTAATGACNATTAGAGAGGATCCATCGCTAATTAATCACAGCCCTGCTCTAAAATTTACAGCAGTTGGCATTGGATTCTTTATAGTATTTTCCATACTCTACGCCCTCGGCTCATTTTTGTCTGTTGGCAGGTTTACACAGATTAGTTTTACCTCATCAGGCTATCAGCTTTTGGCAGTTTACGGTTTTTTCTCAATGGTAATGTTCGGAGCAATTTACTTTATTGTCCCGAGATTAATGGAAACAGAATGGCCGAGTGCCAATGGAATTAAAAGCCATTTGGTTTTATCTGTTTACGCAATTTTGATTTTAGGAGTGGTTCATCTTTTTGGTGGGATCTGGCAATCTAGCGCTTACGCTAAATTTGATTCACCTCTTGAGAATGCGATCGCTGCAGCAAAACCCTATGCTATCGGTGCATCTTTGGGATGGATAGCTATTTTGGTGTCTANTACCAGATTTATTATTAATTTGTTTTGCCTGATTTTTAAAACAGGTCAACGAGAAATCTTTCCAACATTAATTGCCGCCACGAGAATATCACCCAACAAATGACATCATTTAAAAAATTCATCCTCGGGATAACGGCATGCTTTTTCTTTCCATGGCTATGCTTGGTGGTTATACCCCACTCGAAGATGAATGCAGACATTCAAGAGTGGACTGATGCTGACACTGGCGCACTGAATGCATTTCCTGCGGGAAAACCAAATATTTTCAGGCAGGGGCAGATCGTTTATGCTCAAGAGGGCTGTGCATCTTGCCATACACAAATGATCAGACCAACTTACATGGGTTTTGAATCCTGGAGACCAGGTTTTGGAAAAGAAGGAACAATCGACGAACCNGTGAGGACAAGAGAAACTAGGCTTGGGGACTATGATGGTGAGGAATTTGCTTATCTGGGAAATCAAAGAATTGGTCCTGATTTGAGTAATGTTGGATATAGACATGATGAGGCATGGCATCACGAGCATCTTTACCTACCCCAATCTAAAAGAGATTTTTCTTTGATGCCATCCTTTAGACATTTATACAAGAAAAGAAAAATTAGAGGTCAGAAGTCCGAACTAGCACTTAAAAATATTGAATGGAGTGATGATGAGGAAGCTCAAAACTATGAGATTGTTCCCACTGATAGAGCAAAAGCCCTCGTAGGATATTTGATGACACTTAAAAAAGATGATCCATTTGGAGCAGTAATTGCAACCGAAAATGAGTAAACAGACGTTAAAATATTACAATANTGCACTTTAAATGAGCGAAGAACAGGATAATAGAGATTACGATCATAAGACTAGTGTTCGAGGTTTTACTCCTACTCTTAGCTCNTCGTCTGANGAAAATCCCAAGCCAAGTTCTGGACAGGAACCTTTTCCTGTTTGGTTACTGGTTGTTTGTGTTGTCATAATGATTATAGGGGGGTCTTATGTTGGTGCTAACAGTGGTGGATTTAGTTTTTCTAATAACCACATAGCTGGCTATCAACCTAGTGCACCAGACGGTCTAACCGGAAAAGCACCCGAACTTAGTGAGCTTGAAAAATATGTTAACGCTGGAGAAGCGGTTTACAAAGCTGTTTGTAATGGATGTCATCAAGGCGCTGGACAAGGTAACGGGCAGATTCCTCCACTCGTGGATTCAGAGTGGGTAAATCTTGGCACAGAGAGATTTGCACAAATTGTTTTAAATGGTCTTAGTGGGCCAATTACAGTTAACGGAGCATCCTACGGTGGTGCGGCAATGCCTGCCCAAAAGGGAGCAATTAATGACAAACAAATTGCTCAGGTCATGACGTATGTGCGTCACAAGTTTGGTAACATCACTGATTCTGTAGTCACAAAAGAAATGATTGAAGTTGCAAGGCAAAAGTTCGGAGACAACCCTAACCAATACACTGCCAGCGATCTCTCGGCAGAGGATNTCATGCTCGAGGGTGANCAGCCAGANTGGGTTTCACCAGNCTCTGGGGNANCTGAAGAAAACGAAGCCGGGAGTGATTCGGCATCAATACAAATCAAATCTAATCAAATTAACTCATAGAAAAATTTATCCTATTCTAACAAGATTAAAATTATGGGAGTAGCATCGACAACTACACATTCAGAATCAGATCATNATGATNATCATGATCATCATGATCCTCCATTTCTTAAGAAGTACTTATTTTCTTGTGACCACAAAGTCATTGGATATCAGTACGGGATAACAGCCCTTATATTTTTATTTATCGGGTTTTATTTGATGATGGTTATGCGCTGGAGTATTGCCAGCCCAGACAAACCGCTTCCCGGTTTTCTTGCGATGTTTCTGAACGATGCATGGCTTTCAGAGGAGGGAAGAGTAACAGGTGATCTTTACAACATGTTTGGTGCCATGCATGGCACTATCATGGTCTTCCTCGGTATTGTTCCTCTCGCATTTGGCGCCTTCGGTAATTTTATTACACCCCTTCAAATTGGTGCCCCTGACATGGCTTTTCCAAGGCTAAACATGGTCAGCTACTGGTGCTATTTGCTTGGCGGCATTGTTATGTTTGCCAGTTTCTTTATACCTTCAGGTGCAGCAGAATCAGGATGGACCATGTATTCCCCGATCGCAACCACTGCTCAATTCGATGAACCTAATTTATGGTACACCGGTCAAACATTTTGGCTGCTTGGAATGGTTTTGTTGATCACATCCTCTTTGCTTGGTTCTGTTAATATTATTACAACAATCATCAATCTACGTTGCAGGGGGATGACTTGGATGAGATTACCGTTTTTTGTTTGGGCAATGCTCGTTACTGCCTTTTTACTTTTATTGGCCTTTCCTCCTCTCGAAGTTGCAGCCTTAATGCAGCTGATGGATAGATTAACAGGCGCAAGTTTCTTTATTCCAACAGGACTCAATTTTACAGGTGCTGGAAGTGTAGACGCTGGAATGCTTGACGTTTCAGGTGGCGGATCACCGTTGCTCTATCAACACCTTTTCTGGTTTCTAGCTCACCCAGAAGTCTATGTTTTGATTTTACCTGCAATTTCAATTGTTGGTGAAATTATTCCGCCCAACATCAGAAAGCCAATGTGGGGTTACAAGTCAATGGTCTATGCGGCAATGGTTCTAGGTTTTCTCGCATTCATAGTATGGGCCCACCACATGTATTTAACTGGCATGGGTAGTGTGGTATCAACCTTTTTCCAGGCTACGACTGTTATAATATCAATTCCTTCGGTCATACTTCTCAGTTGTTTGTTTATTTCTTTATGGGGAGGATCCATAAGATTTACAGTGCCCATGCTCTGGGCTCTGGCTTTCTTGCCGATGTTTGGCTTTGGGGGTCTCACAGGCTTACCCCTAGCATTTAGTTTTATCGATCTTCATCTACATGACACATATTATGTTATTGGTCACTTTCACTATATTGTGGCCCCCGGAACAATTTTTGGGCTTTTCGCAGGCATTTATTATTGGTTTCCCAAGGCAACTGGGAAAATGATGAGTAATTTCTTGGGCCACTTACATTTTTGGCCATCATTTGTTGCTATGAATGGAATATTTTTGCCAATGATGCTACAGGGTATGGGCGGTTTTCACCGAAGATGGTATGATGGTGGAATTAACTATGAGCAAATAGCAAGTCAGGTAATTTTTGAACAAAATTCGGTACTCGCTAAATTTTTATCGTTAATTCCTGGAATCGAATCAGGCAAGGCAATAGAATTAATAGACTTAAATCACGTTATGACATTTTCGGTTTGGGTCTTGCTCGCCGCGCAATTTCCATTCATTTTTAATTTCTTCTCAAGTTTTGTAATTGGTCGCAAGGCAGTCGATGATAACCCTTGGCAGGCCACAACCCTTGAGTGGTTGGCACCAAACCGCCCAGGACATGGAAATTTTATTGAAGAACCAGTATGTTACAGAGGCCCTTATGAATACAGTGTGCCTGGACATGAAACAGACTTTAGTACTCAGTTTGAGAGAGGTAAGGACGGTATTATTCTTGGCGAAGAGGAGGTCCCGGAAGAACCCTTATCTGATCCCGAACTTGCCCATTCAAACTGAAAACTTTATAATCTTATAATCAATTAATATGGAGATTCCATACACAGTAAAACCCAGGCCTGATACAGGTTTATGGAATGCAAAGGTAGGCATTTGGCTTTTCTTGGCATCAGAGGTTATGTTGTTTGGAGGTCTTTTTTCAGGGTACCTTTTCCTTAGATTAGGTGCTGGTGGTGAGCCTGATTATTTTTGGCCCAAGGAAATTTTGAGTGTTCCTTTCGGTTTTGTAAATACCCTCATATTGATACTTTCATCGGTCTTTGTTGTTGTTGCATGGTTGGAACTGAAGCTAAGAAATTTCAAGAGGTTTCAACGATGGATGTACGTCGTAGTTGCATGTGCTTTTATATTCCTTATTAATAAAGGTTTTGAGTACAAATCAAAATTTACTCACTACGGGATAAAACTAACCGACAACTCTATCGTCGAGGGATATAAGTTAGATGACACTATTATATATGAAAATATTAAGGAAGTAACGATTGATGTTGCTCGATTTAACGGCCAGTTTTTAGAAAAAATTTATGGCAATACGCCCAAATTTTTCCGGACTGACTCAGCAGGCAAGCCTCAGGGCGAAGCCTTTGAGTTGAGTGTTGCCAAAGTTCAGGATATAGAGATAGAAGAAAACAAAAAACTTCGTGATCAGCATGAGGCAAGCAATATCGAGAAGATTCAAAATGATGATGAGGCTAAAATCATTCGATGGCTACCTGCTATGGGTATTAAACAAATTTCTCTCGTTTCTGATAGTGAATTTTCGATTAAGATTAAAAGGAAGAAATTAAGAAAATCATTCATTGATTCCGTAAAATTTAAAGATCAGACCGCTCTCAAGGGAAATATTTCCAAACTTACTCCAGGTGTTTCTATTTCTTTAGTTGATAGAATTGACCTCAGAGCAACCGATTCTGAAAACCCTGAGAAAACTTCTTTAGTCTGGAATCACCTGGGTAACCAGTCGCCTTATTTAACAAACAAAAGTAAATCGACGCAACTAGATGAAGATGGATATCAAAAAAGCGCTTACGAAGGCGATGCTCATGACCCAAAAAAAGAGGCGGAGAAAGCTAAGAAAATATTTCTTGATTCTAGACAGGCAGTAATTGATGAAGCAGAGTCAATTGAAAAAGCTGAATTCGACGAGGTACTAAATCGTAATGTAAAAGAATGGGAAGACGAAGAAGGTGTTAAACATAAAAGCTATGCTCCAATTCTAGTACCTTGGGATCAGATTAAATTATATTCTAACTTTACTCCAAAATGGAATACATTCTATGCGATTTATTTCACATTAACAGGTTTGCATGGCCTTCACGTCTTCCTAGGCGCCATCGTGCTACTTTGGTTTGCTGTATTTGGTAAAAAAATATATGACAAGGACCCAGAACATCTGGCCAATCGTGTCGAGGTTGGCGGACTTTTTTGGCACTTCGTTGATTTGGTTTGGATATTCTTATTTCCAATCTTGTACCTGATGTAAATCTCTCTACCATTAATATGGCTGATACACCTGAAGAAATAAAAAAACATCTCAAGCTTTACTGGAAGGTTGGCTACGCTCTTCTGTTCTGTACGGTTTTGACAGTTGGTGTCACCTATATACCAGTAATTGGTGATAACATATGGCTTGGGCTTGGAATCGCGGCATTCAAAGCAAGTCTAGTTGCATACATTTTTATGCATCTTAATCATGAAAAATCCATAATTTACAAAGTTCTTTTGTATTCAGTGTTTTTTGCTATAGCGCTGCTATTTCTTACGCTACTTGCGCTCTACGATCCCATCATCAGCGAATTTAATCGATAAAATGTCTCTAAGAAAATTTCATATATTTTTTATAACTTTAGCAACTATTTGTTTGGTTAGTTTTGGNTTGTGGTGTTTGTACTCAGGATCTTCTATTTTTTCCAGCCCTAAGAGTGGCGAAAATCTCAGATTATTTAGCAGTTCGGCTAGCTTTGTACTGGCCGCAATGACGCTATTTTACGGCGTTTGGTTTTACTTCAAGAAAATTAAAAACATTCAAATATCTTAATTTCAAATAATGATAATACAGAATTCCATATTTTTAACCATTGGCTGCTTTACATGTATGAGTGGTGAGGGTGAAACGACCTCCTACGCTGCGGGCATGGCCATCTTATTCATGCTTATAATTCTATTTTCGGTATTCTTCGGAATTTTTAAATTTATGAGGTACCTTTCAAAATGCGAAAAAAACGCAAACAGAAGATAAATATTAAATATAAATTAATCACTTAATACTAATGCAAATACTTGGTTTAATTAACGAGCTAATAGGTTTACCAGAATTAGCCTCCGAACATGGTAGCATGGTGGATCACATGCTCGAAATGGTTCACTGGCTTATAACTGTGTTATTGATTGGTTGGTCATGTTTCTTCATTTTTTGTCTTTACAGGTTCAGGAGAAAGAAGAACCCTAAGGCAAGTTATGTTGGAGTAAAAGGCCATGCATCAACTCATGTCGAGATTGGTGTTGTTTTGGTAGAAGCCATCCTACTTCTTGGATTCGCATTTCCTCTTTGGGCAGTAAGAAGCTCAGAGTTTCCGACTGGAGCAGACGTTGTCAGAGTTAGAGCAGTAGCTGAGCAATATAAATGGACAATGCATTACCCTGGTCCCGACGCTACGTTTGGAATGACCAAGCCCGAGTTAATTAGTGGCAACAATCCCTTGGGTCGCGATCCTGAGGATCCTAACGGTAAAGATGATTTTGTTTTCACTGAATTAGTTTTAGCCAAGGACAAAGAGTGTATTGTCACCATAACTTCTAAAGATGTAATCCACAATTTGTCACTACACCCGATGAGAATTGGACAAGATGCNATTCCTGGCACTGTAGCTGATATTTGGTTTAAACCCATTAAAACNGGCAGATGGGAAACGGTGTGTGGACAGCTTTGCGGGGCCGGACATTCAGGGATGGTTGGGTACATGGAGGTTAAAAATCAAGATGATTATGATGCTTGGTTCAAAGAAAACACTCCAACCCTAACCGAAGGTCAAGAACCTGAGGGTGTTGCTTCAACTAAAGATAGCAGTTAGAAACAATCATTATCTCTATTGATTATCACATCATAAATAAGTTTAAACTTATTATTTCGCATTCAACACTTTTAAGGTTATATCTTATAACTAATAAAGTTGTTAGTCGTGTCAATTTCTGGTTCAAAAAATTCTAGAGAAAATCAAGATAGTTTAGAATTAACACNTACCGATATTTTACTNTTAACCAAAGCAAGGCTCAGTTTCCTTGTCATTATTACGACTGTCGTCGGCTTTATACTTGCATCAAAATCTAACGGAGAAGTCATTAATTGGTGGTTATTATTACACACCATAATTGGATGTGCCTTCGCGGCAACAGCCTCATCAATCTTCAANCAGTTGATGGAAATCGACATTGACGCTAAAATGTCTAGAACTGCGGTGAGGCCTCTTCCCTCCAAAAAAATAAAGCCCGCCGTTGCTTTTTTAATGGGATGGGTTTTTGCAGCAATTGGGCTAATTCATCTTGCTGTTAAAGTTACACCTTTGGCATGTGCCTTTGCCGCCGCAACACTTTTTGTGTACATGTTCNTGTACACTCCATTAAAGACCAAAACAGGATTGAATACTTTAGTGGGTGCCATATCCGGTGCGTTGCCTCCTTTGGTTGGTTGGGCAGGGGCCAATGGAAGCTTTGAAATATTTGCTCCATATTTTTTGTTTGGCCTCCTATTTTTATGGCAGCTTCCACATTTTGTTGCAATCAATTGGATGTATCGTGATCAATACGAATCAGCTGGATTTATAATGTGGTCAAACGGAGACAAGACTGGAAACAAATCCGCAAATTTGGCAATATTTTTTAGCCTTGTACTTGTCATTTTTGTGNTGGTCTCTTTCTTTGATAACTCGATCAATGTTTTTGCGCTAAGTTGTCTCTTGGCATTATCGATATTCAAGTTTTTGTTGGCATGTAAATTCAGGAAGTCTCCATCCCAAAAAAAAGCAAAAAGATTATTCTTGTATACGCTTTTATATTTACCAATGAGTCTCGCAATTCTCATTATTGGATTGAAATGAGTTCATGAATCTCTCAACTAATCATAGTCGTATTACAATATAATTTAATGAGTCGCGAAGATATCCCTAGAGTTAACCCATGGACTGTATGGATGCTGATCTTAATTATGCTTTCAGGGATTCTTGTTTATTATAATTGGCTAAAAAAATTAACTATTGATTTTGGAGATGGTAGACCTCCAATGCTGAGAACAGTAGATCGTTTTCGTGCAGATGGACACACTGGTGAAAGTGTTGAGTTATTTGACACCAAAAAAAAGTTCTATCTTATNGGATATTTTTATGCTGGGGATGAAAAAGAGGCATTGGCTGTATGTGATAGAATGAAAAAAATGAGAGATTCAGTCCCTGAGATCAGCAACATATCGCTTGTAGGATTTTCAATGGATCCCGAGTTAGACACTTCAAAAAAATTGTCTGAATTTGCAAAAAGAAATGGTTACGTTTCAGACGAATGGACNTTTGTTACCGGTGACAGAGAAAGAATAAGAAAATATATGAATAAGAACTTTAGGTACCCGGGCCATGAAAAACCTGAGGAATATAGACAAACAGAAACAGATCTGTATGCAAGAGAGCTCAGGATTTCTCTTGTGTATCAATCGGATAATGACGAAGAAGCATTCATTAGAGGGGTATATTGGGAGGGGATTAACAAGGGGGAGGTAAAGAATGATTCAACTTTAAAAGATGANATAAGATATCTAGTCAATCAGTTAAAAAAACCCAACCCAAAATCAAAGTGAGTAAGGAGTCAAAGTTACTTAGTGTTTTAGTAGTCACAGCCGCAACCCTAGTTGCTGGATTTATTATTCTTTTTCAATTCAGCTCTCCTAAAATTTATGGAAACAAAATTGGCTCAACGGGTGAGGTTTCTAGGTATGTAAGCCGCGACATTCCCATGATTGACTCCAACGGTTCGACTAGAAAACTAATGGAATTGAAGGGAAAGGTCTGGCTCGTTAGCCATGTTTTTACCCGTTGTCCAGGACAATGCGCGGGGGTTTGTGTGGTGCTTGATGAAATTAGAAAAGACCTTGATGAAAGTGAGAATTTACACATCGTTTCTGTGACTTTGGACCCAGCTCATGATACGCCTAAGCATTTAAAGGATTTCTCAGAAAAACACGGGTTCGTCTCTGATAANTGGTGGTTTTTGACTGGTGACACTGATGAATTAAATAATTACATGTTGGATGTGTTCTCACTGGCAGCTCAGGAGAAAGAGGAATCTGAGAAAGTTAGCGAAGATGACATTTTTGCTCACAAACCAATGGTTGCTCTTATTAACCATGAACTCAAAATTGAAGGTTGGTATAACCCATTCGACAAACGTTCNAGCGAAGTCTTAAGGGATAAATTGCTATTTGCTCTTAATGAGGCAAAATTATAGCAAAATAACCGCTCAATGACAGTTCAGGATTTACCAGCAGTCAACGCAAGTCTCAACGCCACGGCNACGCTATTCATAGTTGCGGGTATTTATTTTATAAAAAAGGAAAACAAAAAGGCTCATGGAATTTGTATGGCAACAGCACTTGTCGTTTCGGCCGCATTTCTGACATGCTATCTCATATATCATTATTCCAATCTCACAACCAAATTTACCCATGGGGGACTACCTAGANTAATTTATTTTATCATATTATTTAGTCATATCCCTCTCGCGGCATTGTCGCTGCCCATGATCATAATGACTGTCCTTCCAGCAATCAGGAGGAGATTTGATAAACATCGACGAATAGCGAGGTGGACTTATCCAGTATGGCTTTACGTTTCTGTTACAGGGGTTCTTGTCTACTTTATGTTATATCAGTGGTTTCCTCCCTCCTCTTGAACTGAAGATATAGAATGTTGTTATTTTCCACAAGATAGTAGATATTCTATTAATGAAACTCCTACTCTTATGGTTTTTAACTATCTTACCCTCATTTGCCTTCGGGAAAATTATATTTGAGAACAAAGAAATTGAAATTACCGCTGCTGCAGATCAGGAAAAGGTCACGTTTATTTTTCCTTTCAAAAACGAAGGTTCCACAGCTGTGAAAATAATTGATGTTGATTTGACCTGTTCTTGCCTCAGTGCAAAGACCGATAAGGAAATATACAGTTCTGGGGAGCAAGGTCAGCTCAAGGCGATTTTTTCGATTGGAAGCTTTACAGGTATCCAGAGAAAATCGATGACAATGATTAGTCAACAAGAGGGTAATGAAAAAACAAGAGATGCTTTATTGGCAATTTTAACAATTCCTGATGTCATCACGATAGAGCCCGAGTTGATCAAGTGGAAAGTTAATGAAGATCCTTCAGAAAAAGTTTTTTATATGAAAGTTCCGCACGCTGACCCTATAAAAATTCAAAACGTTACTTGTTCTAGAGACGGATTTAAATTTTCATGGAAGGAACTAAAAGTTGGNAGAGAATATGAGATCAGAGTAAAACCATTGAGCACCGCTTCGCCTATGCTTGGAATGATCAAGATCGATACTGATTGTAAAATTAAAAAGCATCAAAGAAAATTGGCTTTCTTTAGTATAGCTAGATCTAGATCCAGAAGGTAGGTGAAGCTTCTTTATCAGATTATATTTATTTTTCTTGTGGCCTCATTTTCAGGTTTGGCCATTTATATGTATCATCCAGAAAGGCCTGCTTTGTATTTGGTGCCTAATCAATTACGTGAGGATGAAATTATGCTGGATAAGGTGCTAGAATGG